>NZ_DDGH01000077.1:1795-23229 GCF_002337565.1 Rhodopirellula sp. UBA1907 | reverse complement strand
GAGTTCGTCGGTCAATTCACCGGGATGTTTCTTGATCAACGCAAATTCGTCTTCGTCCAGTCGCCCAGGTTTAGTCAAAATCTGATCGGGAATTTCCAGTTTGCCCAGGTCGTGCAACAACCCGCCGGCAACGACCAATTCCACTTCATGCTGGGTCATCCCCAACTCGCTCGCCAGCATCCCGGCATACAAAGCGACGTTGGCACTGTGTGTGAACGTTGCGTAATCGTGATTCAGAACGCGGAACAAATCGCCTGCGGCAAAGTCTTCTCGGGAAACCAAGCTGGCCGCGATTCCGCCGAGCTCGCTCGCAGCATTGACCGTTTCGTCTTCATCGTTGTTGGCAAAACTTCCTTGCAACACATCGAGAACGACTTCGTTGAGAGCTGCGGAACGCTGTGAATTCGTGGCAGCATCATCTTCGGCACCCGCGGCCAGGTTTCGCAGGTATTCCTGATAGCTGGATCGGCCTTCCCGTTCAATGAACAGTTTTGTCACGCCGCGGGACTTCAACTTGTTCAAGTCCGCGGGCTTCATCGGGTAGTTCGCCCCCCGATAAAGCTTCACTTCATCCGTGGATCCGACACGGCAATACAGATCCGCACCAATCGCCGATGAAGGCGACAGCGTGGAGACACTGATTGCGATGAGATCCGAAGCGAGCATTTCTGACTTGAACACCACACGATTGAGGGGGCACATCCCCATTGAGGTACGGAGACAATCAAACGTACAGTGCACAAGCGGGCACGAATGACTTCCCCCCCAAATCTTTCGGATTTGCAAACTCGGTAGGCGGAACAATCGGTCCCGTCGGCACGAGCATTTCAGGTGGCAGGTGCATAATTTGCACTCGTTGCCGATCTGACGACATTCGATCAAACTGCTCCGCGTGCGGCATTGGTGCCGGAAAAACTCGCCTCTCGACGACGGAACAGGTTGGCATGCCAGACTTTTATCAACACGACATGATCACGACGATCCACGATCTTCGGTCGGCCAAATTGGATAATTTGGAATCGATGCTTCGGGAATCAACTCGAAATCATGACATCGGACTCGTGTTGCCGGTCACCGCATCAGACATGCGTGCCGAACCTTTTGATGTGATTGTCCGCGAGTTGGCTCAGGCCGATTACATCGCCTCAATCGTTGTCAGTTTGGGCGTGGCACCCGATCAAAGCGATTACGACGAAACCTGCGCCAAAATCGCTCCGCTGGGCGACCGCGCCAAAGTCCTCTGGACCGACGGCCCCGAAGTCCAAGGGCTCTACAACGAACTGATCGAATCGGGCATTGATGTGTCCGTGCCTGGGAAGGGTCGTAGCGTTTGGACCGCCTTTGGGTATTTGTTGGACGATCCCAACATCGAAACCTTTGTTTTGCATGACTGCGACATTGTCGACTACGACCGTCAACTGCTCACGCGGCTTTGCTTGCCGATGGTTCATCCAGGGCTCGATTT
This sequence comes from Rhodopirellula sp. UBA1907, assembly GCF_002337565.1. NCBI lineage: Bacteria > Pseudomonadati > Planctomycetota > Planctomycetia > Pirellulales > Pirellulaceae > Rhodopirellula > Rhodopirellula sp. UBA1907. The sequence continues at coordinate 21,764 of NZ_DDGH01000077.1, read as the reverse complement.
CGAATTCTGCAAAGCCTACTACGCACGTGTCACCGACCGCATGCACGGACGCGTTGTTCGATTGTTGGTTGCACCGCTGCTAAGAGCTCTGATGCAATGCTTCCCCGAGAACCAATTCGTTCGGTTCCTGGGCAACTTCCGTTACCCTCTGTCGGGCGAATTCTCGCTGACACGCAACCTTGCCCGCACCAACCGAGTCGCCAGTGATTGGGGACTGGAAGTCGGAACGCTCGCGGACGTCTACCGAAACACCTCGCACAAACGTGTTTGCCAAGTCGATTTGGCCCGCCTTTACGAACACAAACATCAAACGCTCGCGGTCGATCAACCATCCAGCGGTCTGATCAAGATGGCGCTCGACATCCTCACCACGATCTATCGCACCTTGGCCAGTCAAGGCATCGTCTTCGGCGAATCAACCTTTGTGACTCTGCGTGCCTCGTTCTTGCGAATCGCGCAAGACTGCATCCGTCAGTACGCTGCGGACGCCCGAGTCAACTCGTTGAAGTACGATCGTCACTCCGAAGAAATGGCCATCGAAGCGTTCGCCCAGTGCGTCACGCAAGCCGGCGAAATTTTCGCGGCGGATCCAAGTGGCAACCCTTCGATTCCAAACTGGACCCGAGTCCGCGCCGCGTTCCCCGAGTTCACCTCGCGGCTACGCGAAACCGTTTGAACAAACTAAGGTTCTTTCCGACACGAAGAGTGCAAAATCACTCTTCAGTGGTCATTGCAATCGCGTCCAAAGCGATCATGCGATAACGCACTCGATCGCTCGGTGACAACGTTGGCAAGTGAGCACGCCGACGACTATCCAGCAGAATTTCGTACAGGCCAGCAGCCGATCGCGGGCGTGGCATCGAACGAATCACACCTGCTCGCAGAGACTCATCGCCCCAACGCGTCTGGCCGATCAACTGCAGATCCAATCCTCGGCGTTTGGTCCAGTCTCGATGCACCGTTCCATGAATGAGACTGGCTTCGATCTCGATGTCCAGCGAATCGATCCCGCCGCGAACTCCGAATTGATCGGGAAGGTTGGCATCAAACTCCTTCTGTGACTCAGTGCGCTGATCGATCTCTTCTTCAAGCTGTTCCGGTGTCTCGATCATCGGTGCGGGCGAATAAATCAGTAGAGGAACGTCGCGTCCCACTCGCATTCGCCGAACCACATCGATCATTTCAATCGCGGAAGCATCACGAGGTTGCTGTTTCGAAACGATCAATCGCACGTCATCACCGCGGGAGAGACGTCGCTCGAGAGCCGCGACCGAATCCGCGATTCGCGGTTCAAAGCCGGCTCCGGCCATGATTCGCTGCCAAGCCGAGATAATCTCCGGCCTGTTTTCCAAGATAATCACGACGCCCTTCGGACCCAGCGTTGCCATTTGTTGCCAACGATCACGAACGCGTGAAATGCCCGCGAAAGTGAGCTGGGGATCGGCTGCCATCAACCGGGCGATTGTTGCAGCGGCTTCGTATCGTACCGTCGCGTTGGGATGGTCGACGGTCTCCACCAACACGCTCGCGTCCGCTCCTTGCCGCAGCAGCGATGCCGACAAACCACGGCTGAGTTCACCATCGATCAATCGTAAGATTCCAACGGCGGCAGGATCGTTGTCCAGCTCGACGCTGTTTTCTAAAACGGGCAACGCCCATGCCGCCAGCACGTCTTCCGACGATGCATCGCCGAAGAAAGCTTTGATGAACTCATCGCGATTTTTCGCGTCGCCCCAATCGGGATCGTTCGCAACGCGATATGCCAATTGCGCAGTCAGCTGTTGAACCATGCTGGCCGGATCGTCGTCACCGACTCGACTCAATCGCGAAGCCGCATCGGCTGCATTCCGAAAGGCGACCACCCAGGTCGCAGCTTGCGTTGGCACAACTCCGTCACGTTTTGCATTGATGGCCCAAACCGACACATCACCAAAATCATGTTGGCTCGCGACGGCTTCGTCCATCGCGTCTTTCAATGCCAACCGCATGATCTTCAGAGCGGGCAATCTCGATGCCGCGTCGGATGTCGCTTCTAAGCGACGCACCAACAAGTCAACTTGTACTTCATCCAAACCCAACATCGCCAGCGCGTCGATCGCCTTCGATCTCGCGGAATCATTCCCGTACAAAGCGACGCGGCGAAGCCCAGCGATACCAGCACTTCGATCGATCTTCAACAGGACTCGCAAGTCCTCACGGCGCTGATCCAAGTCTTTGGTTCGAACGATATCGCCGATCAACGCTGCCGAAGCGTATTCACCACCACGGAAAAGTGTTCGGTAGGCACCGAGCTTTTCATCATCGCTGCTGGAGGTCAATTGTTTGATCGCGGCTTGCAAACGATTCGGGTCGCGAAGCGTTGTTGCTCGTGCGTCGAAGATTGCATCGAGTGCCTTTTTGGCCTCTTCTGAAACATCTTCCGCCGACGAAATTCGGATCCGCTGATCGGTGCTGATTTGGGATGCAATCCGTGCGGCACGATCCGCCGCCGGTGCGTTGCTCGCGAGTGGCTGCAACAGTTCGTCGATCACTGACCAGGCTCGAACCCGGGCCAACGAATCCAAACTGCGGCCGAGTGCTTCGGGGCCGCCGCTGGCTTTCAAGATCAACTGTTCCACCGCCGGATCGGGCGGCAATGGGGTTGATTCTTCCGAATCGGCAGCCGTCTCCTGGGCGACAATGCCGTGCAAACCCGAATTCGCGAACACACAAAAGGCAGCGAAGCTGGCGACGAGAAGGCGACTGAAAAAGCGGTCAGCCATTCGGGAAATCCGAGGGTTGGCGAAAATGAAGAACGAGAAGCGTCTCCATTCTAATCCGTCGAACCACGGATTCACCTGTCTTCGGATCAGCTTTCTGCGGCCCGAAACGCCCGCGGGATGGGGCTCGCCACCCGTTTAGAAATCGGACTGTTCCGATTGCCGCAATTCTTCCAATCGTGCGTGCGCCTCGTCCGCCCACGGGCTGCCCGGGGAAAGCTGCAGAAACCGCCGCCAATGATGCTCCGCCTCGACGCTGCGGTGCAGGTCCTCGAGAATCCGGGCCAAGTTGTAGTGCACATCCGGGTAATCGTCGTGCAGCGCCAGGGCACCTCGATAGGCCGCGACCGCCAATTCCGGCTGGCCCGTTTCCGCCAACACGCCCGCTAAACTCGAACGAGCTTCCACGAAATCCGGGTCGACCTCGAGGGCGGCGTAGTACCGTTCCCTCGCAGCGATCGTTTCGCCGACTCGGTACAACAACTCACCAATCTGAAAATGGATGTCCGACCGGGCTCCATCGCGTGCCAGCACGGCGTGGTAGCAGTCGATCGCAGTTTCCAGCTCGCCGGAATCTTCGGCTTGGTACGCCGACAGCAGCAAATCGTCTTCTTCCTCGGGCAACTCATCCGCGGGAGGAAACTGCATTGAGCCGTGATCGGTCGCACCAACACCGGCATTTTCAAACGGCGACTTTGAACTGGCGAATGAGTTCGATGCCGTCATGCCAAATTCATTCTCGAACGGATCGCTCGGTCGCGAGAACTGCAGGATTGGCGTGTCCGATGAGTCTGGCTCAGTCGACGATTCGTCGTCCTCCATCGCGTCGAAGTCAAACCTCAACTGACCGCCGGGTTCAATCAGACCTTCGCCTTGGCGGAGCAAGACGTGCTTGCCTTCGACCAAAATCGACAACTGGTCCAAAGGACGTCGCAGGTTGGGAACGACTTCGACCCACTGCATGATCCGTCGTTCAATTGCCTCGGGACTGGCACCGGATGCCACCCATGCCGCCAAACGTCGGGCCGTCGCGACTTCTTGAAAATCAAAGTAAGGCAACTTGTGCAATGTCCGCACCGGCCGAATCAATCCTCGACGATGCCAACGTCGAATGACACGCACGGAAACGCCCAACAAATGAGCCAACATGGCCGGCGTATGCAATTTGCGAATCGATTGTTCCGCATCGACCAACCCGAGTTGTTGCCACAAATCGGTCTCGTGCAAAATCTGCACATCCGAGTCATCGCCGCGTCGCCCAGTCGCCTTCTCGATCAATTCGGCTTCCGCCAAAGGTGACTCTTCGGCACCGATGACGATGCAATCGACCGATGAAGCCTCGCTTTCAACGACGACGGCCCCATACGATCGCAACAGGTTGGTTGCTTCGCGGCGATTCATGCCGCCCAGACGCCCAACGATCAGTATTCGCCGCCCTGACAACGCATCCGTTGGCAGGGACGCATCCTCCGAACCGACGTCCTCGATGTCCGACGAGTCCACATCGAACTCATCATCCAGCGTGTCGCTCAGGTCGTCGTTCGGCGATTCGATTTCGTCGTTGAAAGGCATGATGCCGACAAGATATCCGATCAGCATCCGCCGACCACTCCGGATTGCGGTCACGAGGAAGATTGTCGCGTGATGCAATGAACAAAGTCCCACCGATCGTCAGCGTAAATGCGAAACCGGATGCATTGCTTGTTCGCGACTTGACGAACGCACCGGTTGCCTCGTTCTTCACGGTTCTGCCGGGTCATTGAAAACAGGGCGACTTTGATGGCCAGAGAACCGATACCGACGAAGGGTGTTCTCTTCACGACACCCCATCTCCTCCCAACTCATTCGCAGGTTCTTTTGTCATGCTCGTCACTCGCCTGGGCAAAATCACGGTGCTCGCCGTCGCCGCGGGAGGACCCTATGTCGCTTCAGAAACCGATTGGGGGCGGAACGCCGCCGGTTCCGTGACCAACGTTTTTCGCGGAGAAGGCATCACCGCGACCGGTTGGGGATCCGGAGAAGCTCCCGTCGGCGGCGTCACGAATTCGCCCGATTCGGATCGATACCCGGTTCACTCACACCACCAAGTCGAAACGCTTCGTGGTGTGGCGTCCAAACGTTATCGCTACGAACCCGAAATCGCAAAGAAGCTCGGTGCGATCCCCGCCAACGACGAAGCCCCCGCCCTGGCCGGAAACAACGTCGCTGATTTGCGTGAGGTCCTGCGTTTTGACTTGACCACGCACGCGATCCTCAATCGATTCTCGCGAGTTTCGACGGTGCTAGCCGACCTGCAACTCGAAGGCTTGCGAGTGCCCATCGTCACCGGCACCCAAGCAACCGATTTGGCCGGCACGTTGACGTACTACTTCGATCGATCCGGATCAATCCAGCGGATTTCGTTGCACGGTTTCACCGGAGACCCGTCGCGATTGATGACCACGATCCAGTCGCACTACGGACTGGTTCGCGAACCATCGCTCGAAGCCGGCGTGTTCACCAAGCGTTGGAACGGCACCCCGGTTCACTTCCTACGTCTGACCCACGCTCCCGTTGTCTTCAGCGATGCGGTGCACCAAAAGTACACGGTGTTCTTGGAACTCAACCAGCCGAACCTGACGTACGGCATCAGCGACGAAGCCAAACGAATCGTCGTCACTGATCAGTGGACGGGTCGCTGGTAACGGCGGCGGCATCCGCCAACGTTTGCAGCCCCGCGTCCATGTCGATGCGGGGCCGATACCCCAGCCGCTCTTTTGCGGCCGTGATGTCAAACGAGTGATCTTTCGCCAGCTGCGACGCGACAAAGCGAGTCATCGGCGGTTCGCTGCTACGCCCCGTCAATCGCCACACCGTTTCTAACACCGCACCGATGCGGTACGCGGCCGCGAACGAGATGGATTTGGTCGGCGGATCAACGCCGTGAACACGACAAAGTTTCGCGATCCAGTCCCAACAATCGACCGGTTCGTCTTGCGTGATGAAGTACGCTCGTCCCGCCGCTTCCTCCGGACGCGTTTGCAACGCATCCATCGCGTCCAAGTGAGCGGCAGCTGCGTTGATGACATGAACCGTGTCGATCACATTGTTGCCGTCGCCGATGATTCGCAATCGCCCACTGCGTGCACGTTGCAACACACGAGGAATCAAGTGCGGGTCATCCGGTCCCCAAATCAAATGAGGACGCAGTGAAACCGTTCGCATTCCGTTCGGCTGATCCGCCGCCAGAATTTCTCGTTCCGCGATCGACTTGGTGTGCGGGTAATGACACATCCACGTTTCGGGATACGGTTCCGCTTCATCGACATCACGTTGATCGTTGCCGTCGAACGTGACACTGGGACTGCTCGTGTAGATCAACTGCGAGACGCCAAATTCTTGGCAAGCTTGCAACACGTTTCGCGACGCAACAACGTTGTTGTCGAAGTAATGCTGCCAACTTCCCCAAACCCCGGCGACGGCCGCGGTGTGAATCACAACTTCGGCACCCGCGATCACGCGAGCAAGATAGTCGGTGTCAAGCAAATCACCGCGATGATGCGTCATCCCGGCCCGAACCAAATCAGCCGTTTCGCGGCGTGACAGCCCGACGACTTCACAATCACGTTGCAGCAATTGACGAACGATTTCGCCGCCAAGGAAGCCGCTGCAACCGGTCACGACCACTCGCATCAAGTCGACCCCAATGCCGGCGATTGAGTTGGTTCCGCATCATTCTCATCTTCGCTGTCCGATTCCGCCGGCGGCTGATCCACCGGCACGATCGCGTTCGGGTCACCCACAGGATCGCCGCTGGCGGGAAACTTGATGAACACGCGAGCCAGAACGATCACGGCGATTGCCAACAACAAAGAACCGAACACGAACGGAGCCCCGGGGAATTCAAACGGAGCCTTTTCCGACGTGAAATAGCCAAGCAGTCCACTGGTGAACAACAACGGTGCAGGAATGTTTGTCAGGCTGATCAACGATGTCAGTGCACCTTGCACCTTGCCTTGTTCTTCGGGACTGACCCGCCCCGCGACCAAACTTTGGATAGCGGGCCCTGCCAATCCGGCCAACGATCCAAACACGACAATGCACGGAATCATCCAACCCTGGGATGCCAACCCGTATCCAAGGAACGCGAGACACGAAACGCAGGTTCCCAACACTGCGGTGCGTCGTTCACCCAAACGTTTGATCATCGGTCGAACCAAGCCGCCTTGAACAATCGCAGCCATCAAACCGACCAGCGCCAACGTCAGTCCATTGGTGACCTCATTCCAACCAAATCGATATCCCATCGACAGCACCCAAACGTTTTCCAATCCACGTTGGGCCAAAGATGAAAACATGAACGCGACCGCTAAACCGGCGATCATCGGATAGTTGCGAAGTCTCGCGATCGTGCCCAGCGGGTTCATCGCAGCCAACGAAATCGAACCTCGCTTTTCCGGTGGCAACGATTCAGGCAGCACAAAGAAACCGTACAACCAATTGACCAGTGACAATCCTGCCGCGACGAAGAATGGCAATCGAATGTGAATACCACCGAGCACTCCACCCAGGGCGGGTCCGATGATGAATCCCAATCCAAACATCATTCCAACCAAGCCGAAGTTGCGGGCTCGGGTTTCTTGCGTCGAAACGTCAGCGATGTACGCATTCGCGGTTGAGAAACTGGCCCCCATCACGCCGGCCACAATCCGTCCAACAAACAACCATCCGACCGTCGGTGCCAAACCGGTGACGATGAAGTCGACGCCCAGTCCAAACAATGACGCCAAAATCACCGGGCGGCGTCCGAATCGATCCGAGAGTGCGCCCAAGACCGGGGCAAAGAAGAATTGCATCAGCGAATAGGTCGCGCCAATCACGCCGACGTACCAACTGGCCCGAGAAGTGTCGCCGCCGACAAACTCTTTGATCAATTCCGGGAGCACCGGAATGATGATTCCGATCGCCAAAATGTCGATCAACAACGTCAGCAGGATGAATGCCATCGCCGCCGAACGTCGCTGGTGCGGAGGCGTGATCAAGGCATTCTGGGGGGCAAGAGTGAGGCGAGACGTCGGATAAGCGGACCAACACCTTACGATCCACTCCGCTCGGCGTCGAGATGGGCGTTCCCACGCGTTTCTTGGCGTGAACGGAAGTTCGCCAATCACCCGTGATTCTGATCCCAAGGTCAATAATCGACGTGTTTGTTCGTTCCGGTGTCAAGCTGCGCCCCGGCTTTCGAGCGTTCAACCGGCGGTCTAAACTGTTCGGTTGGTCCATCGCTGGCGCGTTGGAAACGCGCCCAACGCAAGAACTTCTCAGCGGTGACCTGTTCTCACTGCATTTCTTGTGTTGCCAAACGGATTTTGCTCCTACGAAGGTTCTTTCGGATGCCCCAAGGCTTCTACACCCAGTGCGTCGTTGTCCTCCTGCGCGAACGCGTGTCGATGCGCAAAATTGCCGCTGCGATCGATGAATACGAACCGTCTGATCCCCTGCCCGCTACGGCGGATTGGGCGATTGCCGGTCCGTCGCTGATCATGGATATGGACGAAGAAACTCCCGGCCACTTGGCGATCGACTTGGTCGACAAACCTTGGCCGGACGACATGCAAATCGAGGACGCCGATTCGGCGGTTCGCCAAGCATGGTCCAACGGCTCATTTGGACCGCTGACATTTCCGGGTTCGCTACAACGTTCTCTCGAACAACTGTGGGTTTGGGACGAAGGCAAAGAAGAGGTCCCTCAGCACACCGCGTTCTTGCGAATTCGCAGCAGCTACATCCTCAAAACCGACGAAGAAGACGCGCCGCTGACACCGGAAGAATACGAGCCGTTTGATGAACTCGCGTTGATCACCGAAGTCGCCGCCGCCCTGACCGAATTGCCACAAGCAATCGCGTACTTCAATCCCGCTGGCGAAACGATCCGCAACTTGGAAGGGATGAATCAAGTCATCCAAGAATCCGAGGACAACGATTTTCCACCGCTAGATCTGTGGGCCAACGTTCGGCTCTACAGCCTCGACGATGGATTCGCGGCGATGGACACCGTCGGCAACGGCCAGCTGGATCTACCAGACATCGAAGCATTATTTTTCGCGGAAGCCTACGACTTCAACGACATCGACGAATTGCTTCGCCTGATCACGTGCCACCTGATTGAAAGCGAAGAATCATTCGAAGACGGTGACACAGTCCAAGGACCAAACGGGGTCACCTGGGTGATGCACCAACAACCGGACAGCATCTCAGATCCGCCGCGATCGGTGCTCCGCTTCTTACCGCAAGACGACCATCCCCTGCCGGAACAGTATCAACCGACAGCGGAATAAACGTCTGGCAAATCAATCACTCGCCAATGCAGTACAAGTACTCTTGGCGTTTGCCGCCTTCTTGCACGCCGACTCGCAAGTAGATTCGCCCGCCGCTGATGGTGGGTGTCGACATCACGGAATCACCGAGCTGGTTCTCGCCAATTGACTCAAATCGCTCGGGGTCGGCTCGGAAGATGTAACACTTGCCTTCCTCGTTGACCGCATAAATCCGGTCGTTCACCAGAACAGGTGACGAAGTAAAATCGCCACCCAAGCGAGCCTTCCATTTTGTTTCACCGGTTTGGCAATCAACACACATCGCGACACCCGCGTCCAACGTCATGAACAGATGGCCGTCCTTTTCCAACATGGAAGGCACGTAGACTCGCGTGCCGACTTCCCATGCCACCTCGCCCGATCCATCCGCCACAACCGCGGAAATGTGATTGTCAGGGTACCCACCCGATGAAAACACGTGCTGGCCGTCAGTCACGGTCGTGGTCACGCACTCGGTCGTCGCTCCTTCGATTTCCCAGTTCACCTTGCCGGTCATCGGATCCAAACTGGTGACCAAATCGCATCCCGTCAGAATCAACTGGTCTTTGCCAGCGACCGACAAAACAACGGGCGACGCATAGTTCGGTTCCTTTGGCCGCTGGTGCCTCCAAACAACTTCGCCGGTGACTTGGTCCATTCCGACGACTTGACCGCCCGCCTTGTTGTCGGCGGATGCAATCACCAAATTTTCATAGATGGTCGGCGATGAACCGTACCCTTGGTGAATCTGATAGCGACACAGTTTTTGCTGCCACAACAGCTCGCCTTCCAAACTGACCGCCGACGTGTAAACGGCTCTGTCAAAGTAGAAGTTGACGAACACTCGTTCGCCATCAGTCGCCGGCGTGCACGATGCCCAGGAGGCTTTGGTATTGGGTTCGCGTTTGTCGATGCCATCGAATTCACCTTGGTGAACCACCGCCTCCCAAACCAATTCTCCGTTGTCACGGTTCAAACAAACCAAAAACTGCGAATCACGAGCCTTGTCCGCGACCTGCAAATAAACCCGATCGCCGAGCAGAATCGGAGAACCGTGCCCTCGATCGGCGAGCGGAACCTTCCAAACGATATTCTGCTTCGCGTCGGCAGAATCACTCCACTGGGTTGGTGGGTCCTGTTCACCGACGGCATGTCCCTGACGACCTGGACCACGCCACCACGGCCAGTCGGCATCCGAAAACGTTGGAGTCTGTGCCCACGTGTTGCTGCACGCCAACAGAAAGAAAGCGATTCCAGCCAAAGACAATTTTTTCATCCGGTCACCATTCCGTTCCACGTGTAGACATCTCGGCGCAAGGCCTGATCGGCCACAGTTGCAAGCACGCGATCATTCGCGGTCTTCGCTTGCGCAGCGGGCCAGTATATCAACACGACGGTCTGAAAGGGTCACCTGAACGAATCAGTGGCCTTCTACAAAATCAGACCACGGACAACCGAATCAGGGCAACTGTTCGTACTTGCGATACAACTGTTTGTGTTTGTTGCCCAAATCGACTTTGCGCCCTTGGACGTAGGCATCGACCACACGCGTTTCGGACTCGAGCACGTCGCCATCGACGACGATCAACGTTGCATGTCGTTTTGCCGCCAGCGTTCCGACTCGATCGGCAACGCCCAAAATTTCGGCTGCTGATTGAGTGATCGCACGCACCGCTTCTTCGCGAGGCAAACCGTGAGCCACCGCGACACCGGCGTGATACGGAAGGTTCCGAATATTCGATGCACCTCCCGGATACCCCGATCCCTCGCCCGCAATCGCAAACCGGACGCCCGCTTCGCGAAGTTTCGCTGGCAACGAATACAACGCATCAACCGGATCGGACCGACGCCGTGGCAGTCGATAAGTCGCGACCAAAATCACGGGAATGTCATGAGCCGTCAAATGCTCAACGCAGTGCATCGCATCAGCACCACCGCACAGCACCATCGGGATCTGACGCGAAGTGAAGAACGAGATCGCAGACTCAATCGCTCCCAATCGATCGGCTTCGACAATCACGGGTCGTTCACCGTTGATCACCGGAAGCAAACTTTCCAGCCGAAGATCTGTCGCCACGCTCTCTTCCGCTTGGGTCGCTTCGCCATACCGGCGGGCTCGTTCGAACAAGTCATCCAGCTCTTGGATTTGCTCGTCGTATCGTTTGGCTTTCTCCTTGGAATCGCCACCGCGAGGCACCACGGATTCCCAGTTCACGCACAATCCGACCGGACCTTCCAACAACATGTCCTGGTAAGACCAACCGTCCAACTGCATTACCCCCGATTGTCCTTGCAGCAATCGGCCGCCGGGAACGACATGAGCCAACATCACACCGCCTGCTCTACCAACAGGAATCAATTCGCTATCCGGATTGAAGGCGACCCAAGATCGAACATTGGGATTCAGTTCCCCTCGCTCAACATTGTCGAGCGTCACATCCACCGCCGTGATTTCGCGAAGACCCAGATCGGTGTACGCATCGATCAAGCCCGGGTAAACGTGCTTGCCCGCTCCCTCGATCACCTCTGCCGAATCCGGCAACCGGACCGAAGCTCCCACTTCGCTGATCACCCCGTCTTCAAACAGAATTGATCCATTTTCGACGATCGAACCATTCCCCAAATGCAGCGTCGCATTCCGAATCACGATCGGCTTGCTTTGTGGTTTACCGGGAACCATGTCGTGAGACATCGCAGGCGACAACACCGTGCACGCTCCAAAAACGAATGCCAGAACGGCGGCCGATAAATTTCTTGAATCGCTCATTGGACTTCCTCCGTTCCTTGTGACATCGCGTTTTGTTGGGCTCTCTGCTGGGCACCACGTGAATTGCAGAACTCGTCGTAACGCAACCAGCGGTCTTCTTCGGCTAGTTCGATCACGCGACGGTTGGAGAGCGATTTGTCGTCATCGTCTTCTGAAGCATCATCCGATTCGGATTTTGGCTTGCCGTCGAGCAACTCCTGAATCAGCTCGTTCCGCCAAGCTTCATCACGGGCCTGCATCTCGGCATCATCTTCCAAACGGAACATCGGGCGACCGTCGATCCAGGTCTGTTCGCAACGACTGGTCGTGGACATCGGCGGTCCGCTCCAAACGACCAAGTCCGCGTCTTTGCCAACTTGGATCGATCCAACGCGATCTTCAATCCGAAGCTGTTTCGCTGGATTGAGCGTCACAAACTTCAACGCTTCGGTTGGTGGGACACCGCCGTACTTGACCGCTTTCCCTGCCTCGGTGTTCAGGTGCCGGCCCATCTCCGCATCATCGCTGTTGTAAGAAACCACGATGCCTTTGTTGTGCATCAACACACCGTTGTAAGGAATCGCATCGTAGACCTCGAACTTGTAAGCCCACCAATCGGCGAACGAAGATGCCATCGCACCGTGCTCGGCCATTCGATCGGCAACCTTGTAGCCTTCCAAAATATGCTGCAGCGTTCCGATCCGAATGCCAAACTCATCCAGAACATCCAGCGTCGCCATGATCTCGTCTTGGCGATAGCTGTGGCAGTGAATCCAACGCTTGCCGTCCTGAATCTCAACCAGCGTTTGCAATTGCAAATCCACTCGCGGTGGCAACGTGTTGCGTTCACCAGAATTCCAGCGTCGATGTGCACTGGCGTACTCGCGTGCGGCGAGCAATTGATCACGAAGCAATTGTTCAACGCCCATTCGCGTGTTGGGATATCGCGACGTGCTCCGCTTGACGTTTTCGCCGAGCGCGAACTTGATCCCCAAAGGAGCATCTTTGAATCGGAAGCCGTCCATCGGATCCCCCCAACGGAACTTCACAACTTGGTTTTGCCCACCAATCGGATTGGCCGATCCGTGCAAGATATTCGCGGTCGTGACACCGCCGGCGAGTTGCCGATAGATCGTGATGTCGGTGTTGTCGATGAAGTCCCCGATCCGCACCTCCGCCGTGACAACTTGCCCCGATTCATTGATGCCGCCGTCAGTCGCCGCGTGCGAGTGGCAATCAATCAAACCAGGAGTGATGTGTTTGCCAGATGCATCGATGATCGTGCAGTCTTCTCCGGTGGGAACCGTGATGTGCTCTTCCACCGCAACAATTCGGCCATCTTCGACTAACACATCCATCGGTGTTTCAGGAATCTGCAAGTCATCGCGATCTTCGCACGTCCAAACCAACGCTCCTTGAAACAGAACCTTGGACGGGCGTGCGACCGGTTCGGACCGGCCATAGGCACCCAACGGACGAACGATTTGCAACTCGTCGATTGACGACTCTTCTTCGGCCGACTCACTCGATTCTTTCGCGGAATCCGCCGCTGCAAGCTCACCGTCCGCGTTCTTGTCGTCGTTTGTTTCTTCGTCGGCACCTTCACCGTCGTCCTTGTCATCGTCCGATGAATCCTCATCCGACTCCTCTTCCTCCGAGTCGTCTTCAGGTTCCGGCTCCATCCAACTGGTTTGGAATCGGCGAGAAGACTGCCCGATCGGATAGAATTCAATCGACAGCGGTTCCGCATTCGAAACATCCGCCAACGTCTTGGCACTCGAGTGGATGACGACGCGATGCGTGCCTTCTGGCAAACCCAAGGCTTGGCACAGAGCGTCATCGGAATCACCGCAAGTGATCTGCCCCGCGAATTGATCCAATCGCTGAACGATCTTCTTCAGCTTTTGCTTGCTCGTCTTTTCCTTGGGTTCATCGTCTTTCTCGTCATCCTCTTCCTCATCCGAACCTTCCTCTTCTGATTCCGATTCGCCTTCTTCCGAATCATCCGATTCACTTGCGGCTTCTACGTCTCCTTCGCTGCTTTCCCCCGGCGTCTTGCCGATCAGCTCCGCCGACAAGCGACCGTCCTTTTGCGAGATCGCCAACTCGACTTCCGTAGTGGAATCCGCTGGCATACGAAGCTTCCACGAACCGACCAACGACGCGACTTTCGTTTCCGGTTCCTCATTGATCACGAACTCTTGTCCATCGACCAAGACCTTCCAAACCTTCGTTTCTTTGTCGAACAAATCCCCATCCGCGACGATCAAGTTCGCTGACATTCCACCGGCGATGCGGCCATGAGTCCGATCCAACCCCAGCAATCCCGCCGGGGTGGTGGTCAGCGAGGCGACCGCGTCGCGGCGTGATAATCCACGTTCCACGGCGGTTCGCAATCGAGCCAAAAACTTGCCAGGGTCATCCAAGCGATCCGTGGTCAAGCAAACCGTCGCTCCCTGACGAATCATCTCGGCCGGGTTGGTGGGAGCGAACTTCCAATCCATCAGCCTGACCAAATCCACTTCGCGTGCTGATTCGGGCGTCGACACATCAGGAGCCTCTGGAAAATCCAGCGGCAACAAAAGCACTCGGTCCAATGCCGCGATCGCTTCCGATTCTCGGTACTCTCGTCCTGAGCCTCGGATGATTGATCGCATCGAGAATTCATTCGCGATGTTCTGAGCCCGCAACGCCATGCGTTCATTGGGACAATCAAACACAAACGTCGAACCCGCCAAAGCTTGATGCAACGTTTGCAAAGTCTCGCTGTGATCGGGTTGAGGCAGCGACGGGTTCGCATCGTGAGCGGCCGACGCGTCTCGGTACCACTGAGCGTCATAAAGCGATTGCCGAAGCAACGCCACCGCGCCCATGGGAGAGTTTGGATATCGTTCGCCGGAATCATTCCCGCGCGGCACGGACAACGCCGCCGTCATCCATTTCAAATCTGCAATGCGTTGCGGTCCGGCGTGAGCGTTGTCGGCTTCGTCCTTTGATTCATTCAACGACCAAACAGAAGGCTGGCCTCCGATGATGCGTCCTTTCGGAGCCAGCACCGTCGTGGTGAAGCCTTGACTGCGCAGCTTGCCAGCATTCGGAACATTCGACAAATCGCGAATTTCGCGGTTGGCAACAATATTCGCGTTCCAATAGTCATCGCCTGAGGTCAGCGAATCAGCGGACACCTCATACCAAGAATTGATCCATCCCGCGTAGATCGTCTTGCCCGAGCAATCCACGACGCGGCAACCTGGCGGCGGTTCAATGGAATCACTGACCGCGACGATGCGACCGGATCGAATCAGAACATCGCCAATCGCTGAATTCTCATCAGACTCCTTGGCGGACTCCTCCGCACCCAAATCCTTCAAGTAGTAATCCGGATTGGTCACCAATGTGGCACCGGTCAGCAAGACGTCGGTGGGCGAATTGGCGCGAAGTCCCACGACAGGGGCGACTCCGCGAACATCTTGGCCGTGGGCAACGATGGCCAGACACGCCATCGAAACGGTCAGCATCAGCCGACACAGACAATTGGTAGATCTCAATGAACTCACTCGATTGTGGCTGGCGGACAAAGATCGCCTGGCAAATCAATCCACCAACAACCGGCATGAGAAAACACCAGAATTTCCACGGTCGAGGGCAGAATGGACTGTCGCAGGATAGTCGCTGCTGCGCTTCAACGCGAACCACTACTCCGAGGATGTCTCAGCCCTCCGAATGGCTTTTGTCAACAAACGATCAAAGGTCGACGCGAACGCCTTTTTGTCTTTGGGACCATAAGACGCACTGCCGCCCGTTTCGACACCAGCACCCCGCAGGTCGTCCATGAAATTTCGCATCGAGAGACGACTGGCGATAGTCGCGGGCGAATATTCTTCCCCTCGCGGATCGATCACAAACAAACCTTTGTCCACCAACAATCCCGCCAGCGGCAAATCGGCGGTCACCGCCAGATCACCCGGTTCGCCGTTGTTGACGATGTACCGGTCCGCTTGATCGGCTCCCTCGCGAACGACCACGGACCGAACCGTCGTCGCGTTCGCCGGCACTCCAACCGGTGAATTCGCGACCAAAATCGTTACCAGGTCCAAACGTTTTGCGGCACGAAACACGACCTCCTTGACGTCCCGCGGAGCAGCGTCGGCATCGATCCAAATTTTCACTTCATATGGTTCCGGTGTGAGTGTCGGTTCCGTTGTGGTTCATTCACCGAGTCGACGAACGAGAAACACCGAGCGGTGCCACAACAGAGCCATGGTTCGGTTTAAACTAGCCGCTTCCTACCGACCTTCCCACCACTGACTCCGGCAACACCATGAATCATCTTCCGGTTTCTCGCCAAGCATCTCGCATAACGAAACGCCTTGTCGCGTTGTCGATTGCACTCGCGGTACTCGGCAAACTCTTGCCTCACACAGCTTCCGCGGATGAACCGGCCAAAGCCAAACGGCCCAACATCGTCTTCGTGTTTTCCGATGACCATGCGTTGCAAGCCATCGGTGCTTACGGATCCAAGATCAACAAGACTCCCAACCTCGATCGCATCGCCAACGAAGGCGCCGTCTTTCACAACTCTTTCTGCGCCAACTCAATCTGCGGCCCTTCGCGAGCCTGCATCCTGACGGGCAAACACAGCCACATCAACGGCTTCCTTCGCAACGGCAATCGCTTCGATGCCTCACAGGTCACGTTCCCAAAACTGTTGCAAGATGTCGGCTATCAAACCGCACTGATTGGCAAGTGGCACCTGGGCACCGATCCCGTCGGTTTCAATCACTGGGAAATCCTTCCCGGACAAGGCAACTACTACAACCCTGACTTCATTCAGATGGACGGGTCACGCAAGCGGTATACCGGCTACGTGACGGACATCATCACCGAGAACACGCTGAACTGGTTGCAGAACGATCGCGATGAAGACCAACCGTTTGTGCTGATGTGCCAACACAAGGCTCCCCACCGAAACTGGTCGCCTCCACCACGTCACTTTGATTTGTACAAAGGCGTTGACGTGCCTGAACCAGAAACCTTGTTCGACGATTACGCCGGTCGTTCGAAGTTGCTGCACGAAAGCGAAATGTCGCTGGAGAACCATTTCTACTGGGGCCACGACATGAAGTTCCATGGCGAGAGTTTGTTCCCCGAGCAGTTCCTGCCACGTTTGGGCAACGGCGAATATCGCCGCATGAACGACGAACAAAAGGCCGCCTGGGACGCCGCTTATGAACCCGAGAACCAAAAGTTCATCGCCGACATGAAAGCCGGCAAACTGTCCAGCAAAGACATCACCAAATGGAAATACCAACGCTACATCAAGGATTACCTGGGCACCGTTCAAGCGGTCGATGACAGCGTCGGTGAACTGCTGGCTTACCTCGACGAATCAGGACTCGCCGAAAACACGATCGTGATCTACAGCAGCGACCAAGGGTTCTACCTCGGTGAACATGGCTGGTACGACAAACGCTGGATGTTCGAAGAATCACTTCGCATGCCGTTCCTGATTCGCTGGCCCGGCGTGATCGCACCCGGCACCGAAAGCACCGCCCCCATCCAAAACATCGACTACGCCCCGACCTTCTTGGAAGCCGCCGGAGCAGAAATCCCCGAGGCCATCCAAGGACGCAGCATGGTCTCGATGATGAAAGACGGTTGCCGAGCGTCATCGACTTGGCGTGACGCGGTGTACTACGCCTACTACGAGAACGCAGCGGTGCACATGGTCCCCGTTCACGACGGTGTGCGAACCGAACGTTACAAGCTGATGTTCTTCCCCCGCAGTCGCGAATGGAACCTGTTCGATCTGGAAACCGACCCTCTTGAACTCAAGTCGGTTCACAACGATCCCGAATACGCCGACATTTTGGCCGGATTGAAAAAACGCTACGTTGATCTGCGTGATTTGTATGATGTCAACTCCGCCACCATTCCCGCCACGCGAGGCGACGAACCAGGTTGGCAGAAACGCAACATGGCGATGTCCAAACTGGCCAAGACCGCCAAACCCAAATTAGCCTTCATCGGTGATTCCATCACGCAAGGCTGGGAAGGCCGCGGCAAAAAGGTTTGGGAAGAAAACTACGCCAAACACGACACCATCAACTTGGGCATCGGCGGCGATCGCACCGAGCACATCATTTGGCGTTTGACACACGGCAACCTCGGCAAGATCCAACCCGAAGTCGCTGTGTTGATGATCGGCACCAACAACACCGGTCACTTCATGCAAGATCCAACGCAGATCGCCGAGGGTGTTGAAAAGATCCTTTCGATCCTGCGTGAGAAATTGCCAAAGACGAAGATCGTGTTGCAAGCCATCATGCCGCGAGGCAAAACCAAGATGGACTTGATGCGACTGAATAACATCGCCGTCAACGACCGGATCGCGAAAATGGCCGACGGCGAAAACATCGTTTACGTCGACTTGGGCGATCACTTCATGAACGAGGACGGCACGATCGATCCCGCGATCATGCCTGACTACCTGCACCTGTCCGAAAAGGGCTACGAGATCTGGGCCGACGCCATGGCCCCCACCCTCGAGTCGCTGGGCCTCTAAGCAGGTCGGCAGGAATGATCAAGTACAACCATGTGAGCCGTTTGGGCGTTAGCCCCGGTTGTGCGTGAAAACCGTGGCTAACGCCAACGGCTCAAATACCCGATGAAACCTGCGTACCTGCTTAAAAGTGGCATCGGCTTCCAGCTTGTGAAGAGACCAACCAAGGGCATCCATTCACCAATGGATGCCCTTTTTTCGTGCCCACCCCGCTCCCCAAGCCCCTGCGACGCCCTCAAATCCAACCGGATTGACGTGGCGACGCAACCGCCGCTCCCGGTAATCTCACCGAGCCAATCCGTCTCGACTTCCCGGAAATCCACACGCAAACCAAGATGAAAATCGCACTGGCTTTCTCGGGAGGCGGCGTTCGCGCCACCGTGTTTCATCTGGGCGTCCTTGCGCGACTCGCACGGGAAGATTTGCTCGGAAACGTCCAGATGATCTCCAGCGTTTCCGGAGGCAGCCTTGCCGCGGGTCTGGTATTTTCTGCGACCAACAATCGCTGGCCCAGTAGCGAGGAATACCTCCATGAGGTCGTTCCCCGAATCTTGCGTTTGCTGACCACTCAGAACCTGCAACGATCCTACGTGATCAAGTCGCTGATGTTCCCCTGGCAAATCCTCAGTGGCCGCGCCGCGGTGCTCGGCGACGAACTCGAACGACGCTGGCAAATCAACGGTGACCTTGCCGACCTGCCCGAGTCGCCTCGTTGGTTGATCAACGCGACCTGCTATCAAACGGGCAAAAACTGGCGATTCCAGCGGGACTTGATGGGCGACTACCAAACCAAATACATCGTCGACCCGAAGCTTCGACTGTCGCATGCCTTGGCCGCTTCAGCCGCCGTGCCTGGGTTGATTGGTCCTTTGATTGTGAAAGCCAAACACCATCGTTGGAAAGAGATGCGAAACGACGAGTGGCATTCCATTCCGGCCAAGTACAAACGGCTGCACCTTTGGGATGGTGGCGTGTACGACAACCTCGGCGTGGAAGCACTTTTCAAACCCGGCATCGGCTTGGTCGACGGCACCGACTTCTTGATCGTCTGCGATGCCTCGCGACCACTGGGCAGCGAATCGCGTCGATCGAAGTGGCGTCCGGGATACTTGAAAGCCTCGATGCGGCTGGTCGATGTGGCCACCGATCAAGTCCGCAGCCTACGAGCACGGATGTTGATCGACCACTTCAAGAAGAACCCCGGCAGCGGCGCGTATTTGCGACTTGGTCTGAAGAGCAAGCGATCCACCCTGCGAGCCCACACGCCGACAGAAGCCGCCGGCAGCACCTCCGGAATTCGCGATTCGCATTGGACCGAGCAACCGTCGCTGACGGACGAGGAAGTCGATCGAGTCTCCCGGATCGAAACGACGCTTCGCCGATTGGACCACCAGGAATTCAGTCTCCTGTTCCGTCACGGCTACGAAGTCGCCAACGGAACCCTCGCCCGCTACGGCGGCGAATCCCTCGACCGAGTCCCCCGCAACCGAGTGCTCCTAAGAGCCGCGTGAACGCAACCAAAGCGATTGGAAAACGTCCCCCACTTCACCCTCCTGGCAGGAGGGTC
>NZ_DDGH01000077.1:706-1613 GCF_002337565.1 Rhodopirellula sp. UBA1907 | reverse complement strand
GAAGCGAGGGGAGGTCGAACGGCGACAAGCCAACCCGTTCACCACTTCAAAACATCGCCCCTGGAAACCCGAAGCGTGAGCGAGGGATCACCCCGACTCATCCCACCAACTCCCGCCGCCACACGTCGGCAAACTCAATCGCCCCTCGTGTCCCATCCCAACACAACTGCGAGTCCCAGCTAGATCAGTGCTCCGTAGACGACGAGCGTTCGCCACAATGCATGCACTGTTGAGCCTTCGCCGTACGGGGTGCTTTGCCACAAGCGGGACATGGCTTGGTTTTCTTGTTCGCGACCATCCAAGACTCGGGGATCAAGTCGCAGATCGTGCCGACCAACGCAACCACCTTGAGCGTGAGAAACGCTGCGATGAGGCTGGAACCGATCCGAGCCCCCACGCTCCAGTCCGTGAACACCGACATACCGGCATAAAGAACACCAGCGAGCACAACCAACGCGACGATCCAAAGCAGCAACATCGCAACGCCAACCCCAACAAGCAGGATTAGCCCCGACAGCAATTCTTTCACGGAAGCGGCGGACTTCGAGCGCATTGGTACAACAACAAAAAGGATGTCGGGGTTTCGACTTGCCGAATCGCACCAAGCAGCGTCTGACATACGGAAGGCCCCGACAAGACGCTCAAACAATGTTGTTCCAACGCCAATGCATAGCGCATGGCCTCTCGTAAACACCATGTTGGCTCACCGGCTAGGTGAGGTAGTCCTCAATTTTCATCGCACTGTGGAAGATTCCGAGTATCTCAACACGATCTTCGCTGACGCCTAGCAGTCTGTTCATTTAGTCGTATACCAAATGACAACAATTAGCCGATGGGCGTTAGCCCCGGTTGGCGTCTGACTAACCGCCGCTAACGCGGTACGGCTCATTAAATCAACAGCCCGCTA
>NZ_DDGH01000077.1:0-569 GCF_002337565.1 Rhodopirellula sp. UBA1907 | reverse complement strand
CATTAAATCAACAGCCCGCTAGATACGGGATCTGGTAGTGACCGTAAAGGATCTCACGAACTTCACGGTCCGCGATCGGCATTTAGCGTCCGCCCAATCGAGGGAACGTCCGCAACAATTGGATCTTAGAATAGATTCTACGACAACCTTTAACGCAGCAGTCGGATCTTCGACAGCGATGTGATCGTGGATCTTCTCAAGCCAGGCAACTGATTCGCGAGTCCAGACTACTTCTGCCACGATTCGATTCTCTGCTTGACTTCGTCATCGGAGATGACGTTGCCCGCGTCAGAGTCCGCCAGACCTCGGCCAACCAGACGGGCATAAGCGAGTTCGCGAAGGATCTCGTCGTAGCTACTGTCCTGGGGTTGCTGTGCGATGATATCGGCCATCGCCTGTTTAACAGTGGACATCTGGGATTCCTTTGCGGGGAGGACGCCTGTCGAAATGTTTTGCCAGCACGGCCCTGAGCGAAGCGATCGACGTCTGCACTAACGTAAAATTGTACCAACGCTACGGCCCATTGCCAAAGAGCCAATGCGCAATCACCAATCACAACTTCACCCTCC
>NZ_DDGH01000035.1:7630-80618 GCF_002337565.1 Rhodopirellula sp. UBA1907 | reverse complement strand
TTGCTACCAGCCCGACTGCACCCCATCATTGGAATAATCCAAGTACGTGATGTCGGATGGGCTAGTCCCACTCGTTCGTCCGAAGATTCGATTGTGCGTTCGCGAGATAGACGACCCATAGATGGTATCGAGGTAATCATCGATCGTGTCCGTCACCGTGAAAGTCGTTTTGTCGATACTGGTGGCTCTGGTGAACAAGCCGGAGGAGTGATTGACGATCAGGATGTCACCGTCCGTGTGAATTGCCTGAACGGTCTCTTGCGTATTGATCAGGTGTTCTGGATTGCTTCCGTCCAAGTCATATCGGTAAACAGACTTGTCATAGGCAACATAGATTCCGTCGCCATCAACGTGACCTTTGGTAGGAAGCCTTCCGGTTGGGTCCTGAAGGCTGATCGGACTGAGCCATTGCTCGGCATCGAGATCGAACCGCTCAACCTGCGCGACAGAGTCCCAAAAAATGTGCCCGATACCTTCGTGCTCAATTACGCTCGCCACTAGTAGCCGACGCTGTTCTAGATTCTCACAGCGAAGCGATCTGCGTCTGACACTCAACTTGTTTCTCGGCATCCCGGGCACCTTCTCAGATTACGAATTCTCTCCCCTCGTGGGTGCGGTGAGTATAGTTCCACTGAATGGTCGGATCACCAACCCCAAGAACTTTTCCTGCACTCAGCCTGCCTGTTTTGCCCTCTAGGCAGGCACGCAAGTGTCTTCGGGGTGCAAGCCGTTCGGCGTTCGCCTCGGTTCTCGCGCACGACGGGGGCCAATGCCCAAACGGCCAACGGGATGACCCCAGTTCATTCCTGCCTACTTGCTTCAAGCTCGGATAGGCGGAACCGATACGGCCAGACGGCCGAAACCTAGCGTTGATCCTTCGGCTCAACTGACGCCCGACAGCCGATCTTGTGCACAAAAACGACGATTACAAATTCCGCGGCCAATATCGGTGGATGTGCTACGAACTAACTATTTTCACGTTCAAAATTTTCACTCTTGGCGATCCAGTTTTGAGTCTCTCTATCCGACCGATCATCTGTTCTTTGACCATGCTCAGCCTCGCTGGAGTCATTCCCGTGACATCGGCTGCTCAATCACCCGAAATTCGGAAGGAAGTCAAGACTCTCAGCGAGCAGCTTCTCAAAGAACACAATGTCCCAGGGATTGCGATTGCCGTCCTGAAAAACGGGCAGCCTTCTTGGACGGTCTTTTCAGGTGTTGCCGACACCAAAACCGGAACAGCGATCACGGGTGACACAAGATTCAACGTTGGCTCCATTTCCAAGTGCGTCGCCGCTTGGGGCGTCATGCAGCTCGTCGAGCAAGGATCCGTCAACCTTGACGCGTCAATCGCCGACTCACTGAAGAGTTGGTCGCTACCCGAGTCAAGCTTCAACTCGGATCGTGTCACACTTCGTCGAATGCTGAGTCATACCGCAGGATTGTCTCTACACGGATACCCGGGATTCGCAACTGCAACCGATACCCCAACGCTGAAAGCTTCTCTCGCCGGTGAAACGAACGGCGCAGGGGCGGTGCATCTAATTGCCGAGCCTGGTTCCAAGTGGTGGAGATAACAAATATTGGGATAGGAATGGGTTTCGGGTGAACGTCGGTCCGACATCCGTTGTCTTCCCAATACCGTTTCCATACTTTTTTCTTCGCGAATACTGCGTTGTAACATTGAAAGGCTTGAGTTTTGCTCCGCTTTTCTATCTACGGTATTCCGCCATCGCAGTATATTCGTAGTTTAGAATGGGCAAAACCATTTACATCTCGCATCGCCTTATTCGTTAGTTTCGCCGCAGTCGATTCAAACACATGCCTACAGAATCCGCGAGCAGTCAATCAGTGTCACGAGCCTCACTCCGCTTCTTCTCGCTTGCCCCGTTATCTGACCTCCAGTGAAAACGCTAAACCAAACCGGAATTGTCGTTCCGTTGCTTGTGGCCCACAACCTGGAACTCGCTAAGGAATGGCATCCATCGAAAAACGCCGATGTGGATCGCGATGCAGTTCCACACAACAGTAGCCGGACAGTTTGGTGGCGTTGCAGAGAAGATAAACGTCATGAATGGCGTGCCCAGGTCGCAGCACGTGCGATCCGAGGAAACGGTTGCCCGTATTGCTCGGGCCGACGGGTGTTGCCAGAAGACTCATTGCAATGCCTCTTTCCTGAAATCGCAGCCGAACTACACCCAACCCGCAACGGCGCTGTCGATGCGAGGGAACTCGCGCCACAATCGAATCGCAAAGTTTGGTGGCAATGCTCGAAGGACCCTTCCCATGAATGGCAATCCTGGGTGCAGCATCGCACCTCTGGGACAAGCAACTGCCCGAAGTGCCGCAAAATCACGAACTCTATTTCGGTTACCGCACCTGCACTAGCAACAGAATTTCATCCTACCAAAAATGTCCCTAAAACTTCCGAAAACGTCACCGTCAGCAGTACGTTTCGAGCGTGGTGGCGTTGTTCGAAGGATCCAACTCACGAGTGGCAGGCCCAGGTAGCAACTCGTGCACGTGGGCTAGGGAATTGCCCAGACTGCAGAGTCCAACATCCCAAACAACGCCAAACCAAAACGCGACCTAAGACACTGGGCAGACGAACCGTTGCGAACGATTCAGAACTGATGAAATACTGGCATGCTGAACGAAACTCAGAAGCCAACACCTCAGAACTAACGTGCAGTTCATCGAAGGTCGTCTGGTGGCATTGTCCAAGGGGTCATGAGTGGGAAGCGTCCATCTCTCGCATGAATGACCGCGCTCATAAATGCAAAGAATGCCGCCCTGTAACTCGCGGATCCGTTCCGGAGCGAGATTCCATTTTCACCCTTCATCCCGAGCTTATAGACGAATGGCACCCTACAAAAAACGCAGACTTAGACCCGCGGCAAATCGGCCCGGGAAGCCGACGCCGACCGGTTTGGCAATGCAAAGAGAACGCATCCCACGTCTGGGAAGCTTACGTATTCCAGCGAACCAAAGGATCACAATGCCCATACTGTGCTGGCACGAAGGTTGACTCGGACACTTGCTTGTCAGTAGTGGATCCTGAAATCGCGGCTCTTTGGCATCCCTCCTTGAACGCCTCGCTAAGCCCCGATAGCGTCAGCCGTCAAAGCGCGAGATCAGTCTGGTGGCAATGTGATTCGGATCCAACTCATCAGTGGAAACGCTCGATTCAGAACCAGGTGAATCTCCGCAGTTGCCCTGAGTGTGCAAAACGCGAACGTAACCATCTGCTAGACCAGTCGCTTGGGCGTGCAGTATCAGAAAATGTCGCGTTCTACGAGACCTTTGAAGATTCGCTTGGAAACCTATCAAGGCTCGCGTTGATGGACATTTCGGATCCGGTCCTTCAACAGGTGCTGTTTCGGCAGGTTTACGCTGGTGTTGTAGCATCAATGGAAACGTACCTATCTGACGCGTTCATCAATACCGTCTTACCTTCGACCGAATTACGTCATCGCCTCATGAGGAGCACGCCCGAATTCACGGATAAACGCTACGGCCTAGATGAAATCATCGACTGGGAAGCAAACTCCGAATCTCGTGTCAAAAAACACCTGCTCAGCCAAATCTATCACAACCTTTTTAAAGTTGAAAAGATGTTTTCAAGCGTCTTGCAAGTCGAGTTCCCCGCGAAGGAAAAGGTCACACAGTTGACCCAAATCGTCAACCAACGCCATAACATTGTCCATCGAAATGGTCGTTCCAAGGACGGTTCAACACGGGACCTTACGCTTGGAGAAGTGAACGACACCATAAGACTAGTGCGAGATTTCATCGTCGGCATCGATAGCCAAATCGCTGCTCGCGCGTGGACATCACAAAAAACCGCTCACCAACCCTCGTCCGACTGACGCCATTTTCGGTCGCTTACGATCGACATTGATTTCGTTTGTCCTGATGTCGTGCATGCGCGACGGCAACGGACTTTTGTGTCAGTCATCTACACAAGGTGCTTCGGCGGTCGCTCTTTATTTGCTCTCGTCCCTTTCTTCGCAAACCGTAACGCCCGCTTCACCTCGTCAAAGTTGAATCGAAGAGTGCCGCGGCCTGTTCCAATGCGACAGCATGGAATATCACCTCGCTCGCAAAGTGCATAGATCGTTTTCCTAAACACGCCGAGGCTGTTAGCAAGTTCTTTTACGCTGATCATTAGGCTGCTCTCCTTTCTTAGTTCGCTTCGTCGTCCGCTTGGCTGTCCAGGCCGCTGAGGAGGAAGGCCTTTTGGTAGTTTGCGAGAAACTTTTCCTGGTCGACTCGTATCTCGGCGTTGGAATTAGCGGTTTCCTGCAACAATCGATTGGCGTGGTCCAGGAATGGACGAACTAGGAGGAGCTGATGACATTGGGAATCAGACTCGTTTCCTGCCACCTGCGCGTTTGATGGAAACAAGCTTGAGACGATGCGTAATGGATTGCCGGAACGGCGATTCGTTGGATCCGGCCTGCACCGCAACTGAATCACCACTTCGTGAGCTTCGTGACTTAAAAAAGAGCTGGTAATCGCTGGCCCTCTGCAGCGAACTAGCGAAACGCAAGCGGACTCCAGCATCTGCCTCAATCGTTTGCGTGCCAGGATGAATTTGCCGAACAGTGTGACGCGGACGATTGGCAGAGAACTCGGTGAAGCAACGAGGCTTGGCGGCGGAAAATTGCCCGACGGAACAGTTGGGGACAACTGTTCTACTCTGACGCCATGAAATGCCGGACTCCAATCGAAGCCGGCGGCAGGACTGCCTCGGCAGAGACGGTGTGCGACACCGTGAAAGAAAGTCGGGATGACAAGATTCGAACTTGCGACCTCTGCACCCCCAGTCGAGCCGCTCGACCCAAAAACACACGTTTTTACTGGGTTTTAGGTGAATTCGGATTCCAGGGAATGCACGATACAGGCCTGTTTCCCGCAGGAAACGTGCACATATCGTGCATGGACTTCACGGAGAGGTTGGCCGGGACACTTTCAAGAGCCAGACTCCACGCGGAGCGTTTCTCGATACGCAGCTAGGCGATGGTTGCTCCAGCCGCCGAAGTAGCGGGGCTTCGTCAACTGATCCGGTTGAATGTGAAGGCACCACTTGCGAACGAATTATGCGATCGCCAGCGTAACCGGAACTTGTTGCCGATCGCCACTAGTTAGCGTCCCTTCTGCGATAGCCTACCACTGGCGGACGCGTGAAGATTTGACTTTACACTGCGATGTTCGCGGTGTGTTCCGCTTCAAATTGGAAGAATAGTTCTCACGTTCCGTTTTCTAGTGTAAACGAAGGACCGGATAGCTGTTCCGCGAGGGTAGACCATGTTTCGTGTTGGCCGTGAAGTTCAGCTACTCGAAGGACACGTCTAGCAAGTTCGGCTGATTCGCGCGGTGGTTTGATTGCCCGCTCGTGATCGAGCAGCAATTTCGCAGCGTCCGTGTTCCCGTTCGCGGCGGCATTGTGGATCGGCGTGTAAAGCTGGTTGTTAGTGATTGAGGCATCTGCATTGTTCCTGAGCAACAGCTTGATCATGGTCAAGCTGTTTAGCTTCGCCGCCAAGTGCAGGGGAGTGTCGCCATTGGCATCAACCGCATCGGGATTGGCACCGTTCTCAAGCAGCATATTCGCCATGAACTCAAACCCGCCCTTGGTGACGTAGTGAAGTGCAGTGCGTCGAAGGTTTCCTCGAGCATCGGGGCTTACCTTCGCTTCAAGCAACACAGTCAAGAATCCAATGTCACCGGCGCTGGCAGCAAGATGGATCAGATGCTCCCCCTTCTTTCCGATTGCCTCGTTTGGATCGGCTCCCAAGCTCAAGAGTCGCCGAGCGAGATCGGGACGCCCGCGTCGCAGAGCAACCTCCAACAAGCACTGACCATCGAGGTCGCGAGCATGGATGGTCGCCCCACTCCGCATGGCTTCATTGAATTCTGCAGTGCATCCGCTTTTGATTGCATTGACAAGTTGAAAATCTGGCAACATCGCGTGGCAAACTGCCACGGCAAGCGTGCGAGCGCAAGAAATAAATCACGCCGAACTAGTAATGCAAAAAGTCGTTGCGCGTCGAGGAAAAGTCCTGTAACGTGAAGTCGTAACAACGTGCAGTCTCATGCACAGAAATACGACGAACATGATTTACGCATTCCTGAACCAAAAAGGTGGTGTCGGCAAGACAACGCTTTCCATTCACACCGCCGCCGAGCTTTCCAACCGAGGACGGCGAGTGCTGTTGATCGACGCGGATCCGCAGGGCAGCTCACTGGGATGGTCGAACCACCGCGAGACGTCGAACTTCACGGTCGTCGGGATGGCCAAAGCAACCATCCACAAAGAAATCGAAAGTCTCGCCCAAGACTACGACGACGTTGTCATCGATGGCCCACCGCGAGTCACCGAACTGGCCAGATCGATCATTCTCGCCGCCAACATTGTGATCATCCCCCTCCAACCATCGCCGATGGATGTATGGGCAGCCGCCGAAACGGTTGACTTGGTTCGCGAGGCACAGGTATTCAACCCCGAGATCAAATGTTGCTTGGCTTTGAATCGAAAGATCGCCAACACGGCAATTGGAAGGGATGTGAGAGAGGCATTGAAGGAACTCGACGTGCCGATTCTAAAAAGCGATGTCGGTCAACGTGTGGCCTTCGCCGAGAGTGCCGCGAGCGGAACGACGGTTCTGGATGCAAAGCGATCGAAAGCCGCGAAGGAAATCACCAAATTTGTCAATGAATTACGGAGGCTCCCATGAGCAAGAAAATCACCATGACAGCCCGCCCCAAAGCGAAAGCGAAAATCGACAAATGGGTCGAGACTCGAGAATCGGCCGCGACGAGGAAGCCAGACGTCAAACCGAAACGACTAACCATCGACATCGATCCGTCGCTGCACAAAAGGCTGAAAATGAGCTGTGTGAACCGCGACATCCAAATCGCGGACCTCATCCGAACGCTCATCGAATGCGAGCTTGTCGATCAGGAACATTTGATCGCAGATCGCTGAAAGGCGAACGACTCGAAGATGTTTTATATTCCAGTCTCTCGACATTCGGTACCACGGCGTCGGCCACCGGTGCGCGCGAGCCAATTGGCGAAACCCACTGCAGCATGATGAGCTTGTCGGGTTTCGTCGGCTCACGGTGCCTTGCCCTATGCGGACTCTCGCACGCTTGACTGCTTTTGAGTCCTGGAACTTTTTCCTCCTCAATGCGAAGCTGAATCTGCACGACCTCCCGAAGTGGCAACTTTCCCGGGACTACAAAGCGATCACGCCTGAAGCCACCGACGATGAACTTCGCACGTTCATCGAAACCAAAGTCATCCCGCAGTGCGGACTGTGCCCCGGCAAATGCCCCACCTTCGTCCATTCCGATCCTTTGAAACGGAGTTCACTGCAATGACCACACCCGGCCCATTCCGACCACCGACGCCGCCATACCCGTTTGCCCACCGTTCGATCCGCCCGACAGCGCACCGCAAGATGCCCCGGAGTTGCCTGACGGTCCTATTATCCTGACGCCGCGACTGGAAGAGCCAGTTGTGATCGAATCCCCTTTGCCACCTCACATCTGGCCGCGACTGCCGCCCGACCATCCCTATCACCTTCCGCCGGGTCACTCTTTTCCCGACGACCTCCCGCCCGGTCACCCCGGAAGCGCGTACCCCGGCATGCCCGACTATCCTGTCGTCCATCCCGGCGACTGGGGCGACGACTGGCCCAGCTACCCCGGCATCCTCGACGATTGGCCGCCGTCTTACGACGGCTACTCAATTAGAAACACGCCAAGCCAGCTTCAACGCTGGCTTTTTTCGTGCTTTCGCAATGCATACAAGAGTTCGTGCTTGGAGTCGGGTTGTCCGGATTGTTTTGGTCGAAGGTGCTGGTTGTGTGCTACTAATCATGCCGAACTACGCGGTCGATCTTTGCACTACAGATGTTCCTTTGGTGACGTAGGGTTTCAATCAGGAGTAACCACGGATGGTTTCATACGCAACGATAAGACCGGTTTGGCAAAGCTGCGCGATTGTGCTGTTGGTGACGATCGGCGTCGTCGGTTGCAAATCGCCGCAGCCCTGTTGTGATCCCGGCCTGCCGGCGCGTGAGCTGGCTTGTCGCACTGGCGTGACGATGCAAAGGACGCCGCCGTGTCAGCAAGTGATTCCGCCGGGCGTGGTTTTGGAAGATGGCCTGAGCGAAGACGAAGCGGTGTTGATCGCACTGTCGAACAATTCGGCGTTCCAGGCGACGCTCGCTCAGTTGGGCATGGCTCATGGCGATGCGGTCCAAGCAAACTTGCTGATGAACCCGCAGTACCTGATCTACTTCCCGACCGGGGCCAAGGAAGGACAGTACACGTTGTTCGCGCCGATCGAGTCGTACCTGTTGCGGCCGACTCGGGTGAAGGTCGCCAATCGCGAGTACCGACGGATCGGGGAGACGCTCGTGCAGAACGGACTCGACTTGGCTCGGAACGTTCGTGTTGCCTACGCGGACCTAGCCGTCGCAACTCAGCAGGCTCAACTCGCTCGGGAAGCATTGCAGATTCGCGGCGAAGTGTTTGATGTCACCGAAAAGCGATTAGAAGACGGAGACATCAGCGAATTGGAAACCATTACCGCTAAGATCGATCGCTTGAATGCGAAAGCAGCGGCCGGCGTGCAGGATCAAACCGTTGCAATTACCGAAGCTCGCTTGGCGACGTTGATCGGGTTAACTCGGTTGCCAACACCGCTCGTACCGTTGCCGCTGCAATCGCCGACGCTTCCGATGCTGGACGAACAGCAACTAATCGACCAGGCACTCGCGTGCCGGCCGGACTACAACGCGGCGAAGTGGGCGGTCGCAGCGGCTTCGCAGCGGTCGAGTTTGTCGCGTTGGTTGTTCATGCGAATGGACGGCGTGGTAGATGTTCGCAGCGATCCGGGTGGGCGAACGGGCGGCGGTTTGCGATTTGACGTTCCAATCTTCAATCGCAACGAAGGCGGAGTGATCCGAGCGGATTGGGAAGTCAACGCGGCGATGCATCAACGGGATGCGATCGCGGACCAAATCGTGGCCGACGTTCGCACTTCGATTCGCACGTTGCGGCAAGCGTCGGATAACTTGCGAGTGTTGGAGCAAGAGGTCGCGCCGGCGTTGGTTGAATCGCTGGACATCTCACGAAAAGGTTTTGCCGACGGTGGAACAGACTATTTATTGGTGTTGCAAACGACGACGCAGTATCTCGACGCGAAAGCCCGTATCCTCGATCAGAAAGCAGCCTACTCTCGGGCGCTCGCCGAATTGGAACGAGCGGTAGGATGCCACTTAGAAGCCGGCCTGGTGGACTACGAAACTTTGATGGAGGTCGTCGACGTGCCGCTTGCGATGCCAAAGGAAGAACCGAATGAGGGAACTGAATCGGACCAGCCGGATACAAAGCCGGTCGATGCGGCCCCAGAGGACGAAGATGCTGACAAACACACGAAAGATCTAGCGGACTTACTGGAACTTGACGGCAATCGCTAGATTTGCCCACCTATCGCCCCAGCTTTCGGCAACTAAACTGTTAGTAAACCCAAAAGCGGCGAGTCCAATCAACGAAAGTTAGCCGCGGCAATCCCAGTAGACTTTTGTTCATGAAACACTCTCACCGAATTCTCATCTTCGCGACATTCGCGATCAGCGTCGGCCTCTTGCCGGGCTGCCAAAAGGCGGACAAGTCCAAATCCGAATCGGTCAAACCGGCCAAGGTCGAAAAGTTGCCCGTCGAAACTGACTTAGCAACCATCACGCTGACCGAAGACGCAAACCGGCGGCTCGGCATCACTACTGCGGCCGTCGCCGAGCGAGAAGTCACCCGGCGACGGACGCTCGGCGGACAAGCCATCGTGCCGATCGGCAAAACGATTGTCGTATCCTCGCCGCTGGCCGGCATCGTGACTCGGTCGGGCGACCAAGCGATCCCGCCGCCGGGAACTCGCGTCGCGATAGGCACTCCGTTGCTTTCGATCAAGCCGTTGCTGTCGGCTGAACGAGATGTGATGACGCCGGCCGAACAAGTTCAACTTGTGGGTGCACGAGCGAACTTGATGGCCGCACAAACCGTGGCCGCTGGCGACGTGGACCGTGGCAACGCGGAAGTCGAAGGCGCTCAAATTGCATTTGACCGTGCATCCAAACTTTTCGCCGACCGAGCCGGTGCGAGGCGAGCCGTCGACGACGCGGAAGCTCAGTTAAACATCGCCAAATCCAATCTTGCAGCGGCCAAAGAACGCGATAAGCAACTCAAAGAGCTGTTGAAGATGCTGGACGTGCAGTCGCCGGATGGCGAAGTCACCCCACTCCCGATGACCACACCGATCGGCGGCCTGGTTAATCGTGTCGACATTAGCGAAGGCCAAACGGTGGCCAGCGGTACGGTGCTGTTCGAGGTCGTCAATCTGGACACGATCTGGATTCGCGTCCCCGTGTTCGTCGACATGCTTGCGGAAATTCAGCAAGACGAACCGGCCAAATTGGTATCGCTCTCCGGAGACACACTTCCGCACGACGTGATGGCAAAACCCATCGTGGCTCCCCCAACCGCCGACGCGATGTCGTCATCGGCTGATCTGTATTACGAAGTCGACAACTCAAAGCTTGCACTGCGTCCTGGTCAACGAATCGGCGTGGAGCTACCGACGTCTAAAAATGCCTCATCGCTGGTTGTTCCGAACGCCGCGATCTTGTTTGACATCTATGGCGGAGGTTGGGTGTACGCGATGACGGGCGAGCGCGAGTACACTCGCAACCGCGTCAGCGTGCAGTTTGTCGATGGCGACGAAGCGATGTTGGCGGCCGGCCCAGAGGTCGGAACGCACGTGGTCGTCGACGGTGCTGCGGAATTGTTCGGCACCGAGTTCGGGGCCGGCAAATGAACTGGCTGATCACAACCTCGCTTCAGTTCCGACTCCTCGTCATCGTTCTCGCCATCGCACTGATCATCGTTGGCGTTCGCACGTCCGACTCGGTGCCGCTGGATGTCTTCCCTGAGTTCGCACCACCACTGGTTGAGATTCAAACGGAGGCTCCCGGCATCGCGACCGAAGACGTCGAGAGTCTGATCACGGTTCCGATCGAAAACGCAGTCAACGGTATTCCGTTCGTGCAAACAGTGCGATCGAAATCGGTGCTCGGCTTATCGAGCGTGCGAATGATCTTCGATCCCGGCACGGACTTGTTGACCGCGCGGCAGTTGGTGCAGGAACGACTGGCACTGGCCGCGCCAACGCTGCCCATGGTTGCTCGGCCGCCGGTGATCTTGCCACCGCTGTCTTCGCTGAGTCGTTGCCTCAAGATCGGATTGTGGTCGGATTCGCAATCGCAGATGGACATGACGGTGCTGACCAAGTGGACGATCCGGCCGCGGCTGATGTCGATCCCCGGCGTGGCGAATGTCGCCGTTTGGGGTGAGAAGGAACCACAGCTGCAAGTCGTCGTTGACCCTGACCGGCTGCGAGCGAACAACTTGACGCTCGATGCGATTTTGCAAACCGTCCGGGACGCCACGGCGGTCGGTGCGGGTGGGTTCGTTGATACGGCGAACCAACGTTTGGCTTTGCGGCATGTCCCTGCGGTCTACACACCAGAGCAACTCAGCGAGATCGTGGTTGGGTTTCGCGGGCAAAATGGCAACGTACAGATCCCCGCCACGGGACCGACCACCATGCCATCGCCCGGCACTCCGCTGCGGATCAAAGACGTTGCCGAGGTCACCTATGACTACGCTCCTCCAATCGGTGACGCAATCATCAACAGCCAACTTGGGTTGTTGTTGATTGTTGAAAAGCAACCGTGGGCCAATACGCTCGACGTGACTCAAAACGTCGAAAAGGCGATGGCCGAGTTGAAGCCCGCGATGGGCGAAGTCGAATACGACACGACGATTTTCCGCCCGGCGACGTTCATCGAACGGGCACTCACGAACCTCGGCCATTCGATGTTGGTCGGATGCGTGCTGGTCGTGATCGTGTTATTGCTGTTCCTTTTCGATTGGCGATGCGCGATCATCAGTGCGACCGCGATTCCGCTTTCGTTACTGGCGGCGGTGCTGGTGTTGTACTACCGCGGCGGCACCGTCAACACGATGGTACTGGCCGGTTTGGTGATCGCATTGGGCGAAGTGGTCGACGATGCGATCATCGACGTGGAAAACATCATGCGTCGGTTGCGGCTGAACTCGAAGCTCGAAAAGCCACGCAGCAACTTCGCCGTCGTCCTAGAAGCCTCTTTGGAAGTGCGTAGTGCCGTTGTGTACGCGACCGTCATCGTGATCCTGGCGTTCCTGCCAGTGTTCTTTTTGACGGGACTGGCCGGAGCGTTCTTCCGCCCGCTCGCCGCGGCCTACATCTTGGCCATCCTTGCCTCGCTTGTCGTCGCACTCACCGTGACGCCAGCCATGTCGTTGATGTTGCTGCCCAAGTCGGCCCAACGTCGCAGCACCGACGGACCGCTTGTGCGTTTGTTCAAACGCATTTACCGAACGGTCCTGGGATTTGCTTTGCGGATCAAATGGGGCACCATCGCGGTCACGCTCATCCTGTTTGGATGTCTCGTCTCGACCATTCCGATGCTAGGCGAACAATTGATGCCCAAGTTCCGCGAGACCGACTTCCTGATGCACTGGGTTGAAAAGCCCGGTATTGGTATCGACGCGATGAACCGCATCACGATTCGTGCCAGCGACGAAATGATGGCTGTCGATGGCGTTCGCAACTTTGGTTCGCACATCGGACGAGCGACGGTGGCAGATGAAGTCGTCGGGCCGAACTTCACGGAACTTTGGATCAGCATCGACGACGACAAAGACTACGACGCGACGGTGGCCGAAGTCCAAGAGATTGTCGACGGCTACCCCGGTTTGTATCGCGACTTGCTGACGTATTTGACCGAACGGATCAAGGAAGTTCTAACCGGCACGAGTGCGTCGATCGTCGTGCGGTTGTACGGACCCGACTTGGATCAGTTGCGTTTGACCGCGAAAGAGATCGAAGCGGTGATCAAACCGATCGAGGGCGTGACAACCTTGAAAGTCGAACCGCAAGTACTGGTGCCGCAGATCGCAATCGACATGAAAGTCGAAGCCGCGTCACAGTTTGGTTTGACGCCCGGCGTGTTGATGAATAACGTCACGACGCTGGTCAATGGAATGCGAGTCGGCGAGATGTATCGCGACCAAGCGATCTTTCCCGTCGTGGTCGTCGGCGAGAAGAAGCTGCGAACGGACTTGGCAACTCTGAACGATTTGATGATCGACACCCCCTCGGGTGCTCAGGTTCCGCTATCGAGCGTCGCTTCCCTGACAATCGTTCCCGCACCCAACGTGATCGCCCGCGAAGGAGCGTCACGCAAACTGGACGTGACCTGCAACGTCGACGGCCGCGACTTGGCCGCCGTCGCCAGCGACATCGAAGCGGCCGTGCGAGACAAGATCCAGTTCAAAACCGGCTACCACCCCGAGTTCTTGGGCGAGTACGCCGAGGCGAAGGCATCACGCCAACGCTTGCTGCTGCTTTCACTGGGCAGCATCCTCGCGATCACGATCATCCTCTACATCGACTTTGAAAGTTGGCGATTGGTGTTGTTGATCTTGATGGCGTTGCCGCTTGCCCTCGCCAGTGGCTTGTTGGGCGTGTTCGCCGGCGGCGGCATCATCTCACTCGGTTCGCTGGTCGGATTCGTCACCGTTCTGGGCATTGCTGCCCGCAACGCGATCATGCTGATCAGTCACTACCGACATCTCGCCGAAGAAGAACCCGGCATCACCGCCCGCGAGTTGATCCTGCGCGGAGCCGAAGAACGCTTGGCCCCAATCCTGATGACGGCCCTCACCACCGGCTTAGCTCTCGTACCCTTAATCTACACCGGCGAACTCCCCGGCCAAGAAATCGAATACCCGATGGCCCTCGTTATCCTCACCGGCCTGGCCGGGGCCACGATGGTGAATCTGTTGGTGCTGCCGGTCCTGTATTCTTGGTTAGAACCGAAGAACCAAACCGCATGAATCTCTGGCAATCGCTATCGACCAATTGGCAGTTCTGGGCATTTTTGTCGGCGCTGGCGGCCGCATTGACGGCGGTGTTTGCCAAGCTGGGCGTGAAGGGCATTCCGCCGGATGTAGCGACGTTCGTTCGCACCGTCGTGATCCTGCTGTTTGTCTCGGTGATGTTGTACCTGTCGTCGCAGTTCGGCGTCTTGAAGTCGTTGTCGCGTCGTGCGATCGCTTTTCTTGTTCTATCCGGCCTTGCCACCGGGGCGAGCTGGATCTGCTATTTTCGAGCGTTGGATCTGGGCAAGGCCGCGCAGGTCGCGTCGGTCGACAAACTGAGCGTCGTCTTGGTCGCCATCATCGCAATGGTCTTCTTAAAAGAACGACTTTCTCCCTTCGCGATCACGGGCATCGGCCTAATCACGATCGGCACGGTGCTGGTGGCTTCGGGGAAGTGATCGCCGAAATTCGCTTGTCTTGCGGATCGTATCGGACTCTATTCGCAATTGGCACTAAAGAATGCACCAATCTAAAAGCCACCGCCGCCTAGAGCTTGGTATGCAAGCACAACAGCGGAGAGTTGTTCTTGCTTGGTTTCGATCAACTCCATACGGGCCTCCATCAGTTCACGTTGTGCTAGCAACACTTCGACGTATTCGGCTCGGGCATTTTGGAACAGCTTTTGAGCGACATCGACGGAGGCTTCGAGGGCTTCGAGCTGCCGACGCTTGACTTCGATGCTCCGCCGGAAGTTTTCGATTTTCGTGATCTGATTGACCACTTCGATATGAGCTTCCAAGACCGTTTGCTGATAGTTGTAAATCGCTTGCAACTGAACCGCATTGGCGCTGCAGTAGTCGGCCTTGATCGCTCGTTTGTTGATCAGCGGACCGACCAATTCGCCCGCGACCCCATAGACCAACGATTCAGGCGTGCGAAATAGGTAACCGGTGCTGAACGCGTTCCAGCCCAACCCGGCGGTTAAACTGAGGTTGGGATAGAAGCGTGCCTTGGCGACTTGAACATCGAGTCCCGCAGCGGAAACTTCCCGCTCGGCTTCGCGAATATCGGCTCGGTTGGCAAGCAGTTCCGATGGGATGCCGGCACCGAGGGTGTTCAGGTTCAAGTCAGCAAAGTCGACCAACGCCATTCGCTCGACGGGTTGCGGGTAACGCCCGGCCAGGAAGTTAATGCGATTTTCGATCTCAACCACTTCCTGTTGAATCAGCGAGCGTTCGCTGAGGTTCTTTTGCACTTCCGCTTGAAAACGCTGAACGGCGAGTTCGGTTTCGCGTCCGGCGGCCTTCTTGGCTTGGGCGACTTGCAAACTTTGTTGTTGAATGTCAATGGTCGCTTGCAAGGTTTGCAAACGGGCGTCCAGGGCCAGCAACTGATAATAGTTCTCGGCCACCTCGGCAACGACTCGGGTGATGATGAAGTTTCGACCTTCGCGGGTGGCTAGGTATTGCATTCCGGCGGCGCGTTGGGAGTTGCGAAGCCGTTTCCAAATGTCGAGCTCCCAAGACACATTGGCACCGACGCCGAAGTCGCCCAGCGGATCTGGGAAATCAGTCCCGGGAGCGACCAGAAGCTGCTCTTCGACGGCACCTTCGCGAGTGTGGCGACCCGATTTTTCCAAACCAGCGTTGGCACCGAGCGTCACGAACGGACGGTACTCGCCGCTGCGGGCATAAGTTTCGTTGCAGGCGATACGAATTTCTTCGGACAGAATTTTGAGTTCCTGATTACCCGTCATCGTTTCGGTAATCAAACTCAACAGGTACGGGTCATTGTAGAAAGCGGCAACGGGAAGCCCGGCCGAGTTTTCAAACGGTGCAATATCGAATGCGGAATCGGAGGGTCCGATGTCGGTGTCGATCATTCCAAAATCGGGACCGTTGGGCAGCGGTGCGGGTTTGTTAGCTGGCTTTTTTTCGTCGTCCTTCTCGTCATCGTCCGCGACTTCGTCGAGCCTCAATTCATCTTGGTTGCCGAGATCGGCCTCCATCTCCTTAATTTCGTCGTCGATTGCTTTGGTTTTCTTGTCATCCTGGCTGGCGGGACTCAAGAAACTGGCCGCTCGGATGAAGCTGGTGAAAGTGCGTTTTTCGGGCGTGGCGGAAACGGAATCCTCTTCGCTTTCTTGCGTTTCTTGAGCCTCTTCGTCATCGGTTTCCGAGGAAGGCGAGTTCAAGACCGGCGACGGAGAAGTCGCATCGGAATTCCAAAATCCGGTGCCGTTGTTCCATTGGTACGCACCGGGCAGAGCGGGACCGGGTTGGGCACGACGAAGACCGGGGATGCCGCAACCGGTCGACGTCAGCATCGTGCCGCAGATCAATGCGGAAAGGACGGCTCGCTTGACCGTCGCAGACGAGCTTAGAATTATGTGCACGCGGATTTTGTTCATTGCCGTCCCTGGAATCTCGGTTCGCCGTGGCATCCTGCCGAGCGAATTGGTTTACATTGCCGCTTGGTTTATCGTCGTGTCAATTGCATGTGTTGTTGCAGTGACGCGTCTCGCTGCGATTGTGCCAGGATTTGCAGAACGGTTATTCGTGGATTTAGGATTGCGTTGAGTTTAGCGGTATCGGAACTCGTCAGAGCTTGGTTTGCAATTGCATCTCGCATCGCCGAACTTGCCAGAGTTCGGATTGGGATCAGGGGCGTCCAAAGTCTGGCCACTTCGGCTACGAATTCATCAGCCCGCCATCGCTTGCATCGCGATCACCACCGCAGCACCCGCCAAGTACCCCAGCAGCGCCCAGCCGGCGATTTTGCGGATGTACCAAACGAAGTCGATCTGATCGAGTCCCATCGCGGCGACGCCAGCGGCCGTGCCGATGATGAGGCAACTGCCACCGGTGCCGGCGCGGTACGCCAGCAGCATCCCAAACGGATCATTGGTCGGCAGGTCATACATTTCGATCCCCGCGGCCACCAACGGCACGTTGTCAATCACGGCGGAAACCAAACCGATCGTCACCGCCACCGCATCACGATTAGGGAGCCATGCGTCCATCGCGTCGGCGGCGACGTGCAACAAACCCGTGGCCGACAACGCTCCGACGGCCAGCAAAATTCCCAGGAAAAGCAGAATGCTGGACATGTCGATTCGCCGCAGTAATTCGTGAACTCCCGTGCTCGTTCGCTGTGTCTCATCAAACGTTCGACCAACACATTCCGACACCACCCACAACACCGCCAGGCTCAACATCATGCCCATGTAGGGTGGCAAGTGAGTCGGTGCTTTGAACGCAGGTACAAACAACAGTCCGCCGATACCGAGCATCAAGAACAACCACTTGTGCCAAGGACGGATGTCACTGTCGATGCTGGTCGGCGCGATCGGTGGCGATTGGATCTGTCCGGGCATTCGCCACGACATCCCGATGAGCGGCACGATCAAACAAACGAGGCTGCCCAAAAACAGCTTGCCCATCACTTCGGTCGCACCGAGCTTATGCCGAATCCAAAGCATCGTCGTCGTGACGTCGCCAATCACTGTCCACGCGCCGCCCGCGTTGGCGGCGATGATGACTATGCCAATGAACTTCCAACGGCCCTCCCGATCGTCGATGATTTTCTTCAACACCGAGACGGTGACGATGGTCGTCGTCAAGTTGTCCAGTGCAGCGGACAAGAAAAACGTCATCAGTCCGATTGTCCACAGCAACCCGCGTCGGCTGCGAGTGTGAATGCGATCGGTGACCAGCGCGAACCCTTCGTGGGCGTCGATCAGTTCGACGATGGTCATCGCACCGATCAAGAAAAACAGGATGCTGGCGATCTCGCCGGTTTGATGCAGGTGTTGAACGTCGATCGCATAGTGCAGCGGCAGTGCCTCGGTCGGTTCGCCTTCAACAACTTGCTAGAACCAGGCGGGAATCGAATCGGCGGGCAATAAATCCGGCAGATCAACCAAATAAAGCGTCCAGCAAATGGTGCCAATCAGTAGTGCCGTGGCGGCTTTGTCGATGTGAAGTTTGTGCTCGAGTGCGATAGCCAGATAACCCACAAGGAAGACGGCAAGGATCAGGTAGGTTATCGAGTGTTTCTTCGGCTCGTCGGTGATTGGGAAAGGGAAACATTGGCGTGCGAGATGGCAAAGAGTGTACCAAACGCGATTCAACAAACCGCCCGTCGCTGAACTCGCCAGAGTTGGTATGCAAACCTGCAAAACATCGCACGTTCCTGCAAAACGTTGCTTCACATTTACCGCTGGCTCGATGTGAATCAGCGTGTGGTTCCTATGCGATGAAAGGTGTTCTTTTACCGCCGTTTGCGATGTTATGGCACTCGCTGATCAACATTCACGCCGACCACTTGGCGATTGGTCCATCACCTGCTTGAGTCCATCGGGTCAACCAAAA
Organism: Rhodopirellula sp. UBA1907; assembly: GCF_002337565.1. NCBI lineage: Bacteria > Pseudomonadati > Planctomycetota > Planctomycetia > Pirellulales > Pirellulaceae > Rhodopirellula > Rhodopirellula sp. UBA1907. Next base: position 62,248 of record NZ_DDGH01000035.1, on the reverse strand, counting down.
CCTCCACTCCTTCATCAGGAACCAACCCATGTCCGTTCATGTTGCCGCCATCGAAAACAGGGCCGAAAGCAAGATTCAACAATGGATTCAATCGGAGAAAGTCGACCAGCGACTGGCCAAACGCGACTTGACGAGCAACGTCGGCCCGTTCGTCGCCCTGTCACGCGAAACAGGTGCTTGCGGCAGTGAAGTGGCTCAGCGGATCGCTGAAAGTTTGCACTGGGATTTGCTGGACAACGAAATCATCGACACCATGGAACAGCAATACGGCACGCCGCGATGTTTGTTGCAACGAGTCGACGAACGCCACGAAAATTGGCTCAGTTCGATCATCACCTCTTCCATCGGCGGACTTGGCTTTTCGGAAACGACTTACTCGCACCGCGTGGCCAAACTGTTGCTGCTGGCGGCTTCGCACGGTAACGTCGTGATCGTCGGTCGCGGTGCTCGGTTCATCCTGCCACGCCGCCAAGGCTTGTCGGTACGCATCGTCGCGTCGTTGGATTTCCGGATCGAACAAGTGATGCTGGATCGCGGCATTAACGAAAAAGAAGCCCGACGCTACATCGTCGAAATCGACCATGATCGCAACGCATACATCCGCGATCACTTCCACCAAGACGCAACCGATCCCCACCTTTATGACCTGGTTTTGAACGTCGGCGACATTTCGATCGACGGGGCGGCCGAAATGATCGTCGAATCGGTTCATCATTTTATCCAAAAATCGGTCTAGACGATGCGATACACATTGATTTCCATCGACGAATTTGGAACACCCGATGACGACGTGATCATTACGCTTTGGTGCAAGCCATCATTGCTGGAATCCATCATGGGGCTGCATCCCGAATGCCTTGCATTCGTGGGCCGTGAAAATCTTTGGCAAACCTTGGATGGCGAGACCGCTTCGTTCACGGAATCGCGTGTACTGCAGAAAATGTCAATCCAAGACGATCCGTCTATTCCTTTCAACCCCAATGCGAAAACATTTTATTCACCATCACAGAAACCACCGAGCAGAACGTTCTCGAAGTCGAGGTCACTGGCAAATTGACGTAGGAAGCGTACGCGAAATTCGTTCCACGAACCGAACAAATGATCAAGCAATGCGGGAAGCTGCGACTATTGGTTCGTTTGCACGACTTTCATGGCTGAACAGCCGGTGCGTTGTGTGAAGATTGCAAATTCGACTTGAAGCATTTCAATGACATCGAGCGATTGGCGATGGTTGGCGAAACCAAATGGGAACAGGGCATGAGCGTGTTTTGCAAGGCGTTCACCACCGCTGCGGTCGAGTTCTTGGCGCCAGAAGAGTTGGAAACCGCTCGTGTCTGGGTTCGCACCTAATCTGTCATGTCGCTCGCAATTTCAAACCATGGAGGAATGATGCCTTTACTCGACGCTTGCTACTCAGACAGTCAATACTTGCAGTCATGCGACGTGTGTGGACGGCCCGCGATCATCGCGACCGAGCTATCGGGCAAACTTGTGGGCTGCGGTCACTGCGGCGGCACTTTTATCGCGGTTGAATTCCCCGCGGGATCACCGGTCTTGCGAAGGGTTACGGCGAAGACTCACTTCAATTTCGTACAGAAGATTTTCCGAATCGCAGCGAGTCTCTTGACGGCGATCAGCGATGTCGTCGGCGAATCATTCGGGCTTTAGGTTCAATGGACGTAACCTAGTAGTTAAAGCTACTTCTAGCCTGAGGCGTTTGGCATCGATCGCACCGGCGTGACGAGAATCGTGAAGCAAGTGATTGCAGGTTCGTGCCAAAGCTTGCACGCGGCTTTTCATCGTCCCCAATCTGCTCATCCAGCGTTTGCGATGAAACCCCATAGATTCCTATTAACAATGAAAGCGGTGCGAGTTTGTCGCTAATACCAAACGGAATTGGTACGAAGGCTGCTTCTGAAACCCTTCCAACAAGAAGACCACCAAGGACTGAACCCTAAGGCGGATTTGGTCAGGCTCAACAAGATCGATTTCTCAAACCGTCGCACTTCAGCGACGCGGTGGCCTTATCGATCAACCATCGAGGTATCTACTATGTCTCAGTTTGTTCGTCGCGCGTTGGTTCTCGCCACTTTGGCCGCCGTCCTGGGTGCTCCCAGCTTGGCTCAGGCATCGCACATTCGCAACATCGCCGATCGTCGTCAACATCCCAACGGACAGTTCTTTGTGAAGTCGCATTCGCATCACGCCTCGGTCGCCCGTCCAATCGCCCGATCAATCATGTCGGCTTGGTCTCGCTAACGTGTAACCTAAGTCGCCAGACTTTGGACAACACGCATCCCGATCCAATCTCTGGCGAGATCGGCTACGTTTCATCGTCGCCGTTGAGCCTTCGTGAAGTACCGGTTGTCCGCCCCAGACAGGCGGTGGTTTGCGAAGGCTTTTTTCGTGCAGTCGCTGTCATCCCGACAGCAACGTGCAAAAGTTAGCAGGTCCGGCGAAAACTTTTGCAGATCCTAAGGGGCTTCGAGCACGGGAAGATCGCTCGCGGAAAGATTCAAGATAATATTTTTACGTTGATTTCATTGGGAGTCGGTCTATTTGCAAGCGAAAAGGTTGCCGCGATCCCGCTTTGGCACACCCCGTGCCTTAAAGCTCCACCACCAAACCTACGTAGCCGAAATCGCCAGACTTTGGACCCGACCGACCCTATGGCCAAGTGTAAAACCTTCATGCGTACCAATCTCGTTCTCGGTGCAATCTTCGCCATCGTCTCGATCTCGATGACTGGCCTCGACAAGATCAAACACACTTACCACGAACTGACCGGCACGCAGGTGGCAGAGGTAGAACACGCCCCGCAAGACGAACATGCCCAGCATGCTGAACACGGCGAACACGGCGAACACGGCGACGCGCACGCCAGCGGCGAGCATCACGCCAAACACAAGATCGTCGTCACCAGTCCCGTCACAATGGACGTCACGCTGACTCAGCAATACGTTTGCCAAGTCCACTCGCGTCGTCACATCGACGTGTGTGCTTTGGAAAGCGGTTACCTGCAAGAGATTCTGGTCAACGAGGGCCAAACTGTTCAGAAAGGACAATCGCTGTTTCGCATTCTGCCCACGCTGTACGAAGCCCGTTTGGACGCCGACATGGCCGAAGCACGACTAGCACAAGTCGAATACGACAACACGGAAAACTTGGTGTCGCAAGACATCGTTTCGCCGCAGGAATTGAAATTGGCTAAAGCAAAGCTCGCCAAAGCCCTCGCCACCGTCAAGCTGGCTCGCGCCGAGATGAACTTCGCCGACATCAAAGCGCCCTTTGATGGCATCGTCGACCGCTTGCACGAACAAGAAGGCAGCTTGATCGAAGAAGGTGCGATGCTGACGACGATGTCGGACAACAGCGTCATGTGGGTGTACTTCAACGTCCCCGAAGCTCGCTACTTGGCCTATCAAGCCGCGATGTCTGCCGGCCAAGATCAAAACAGTTTGGACGTTCATTTACGCTTGGCCAACCACCAACTGTTCGACCAGCCGGGAAAGATTGGTGCGATCGAAGCGGACTTCAACAACGAAACCGGCAACATCGCTTTCCGTGCCGACTTTGAGAACCCGAATCGTTTGCTACGTCACGGACAAACAGGAACGGTGCTGATTAACCAAGTCGAAAAGGACGCCGTCGTGATCCCGCAGCGAGCGACGTTTGAAATCCTGGCCAAGAAGTACGCCTACGTGATCGACCTAGACAAGGTTGTGCATCAACGCGAGATCGTGATCCAAAACGAGAAGGATGACATCTTCATCATCGCCGACGGGTTGAAACCCGGCGAAAACATCGTGCTCGAAGGCATCTTGCAAGTCCGCGACGGCGAAAAGGTTGACTTTGAATACGAGTCACCAGAATCGGTGATGGGTCACTTGAAGTATCACGCCGAATAGATCTGCGCAGGTGTAGCCGAACTCGCCAGAGTTTGGATTCACCCCTCTACCGTCCATATTCTCGCGACTCAACCGTTCGTAGTCTCGCGACTTCGGCTACCGCTTACCGACCGACTCACACCCACGCATGTTTGAAAAATTCCTTCATCGTCCCGCGCTCGCCATTGTCATCTCGTTGCTGATCCTGTTCATGGGTGGGCTGGCGATCAATGTTTTACCGATCTCGCAATTTCCGTCAGTGGCACCTCCAAGCGTTCGCGTTTCGGTGTCGTATCCTGGTGCAAGTGCCAAGATTCTCATCGACTCGACGATGGTGATCTTGGAACAGGCGATCAACGGCGTTCCCAACATGCGTTACATGCTCAGTGACGCAACCAGCGCGGGGGAAGGCACCATTCAGGTCATCTTTGAGCCAGGCACCGACCCAGATGTCGCCGTCATGAACGTCAACAACCGCGTGCAGATGGTCAAAAACAATTTGCCACCGATTGTCGAACGCGAAGGCATCATCGTGATGCAGAACATGAGCAGCATGTTGATGTATGTGAACGTGTTCAGCACCGACAAAAGTGTTGACCAGAACTACCTGTACAACTACGCCACCGTCAATATTCTCAACGAGATCAAACGCATTCCCGGCGTCGGATTCGCATCGATTCTGGGCAACCGATCGTACGCTATGCGTGTCGAATTGGACCTCGATCGGCTGCGTGCCTACCGCATCGACGCCGAAGACGTGATGGAAGCGTTGGCCGATCAAAGTATGATCGGAACACCCGGGCGGCTCGGCCAAGCAACCGGGACCACGTCGCAAACGCTCGAGTATGTGCTGACTTGGATCGGTCGGTACACGACACCCGACGAGTACAAAAAAATCATCCTGCGGGCGACGCCCGAAGGCGAGATTCTGCGACTGGGCGACGTCGCCACCGTGTCGCTCGGATCGTCATTCTATGACCTTTATTCCGACATCGACGGTCTGCCGGCCGCAGCGATCGTGCTTAAGCAAACGCCTGGATCGAATGCCGCCGATGTGATCGAAAAGGTGAAGGCGAAAGTCGAGGAGATTAAAGAGAAACAATTTCCGCCCGGCATGGATTACGCAGTCACCTATGACGTGTCGAACTTTTTGGATGCTTCGATCGAAAAGGTGCTGCACACGCTCTTTGAAGCCTTCATCCTGGTTTCGCTGGTCGTGTATTTGTTTCTAGGCGACTTCCGCAGCACTCTGATTCCGACGCTGGCAGTTCCCGTTTCGCTGATCGGCACGTTCTTCTTCATGTTGATGTTCGGCATGTCGATCAACCTGATCACGTTGTTCGCACTGGTGCTAGCCATCGGCGTCGTGGTCGACGACGCGATTGTGGTAGTGGAAGCGGTCCACGAAAAGATGCACGCTAAACACCTTGGTCCGTACCAGGCGACCACGGAGGTCGTTCAAGAAATCAGCGGTGCGATCATCGCGATCACGTTGGTGATGACCGCCGTGTTCGTGCCCGTCACGTTCATGACCGGACCTGTTGGAGTGTTCTACCGCCAGTTCGCACTGACCATGGCGATGTCAATCGTCATCTCCGGCGTCGTCGCATTGTCGCTCACACCGGTTCTATGCGCGATGATTTTGAAGCCGCTCGACGACAAAGGCGATCGCGGTCTTGTCGGTGCCGTCAATCGAGGGATGGCGAACGTCGGTGGGAAGTACGCGTTCGCTTTGCGTGGTCTGCTGAGTCTGTTGCTTGGTGCGGTCGTTGGCATTGGAACGTATTTCCTGCTGCACGTCGAAATTGTTCACGAAGTGCTCTCCGAACAAATCGAACTGAGCGACACTCGCATCCAAATCGTCGCTGGCGTGGTCGCCGTGCTTGCTGCATTCTCGTTCCGGGCCTCGCTTTCTGGATTCGATGGAAATCCCAAGCGGCGCAGTCCGATTGGCATCTTCTTGCACGTCTTTGACCGCGCTGTTGAAAAAGTCACGCTTGGTTATGCGGGGATTCTGCGCCGGATCATCACTCGACGTGTGCTCACGATGGCCGTGATCGGTTTGTTTGCGTATGGTATTTTTGCGGTCAACAAGGTATTGCCAACCGGTTTCATTCCTCTGGAAGACCAAGGCATGATTTATGGAATTGTGCAAACGCCGCCAGGATCAACGCTGGAATACACAAACGCGAAATGTCATGAGTTGCAAAGAATCTGCAAAGAGATGGATGAGATCACGTCTGTGTCGTCGATCGCCGGTTACGAAGTATTGACCGAAGGCCGGGGATCGAACGCGGGCACATGCATCATCAACTTGAAACCTTGGGCCGACCGCGAACTGACGTCAAAACAGATCATCGAGGAGTTGGAAGAACGCGGCACCGACATCGCCAACGTCAAACTAGAATTCTTTGAACCGCCCGCCGTCCCCGGTTTCGGTGCGGCCGGCGGTTTCAGTGTGAACTTGCTCGACAAAACCAACAGCGGCGACTACGCGGCGCTGGGAAAAGTCACCGACGATTTCATGGCGGCGCTCGGCAAACGGCCGGAACTAAAGGGTTTGTTCACGTTCTTCGCCGCCAACTATCCGCAATACGAAGTCATCATCGACAACGACATCGCGATGCAAAAAGGCGTTTCGATTCGCGACGCGATGGATAATCTTTCCATCGTGATCGGTAGCACATGGGAACAAGGTTTCGTGCGGTTCGGCCAGTTCTATAAAGTCTACGTTCAGGCGCAACCGAAGTTTCGACGTTACCCCGAAGACCTCGACAACATGTTTGTCAAGAACGACAACGGAGACATGGTTCCCTATTCGGCGTTCATGCGGATCGAAAAGAAGCAAGGCTTGAACGAGATCAGCCGCTACAACTTGTACCCCACCGCACCAATCCAAGGTGCCCCGGCGGCCGGTTATAGCAGTGGCGAAGCGTTAGCGGCGATTAAAGAAGTTGCTGCGGACACGTTGCCCAATGGGTTCGATATCGACTGGCAGGGCTTGGCGTATGACGAAGCCAAAGCCGGCAACACTGCGGTCTACATTTTTTTGATCGTCGTGATCTTTGTCTACATGGTGTTGGTCGGCCAATACGAAAGTTTTATCATCCCCATTGCCGTATTGGCGTCGTTGCCGGTAGGGATTTTTGGTTCGTTCTTGTTGCTCAAGTCGATGGGATTGGCCAACGATGTCTACTGCCAAATCGGTTTGGTGATGTTGGTCGGCTTGCTAGGCAAGAACGCAATTCTGATCATTGAGTTCGCGGTCCAGCGACGGCAAGAAGGGCTCAGCATCATGGAAGCCGGCATTGAAGGCGGCAAGCTACGCTTCCGACCGATTTTAATGACTTCATTCGCCTTCATCGCCGGTTTGATTCCGCTGGTCAAAGCCACCGGCCCCGGAGCGATCGGCAACCGCACAATCGGCACGACCGCCGTCGGCGGAATGTTGTTAGGTACGGTGATCGGCGTGCTGGTGATTCCCGGACTGTATTATCTGTTCGCCAAATTCGCCGACGGCCGTAAATTGATTCGCGACGAGCACGATCAACCGCTCAGCGAGATTTTTGAGCGACACTCGGAAACCTCTTAGCCTAGGTCACCAGACTTTGGAACCCAACCCACGTTCATGTTCAACGACCAAACCTCGCCCTTCATTAAGAACTATCGCTTTGCGGTGATTGGCCTTTCGTTGCTGAGCGCATCGGCGCTCGCGATCACGATTTGGATGCTGGTCGACTTCTTAAAAGAGCAAAACGCCGTCGATGAATTATTGCGGGATCTTCCCCGCGATTCGCAAGGTCCAGCAAAGTTCCTCGCCGACGAACTTCGCGGGCAATTTCGATTGCTGATCTTGGTCGTCATTAATGTGGTTGTTACCAGTATTGCGGTCATCCTGTTATGGCGAGCCTATCACGCGTCGCAAACATCGCTACGTGATGTGAAAGCGCTTGCTAGCGACGTGCTCAACGGATTGGACTTGGGTGTCATCACAACCAACGGCGACGCGATTGTCACCAGCATCAATCCGAGCGGGCTGGATATGCTCGATGCGACCCCAAACTGTATCGGAAAGCCGCTCAAGCAGTTTGAGGACGCGGCGTTGCAGCAATTTTGTGATGAGTGGGTGATTGATCGCTCGCCCGCGGTTGTCCGGGACTTCACCGTGAATCACGGAGGGCAAACTCGCCAACTCCGCGCCCATTTTCAATTACTTTGTGACCACGACGGGAACGAAGTCGGCAATGTATTGCAACTTCGTGATGTCACCGAGCGAGTTTTGATTGAACAACGCATGCGTCGCATGGAACGGTACATGGGCCTTGGTTCGTTGGCCGGCGGCTTGCATCACGAAATTAAAAATCCGCTCGCCGTCCTGTCATTGCACGCTCAACTCTTGGAAGAACAGCTCGAAGCCGACGGAACGTCCGACGACAATCGCCAAACCCTCGGCGTGATTCGCACCGAACTTGCTAGGATTGGCGGGGTGCTCGAGAGTTTTCGAGACTTCGCCTCCGTTGATTGCCTTGATTCGAGTGCCGTCGATCTGGTGGCAATGCTGCGACGCCAACTGGAACTGATCCGGCCTCAAGCGGAACAACAGAACGTGCTACTTGAACTCGACGCAGGCGACGATCCGGCGGTGGTGCAAGGCGATCAATCGCGACTCGAACAAACTTTTCTCAACTTCATCGTCAACGCCATCGAAGCGATGACCGACGGTGGCAAACTAGCTATCAAGATCAGACCTCACGACGAAGGCATTCGACTCAAATTTGCCGATAACGGACCTGGCATCCCATCCAGCCTGATCGACAAGATCCTCGATCCATACTTTACCACCAAGGACCGCGGCACCGGGTTGGGACTAGCGTTGTGCGAAAAAATCATTCGGCAACATCAAGGCAGTCTCGATTTTACTTCATCGCGATCTGGCACCACCCTTCAAGTCATCTTACCTTTGAACACCGAATCATGTTCGAACCTTTTCATCTGCTAATCGTCGATGACGAACCCAATATCCGATCGGGGCTTGCCAAGGGGTTGGCAAAAGCGGTTGATAAGATTGAAACGGCGTCATCCGTCAACGAAGCACTCGACAAGTTCGATGCGGGCAACTTTCAACTCGTGATCGCCGATGTCCGAATGCCGGGCGATCGTGACGGATTGGATTTGATTTCGCTGGTTAAACAACGCAAACCGGAAACGACGACCATCGTCATGACCGCTCATGGCACCATGGAAACGGCCGTGGACGCGATGCGCCGTGGCGCGTTCGATTTCATCAGCAAACCGGTCGACCTAAATCTGATTCGCGAGCAAGTCATCAAGGCGGTTGAACACCATCGGTTACTCGACGAAAACCACGAGCTGAAGGAGAAACTGGCGGCGGCCGGGGAAGTATCCGGAATCGTTGGCAACAGCCAAGCGGTGCAAGAGTTGTTGATTCAGATTCGACAAATTGGATCGACCGACGCGACGGTGATGATTCACGGCGAGAGCGGAACTGGGAAAGAACTGATCGCCCGAGCGATTCACGATCAAAGTAACCGCTCGGCCAACCGGTTTATCGCGGTGAATTTGGGAGCGCTTCCCGAATCTTTACTGGAAAGCGAACTGTTTGGTCACGAGCAAGGGGCGTTCACTGGCGCGTCGCGTCAGAAACCGGGTTGCTTTGAACAAGCGATCGGCGGAACGTTGTTCCTGGACGAAATCACCGAGATTCCAGCGAAGAGTCAGGTCGACCTACTGCGAGTTTTAGAAACGCAAACGTACACGCGGGTTGGTGGCGAATCCGAGTTGCGATCCGACGCCAGAATCGTATCGGCGACCAACCGAGACGTTTCGCAAATGTTGACCGACAGCACATTTCGCGAAGACCTGTACTACCGGCTAAACATCGTCCCCATCCACGTTCCACCGCTGCGTTCACGGCGAGGCGACGTTCCGCTGCTAGTCGAATTTTTTCTCGACCATTTTTGTCGGCGTCACAACCGCGAGATCAAGACCGTCCAGTCCGACGCCATGCGACAACTCGTCCACGCCCGCTGGCCCGGCAACGTGCGCCAGTTGCGGAACATAATTGAACGCATCGTCGTGACGTCCACCAATGACATGATCACCGCCGCAGACCTCCCCACCGAACTATCGAAAATCGAACCATCGTCGCCCGACAAAACCACCCGTACCCTCGCCGAAATCACCGAGTCGGCTGAGAAATCCGGCATTGAAAACTCGCTCGCCGCCAACGACCACCACCGCGAAGCGACCGCCAAATCGCTCTCCATCAGCGTCCGTACCCTGCACTATAAAATGAACAAGTACGACCTGCATTGAACCAGTGTCACGACATAGTCGAGGTCGCAAGTTGGATGTGTTTATCACCGACTTGTCTTGAAAGATTGACTCTTCCTCATCGTGATCACCGGCATCGGCCTAATCACGATCGGCACGGAGCTTTTAGCATCGGGGAAATGATCCCCGAAACACAAACATCTTTCTGATCGTATAGTTCAGCACGGTGGCCAAGCCGATGCAGCCGACGGCGGCTAGCAAACTGGGCGTGTTGAAAACGTTGATCACGAGACGTCCAAACTGCAGACCGCTGAAATAGCTTAGCAGTGAGACACTGAAGAAGAGAAACGCTTCGATGGTTGGGCGGTGGCGTCCTTGCTCGAATACCCATCGTGAATTGATCCAGTAGCTCACCGCGTTGGCGATGATGAACGCAACCGTCTTGTCGATCACGAAATGTCTTGATCTAACGATCTCGCTGATGCTGATGCTGTCACACGGTAGGACGAAGGTTTCCAGCAGGTGAAAGCCGAGAAGATCGACCAACGCCGTAAACGCACCGGCGATTAAGTAGCGAAGCCACTGGCGGTGCAACAGGTTCACGCCGTAACCGTCAATGCGAAGTGATGCGTTAGTAGTCAAACCAGACTCCCAATCCAAGGCACGACTCACGACGTTGAAAGAACGAGAATTGGCTTGTTGGGCCGTCACCGTACTGGGCACCAAATCGAATTCGACGTCCCGATTTCAAGCTTTGGAACGACCATCCCGCTTGCACCGTGGTGGAAACGTCGTAATCGACTGCTTCGCGAAAGTTCAAATTGACGGCTGCGAACGGAGCGCCTCTCCGCACGTTTTTCGCGATTGGCATGTACTCGGCTCCGGTCTGGAACTGATACCGCTTTGCTCCACCGGAAGCACGAAACGCGTTTGCAATCTCGCCGTACAGCCGCATGTCGTCACGCGGCCGATAGCTGCCGCCGACAATCCATGACTCGGTGACGTAGTTGATTCGTGTGAACGTCGGATTGCGGATCAAGTATTCGTCACCGACGTGCGAGCTGATGTGAAAGTACCCGAACTTCATTGCCCACGGACCTTCGGCCCACGACATTTCCGTTCCAAACCGATAATCCATTGACTCGACATCTTCGGCGTGCAATAGATCTAACCGAGTGATCACTGCCCCTTCCAAATCCCATTGCCAACCGGATGCACCGCGAGCTTCGCCGGTTCCGTAGCGGAGCAATCCGACGCGTCCACCAAGCGTTGCGTCCCAGAAAATGCCGTCCTTGTTGTCACCAAAGATGACAGTCGAGATGCGTGGCTCTTGCGGAGCGGCCAAGTACGATTGCCACAACAAACCGTCGGGGAGCAGATGCCATTGATCGTTTTCTGTCGTGCTGCCCAGGCAGGGATCGCAACCGTCAACGCTGAACGCGGCGATGTCGCCTGTTACGGAATTGCGAAAATCCGTTTGCTCGATAAGGTCGGCGTCATCCCAGACGAAACCGTCGTGAGCAATGGCAACGCCGCCAAGCGAAAGAACGAGAACGAGCATGCCACCCAAGTAAAACCAACTCATTTCCATCTAACGATTCACCTTCCCAGCCGACGCGACCGTCTCTTTGGCCTGCGTGATGCGTGTCGCTCGATAGACATGTTCGTGGCGAGGTGAAACTGTCAAACGATGCGTCGAAGCCAAAACCTCTCGCGTCCGTTCGATTCTCGCGTCATCGGTTACCAAAACAAAATCGCGTTGATTCGACGCGAAACCGACGAACTCGTCTTCCCACTCAATCGAAAACGCCACTGTCTGACGCTGCGATAACTGAAAGCTCGCCCCGTGCGGCTTTTCGCCAAAGAAAACGATCGCCGCATCGGCGTCATCTTTAGCGACTCGGCAAGTTTCAACGTAAACCGATCGTTCGGAAGAGATGGTGGGCAATAGAACCGTGGATGCGAACAATATCACACCAACTGAGACCATGGCCGTTCCCGCCCAAGCCAATCGGCCCGCCGCGATATCACGATTCCAATTCGCCAGCATGAAGGCCAACACGGCGACGCACCCGATTCCCACCATCACACTGACTGGCGAAACAGAACCCGCCAACCATGCGTCGACACCGACCATGGCTCCACAAGCCAAGATCAAAATCATGGTCGCTCGCCGCGGAAACGGAATCAAGTAGTTCGTGATTCGATCCGCCGCACCGCGCCGAAACACGGTTTGATCCAGCATCACGCCCATCGCCAAGCAGACTAGCGGGATCGCGGGCAAAATGTAGGTCGGCAATTTGCAACTGGCCGCCGAGAAGAACGCCAGGATCCAGACCGATCCACAAACCAAGAAGCCAAGATCCTTGGAACGCAGCGAGCGCTTGCGACCGGCCGAACTTGCCACGAACACACCCACCGAAGGCAACAACAACGACGCCGGAAACATTGCTGCGAACACGATGGGAATGTAGAACCAAAACGGCTGCTCGTGATTCGACCCTCTCATGAACCGTTGATAGTTGTGCTCCCAGAAAAAGTAGTCCACGAATTGCGAATTAAATTTGGCCACCGCGATGTACCACGGCACGCAAACGACCACCATCGGCACGACGAACGCGACCCAGTGCAGCACACGAGTTCGACTGTGATCGGCCCGCAACCAACCGCTGGCGATCAACGTCGGCGCGCACAGCACCAATGCCACTGGGCCTTTGGTCAACACTCCCAAAGCGCAGGCGACACCCGACACCATCCACCATACCGGGCGATGGCGTTGGCCTCGGACCGCGATGTAACCGGACAACAGGCAAAGGGTCGTGAGGAACGTCAACAACGAATCAAGAATTAAAAAGCGACCCGAGAGCACGAATCCGCCACACAAAGACAACGCCATGGCGCCCAACCAAGCCGATCGTCGCCCCACCACACGGCTACCCCAACCGAACACGAACAGAATCGTCGCCAGCGCCGACACCATTGACGGCAGTCGTGCCGCCGTTTCCGTCGTGCCGAATGCCCGAAACGACAATGCCGTCAACCAATACATCAATGGCGGTTTGTCCAGATAGGCCTTGCCGTCCAGGGTCGGCGTGACCCAATCGCGTGAGTCGATCATTTCGATTGCGATTTGCGCGTACCGTGTCTCATCAGGTTCGATCAACGGGTAAGCCAAGTTCGGAACGAGGACCACGCACGCGGCGGCAATCAGCGTCACCCATGCCACGCAACGTTGACGCCGCGACCAACCGCTGGCGGGGGAAACTGCCTGTTGCGCAGGCGCGGGGAAGTGATCGTCCCACACTTGTCGCATCTTCGCTTTGTAAGGAAACAACATGGGTGATCACGCGGGTTGATAGACAAGTCGTCGCATCATCAAGACGCTAACGAAGATAAACAGGAGGTTCGCGATCCAGACGCCTTGGGGAACTAATCGTCCGTCCTTGGCCATGTCCAGCGTCAACGCAAAGATCGGGTAGTAGATCAACACCGTCGGCAGAAACACGACGCCAAACGTTGTCATCGTGTCCGACGCCTTCATGCGGATCGCCAGCGGAATGCCGATCAACGACATTGCCAAGCAAGTGAACCCGCTGGCCCAACGGCGGTGCATTTCGGTGCCGATGCGGTGCAGTCGTTGGCGTCCGCCCGCAACGGCCGCCAGCCGAGAGTCTGATTCAGGACTACTGATTTCGTCGGTCCGCGACATCAGGATGCTGAATGCTGTGTGAACCGCGATCGCATTCTCGCTGCGACGAATATCGTCGCTTTGCCTCAGCGACGCGGTCGGCAAGTCTCGCATCGCCATGTGCGACGGATGCGCTTTCAGTAAATTGACTTCCGGCTTCATGCCGAGCGGAATCGCGTGCACAAAAGTTCCGGGGTTGTTAAAGGACGCCACGCCGCCCACGTCAGCCCGACTGTTGGTGATGCTAAGTTGCAAGCTCTCATCGTCCGCTTGATAGCTGAGCTGCGCCGTGTTCGCAGTAATCGTGATGGGCTCCGCTCCGGGTCGGCTGATCTTGATTTGCGGCTGCACCAGATCCCGTCCGCTGACATCACGCACCGACATGGAAAAACTGTCGTGCTGAAAGCTGTGGTCACGCTGTAGTTTGTTGTAGGCGATGTTTTCGACCGATGACAAAACAACTCGCTGCACGCCATGAAATCCCCAAGTGAATGCGATGTTGATCAGCCCGACGGTCGCGATACTTAGGGTGGCAGTCAACAGGACCGCAGGAATGATCGACGGCAGCAACGAGATACCGACCGACTGCATGGCAATAAATTCATTGTCGACCGACATGCGACCGTAAACGGTGCATACGCTGAACAGCGCCGTACCCGGTACCGCAAGCGACAGTGCATTAGGCAGAGAAAACGGAATTAGTCTCAAGACACCCACGGGCCCGAGTCCCTGATTGATCGCCTCGCGGGCGACACCGATGAACATCACCAGCATCGTGATCACGAACAGAGATACGAAGAACGTGACGAGGATGTCACGAGCGATCCGTCGTTGGATCGTCGTCAACATGTCAGTTCCCTTTGCTTTGCCAGTTCAGCATCCGTCGCCTCGCGAGCTTCCAAGGCATCGGCAAGCTGGCGAACGATGACAAGGTCACAGGGGACGCATCCGTCGCAGGGCCGGAAGCGGGGCTGCGAAGCGAGCAACCATCGCATGAGCCACTTCATCGCTTGGCTCTTTCGCTTGGAGCCACCGGCTTCGCCGCGATCTGCGTAGGGCTGGCGGTGTTGGTGGCTTGGAAAATCGTGGCGGGACCGCGTTGGCCGACTTCGGTGAGCTTGGCCGTCTTGGGCATTTGTTCGGCCAGCGCGCTGACGGTGATTCGATCGTCCACGATTAAGATCGCCTTGCCGGAATTCGACACGAAGTCGGCGAGACCCGTGTCGGCGACACTGTCGAAGTTCTGGATGTCGCTGCGGTCTAAGTAGAACGGAACTTCGGAAAACTCATGGTCGATCGTGGCGATTGGAGTTTGCTTGGTGACGGCGATTTGATCGGCGAGCGGTGAGGTGTCTCCGAACAGCGTTTGCGAGCGACTGTAAGCTGGCACCATTTGATGCATCACCATGATGGCGAATACGAACGCGACGCCAGCCGATGATGCCCACGCGACCTTGGCTTGATGCCGCTCTGCCATCAACAGCAGCGATATCATCAACAGCATCGCCCAGAACATCGCCCAGCCGAACAACGACAAGCTAGTCGCTTCGGTCCAGACAATCACGAACAGCACGAACGAAACGCCGGCAAAGCAGGTTGTCGCGGTCGCCGTGCGAGCGGACCAGAATCGGGCGAACAAGTATTCGGTCGGGTTGGCAGCGTCTTTGAGCACTTCGTTAAGGTAGTGCCCGATCATTAGCGCAAACGCCGGCGCGGCGGGCAACAGGTAGGTCGGCAACTTGCAGGCGGAGAGTGAAAAGAACACGAAGCACCAGACGCTCCAAAGCAACAGGTAGCCTACCGCTGGCGGTCGTTTGGTTCTTGCCGATTCGCCGCGGCCGAGCAAGAATTTGGCGTAGGGAATGGTCAGGAACGACCACGGGTGACCGGCAATCAACAACACCGGAACGAAGAACCAGATCGGTTTGGGATGAAACTCGCCAGCGAATCGAGCGACGTTGTGCCTGTAGAAGAACTCGACCAGAAACGTCGGATCTTGCTGGTGTACCAGTACGAACCAAGGGACGGTAATCACCGCCGCGATGCTGCCAAGCAGGCCGTAATGCCACCACCGGATCTTTGCGTGAGCTTCCGACAGCCAAGCGAACGCAAAAACCGGCGGCAGCCAAAGCACGATCGCGATTGGGCCTTTGGTCAAGAATGCGAGTCCGATGCAAACGGCCGATGCGATCCACCAGCCGAGATGCAATCGTCGTGATCGGACTGCTTCATATGCAGTAAACAACGAGAGCGACACGAACAGCGACAACACACCGTCGAGCAACAAGTACCGACTCGTGAACGCGAAACCGACCGACAGGAACAACACAATTCCGGCAAGCATTCCAGTGCGTTGCCCAAAAATTCGCGATCCGAAGAACATAGTCGACGCGAGTGTGCCCAGCGCTGCCAGTGCCGGTACAAGTCTTGCCGATGCTTCGCCAATTCCGAACAGTTTGAAACTGACCGCACACAACCAATACAGCAGCGGCGGTTTGTCGTAGTAGGTTTGAAAATTCAGTTGCGGCAGAATCCAATTCCCCGTCGCGATCATCTCGCGAGGGATCTCGGCGTAGCGAGTTTCGTCTCTGTCAATTAGCGGATATCCGAGATTGGTCAGCATGAAGACGGCTGCGACTAGCAGTAAGCCGAATTTAAGTAGCGGAAGTCGCCTAGACTTTCGGTCGCCCGCATTCGCCGCAGGAGTTTCGAAACTGTTGACGAGTTGCGTTTCGGGTTGTGTTGTCGCTGCAACCGGAAACTGCACCTCGTTCCACCAGTACCTGACCAGCGCCGTCAGCACCTTCGGGATATGTCCAACCGACACGGTACTCTCACCCAACGTTCGCGGACGGTGCGACACGCCGACTTCGCAAACGGTGCAACCGAGTTGCCGAGCCTGCACCAGCATCTCGGAATTGACCAAGAATCCGTTGCCGGTAATTCGCAGCTTCTTCGCTACGTCACGGTCGAACATCTTCAGAGCACAATCCACGTCCCGAACGCCCGTGCCCAGCAACAAGCGAACGAGCAGGTTGTAGACCTTCGAGTACAAACAACGCAGCGGCGTGTCTTTACGGTCGATGCGGTATCCGCAGACGATGTCATAGCGACTGGACAGCAACACGAAACGATCCAGTTCCGTCAAATCGAACTGACAATCCGCGTCGGTGAAAACCACGAACGATTTCTCCGCCGCCGCAAAGCCCGAGCGGATCGCAGCACCGTAACCTCGGTTGGGCGAATGCTGCACCATGCGAACGCGATCGTTGCTGGCTGATAACTCGCGAACGATCTTCGCGGTGTCATCGGTACTTCCGTCATCGACGACAATCACTTCGTAGTCGTCGGCGACTTGCGAAAGAGCCGCGTCGGCCTCGGCCACAGCTGTCGCAATCACTTCGGATTCGTTCCACGCCGGTAGAATCAGTGAGATAGATCGTGGGTGTTGTTTTGCGTCGTGCATCCTTGCACTTCCTTGATACGATTGTCTTAGTAGTTCGTTCGGTGTTATGATTACGGATTGTCGGTACTTCCTCGCAACGCCAACTCGTAACATTTTAGTAGTTCACGGCAAAACGGAAGCGGCTAGGGACTCGCCTGCTTGCTTGCCCTTTGACTTCGGGACGCGGTGCGTAAAGAGTCGCTCTTCGGTGTCGTAGTACGAAAGCGAAAGTCCATTTTCATCGACCAGTAACCAGCAAAAGCCGGCGGTGGCTTCGGCGAACACGGTTTCGTCGATCCACGACGTGCTGCGGAGTTTTGAGCCCGCTCCGCTGACGACTTGCAACCAACCGGCGTCGAATTGCAGCAACTGCAAATCGTGGTCGTGGCCGGCCAGGTACACATCGACACCGAATTCCTCAAACACCGGTGGCAGGACTCGGCCAATTCGCTCGGCGACTTCATGTTGTCCACCGGTCATGGCCGGATGGTGACCAACGACCAACTTGTAATCGGCATTGCTGGTGGACAGGTTGTAACGGAACCAACTCATTTGCTCGTCGGCCTCAGCCGAATCGGTCATCATGGTGTTGGTATCGAGCACAAAAATGTCGATCGCTTGATCGCCGGCCGTTTCCCGTGTCTTGAAGTAGCGGGCCGGCATCTTCCATCGCTTGCTACGGTCCGTGTATTGCACCTGTGCGTCCGCGTCGCCGTGAACGTCGTGGTTGCCCAAGCAAACATAGAATGGCATGTCGAACGAGTCGGCGTCGAACAACGATTCAAAATCGCTGTCGAAACGCGGATCGTCGACGGAATCGACGCCGCGTTCGTAGAAGTTGTCGCCCAGCAACATTGCTGCGTCCGGCCGCGACCATGCGGCGTGCTTCCGCATGGCTTCGACGACGGCCGATCGTCGAAAGGTGTCTTTGCCGGTGTCGCCAACGACCAGCATGCTGAACCCGCTGCGACTACCAACGGGCTTGGGTTCGATTCCGGCATCGAATGCACGACGCCCCCGCGTTACGATGATCCATTGATTGTGAGCGGCGACGCGGTAGCCGACGTAGCCCAACGGCGCGAGCAGCGAAGTCATAAAGGCTCGCCGAGTCCATCGTGAGGCGAGTGGTTGTCTGCGATCCATTCCACTATTTCTTTAGGAGTTGGGTCCAAGAAACAACCCGATGCGTCAGCGAGGACCTTGATCGGCCAAGTCTTCGTTGACGCGCCGGGTTGGCGGTCAATCGTCGTCGTACAGCAATTCGTGCATCTGCACGCGATCCTCGAACAATTCAAAGTCGCGGACTTGCACGCCGGCTTCATGCAATGCGCTCGCCGTCCACGTCGGCCAAGGAGACCAATCGCTTCGCCTCGACGCCATCGCGTTGGTGGGCAACCAGACTTGTTGAATTAGCACGGCACCCAGCAGCAAAACCGCCATCGCCGCGATCCCGCGCCAGCGAGATTCCGGCGGGTTGCCTTCGGCCAATTCGACCAAACGATTGCTTCGACGAACAAGAGCACTGGGCTGGTTGCCGAACGCCAACGTTCCCTTCGGAACTTCGGTACACGACACACTGCCGCAACGCTCGGCGACCTTGGCCAGTGTTCGCAGATAAGCCCCGAACTTGCCGGCGGTCTTGGCGGCCACTTCGTCGCACAGATACTCGCGGGTCAGTTCCGCGTCGCGCGCCGCCATCCAAACCATCGGATGAAACCAGAATACGGTTGAGCAGACGCCTTGCAAGAAGTGCTGCATCGGGTGCTGGGTTCGCAGGTGTTCGACTTCGTGCAGCAGAACATGCCGCAGCGTCGCGTCATCGTCGGCTAGCAAAAACGCGGGCAATACGATGACCGGACGATGCAACTGCCAACAAAACGGCCCTTGGATTCGACCGGAGGTCAGAATGGAGAGATTTTCGTCGGCTAGTGATTTCACGCCAGTCCGTTTCAACAATGCTTCGGCGTCGACCGATTCACAGTGCGTTTTCAAAAACCGCAGCAAACCAACGCACAGCGTCACCCGCCTCAGCACCGACAACGCAGCACCGACGGCCCAAACGCTGGCCAGTGCGATCGCGATTCGAGTTTGCAAAACGACAAGACTGAGCATGGATTCGCGAGACCGGTCGCCGGGGAAATCGAACAATCGACGATGCGGCAACAACAATCCGGCGGCGACCAATCCGATCACGCAAACGAAACAGATCGTCCACAGCCGACACTGCGACCGCGCATCGGCGATCCAGCGTTGCAGGATCAGCGTCGCTGCAATGATCACGGTGATTTGCAAACACAGTGTGCAGCCGACTTCAAAGGCGAACCGGGAATCCACTACGAGTCTCCGAGTTTGTCGGCGGCTTTCTTGACGGCCTCGATGTCTTCGGCAGACACCGTATCAGATTGTAGGAGACTCAAAACCAACGACCGCGTCGATCCGCCGAACAACTGATCGGCGAGCGATTTAATCATGCCCTCCCGGACTTGCTTTTGCGACACTTTCGGTTTGTATGTGAACGCTCGACCAATCTTCGTTCCCCGACGGACGATCTTTTTGTCTTCCAGAATCTTCATCGTCGTCAGCACGGTCGTATACGCCAAGTCACGGTCGATGGACTCGACCACTTCACCTACCGTAACACTGCCCTTGTCCCAGACCACCTCCATAACTTCGGCTTCGCACTTGGTCAGTTCGACGAGCTTTTTTGATCGTGGCATGGACTGAAGTTTAAAATGTGAAGAGTAAAAGAGCGAAGACTGAAATGAGTTTAATTAGTGGCGGATTCGCGAAGCTGTGACCATTGATGATACAAACGCAAATCTACGTCTTCGGTGACGAACGACACGTGGCCGTCGCCCCACAGGAAATTGGCTCCGCCGGGGTGACGGCTTGAGTAGTCGCATTCATCGGCAAGGGGATTGTTGATGCCTTCGAGGCTGGAACCGACCAAGCGGGCCGCCGCGTCCTCGCCCGCAAGACTGACGCCGATCCACGTCGAGGGAACTTGGGCCATCGTGCGTTCGCCGGCTATCAAAGTGTTCGATAGACCACGCTGAAAATCGCGAAAGCGGCGGGACTTGTTTTCAATGAACGCGCCGTCGCCGATCGGAGCAGGAATCTCATCATCGGCCTCGATTGTGCCGAACATGGCGACGTAGTTGACAGTTGGCAGACGCATCAATGCCACCGGTTCGGCGGTAGCACTGAAAGCCGCCGCCATCGACGGCGGTCCTTCGTCCTCATCATCGTCTTCGTGATTTTCGAACAATGTGAACATCGGCTCAGTGATGTCGGACGGACACAGCATTGTGGCCAGCGACATTTCGCGAGCCTTGTTGTGTCGCGGATCACTCAGCGGCAGCTTGATGTTTACTTGACCGGCCAGTGCGGGCTGTTCCAAATACGGCAACAACGGCACGACCCATCCGTACGCCGAAGACTCGGTAGGGTCGAACGTCCAACCGGCCGGCAACTTGTTCTTGGCCGCGTGATGATTGTGCATAGCCAAACCAACTTCACGCAGATGACTGGTGCATTGGACTCTTCGAACGGTCTCGCGAGCGGTTCCCAGAGCGGGCAGCAGCAGTCCAGCGAGGATGCCGATAATCGATATCACGACGAGCAATTCAAGCACGGTGAAGCCGGCCCGCCGAGTGGTCATTGAAGCGTCGAGTGGCCGACGAGAAGGTTGTGTGTTCATCTTGATGGGACCACGTCCGTGTGGGGTGAATGGTTGAATGATACGAATTGCTTAGTTTTTTAGCAAGCCCGGTTTAGCCGTTATCAAATGGACTTGCGATGACAACTAATGAGTTCGTAGTAAAGCGTCTTACACCGCACTAACCCGACGCGTCCGTGAGGACCGTGCCAAGGCTGGTTTCGCGCAGGCGTCAGGTTGAATTTGGAATCTGCATGAATCGCACCGCTCTCTTGTTCGCCCTATTTGCTTGGATGATAACAACGCCGAGTTCGGCGGAAGATCACTTCAGCGCAGTGCCCCCCGCCGACCCGGTTGGTTTCGCTTCCCAGCACTTGGGAGGAAAATGTCACGCCGGTCACATTCGATCTCGCCCCCAACAACTTGGTCCCGCGGACTGCGACGACATCTTTGATCAGTACTTGCTTGAAAGCCAAGCGTCAGCAGCGAAACGCCCCATCGTCGTTGATCGCGGCACGCTTTGGCAACGCATCAAGTCGGATCACAGTAATTACTACGACGTTCATTCGTTCAAGCTCCTCGCCGGCGGATTTTTGATTGGTGCCGCCGTTGCCAATACGCAGTTAGATCAGCAACTACAGGACCATTTTCAAGGCAGTGTTCGCGGTGCGACCAGTGACGATTGGTTTGAGGGTCTGCATGGTAGTAAGGAACTCGGCAATGGTCGCTACACGTTGCCGATCTACGCGACCGCATGGGCGGTCGGAGCTTATTTCGACAAGACACACGTGCTAGTAACGACCGGACGTTGGGGCGAGCGTTCATTGCGTTCATTCTTAGTCGGTGCGCCGCCCATGATCTCGGCTCAGCGCCTGACGGGTGGTTCGCGGCCGGGAGAAAAAGACCGTGGTTCGCGTTGGCTTCCCTTTCAAGACAACAACGGTATCAGCGGCCACGCCTTCATGTCGTCGCTGCCGTTCATCAACGCGGCCAAGATGACGGACCGACGTTGGCTCAAAGCCACTTTCTACGCCGGATCGCTTCTCGGACCTTTGTCGCGAGTCAACGACGACGATCACTACCCATCCCAAGTCGCACTAGGCTGGTGGATGGCCTATGTCGCCGCCACCGCGATCGACCGAACCGAAATGGCGGGCGGCAACATGCAGGTCTATCCCTACATAGCCGCGAGCGGTGGCGCAGGCGGTCTATTTGAGCTTCGATACTAAGGTCGCGCAGCAAAATGGATCGAATGAACGATCCGACAGCCTCGAAATCCGCTGCCATCTATGCCTGCCAGTCGCGAGGTGGCAGAGTGGAATTGATACCTTACGAAGTCCAAGTCGACGTATGCTAATCGGCCGTTGATGCACGAGGTTGGCATGTGGCAGGTTCTTTCATCGATTAAACAGAATCCAGCGATACGCTGGACCGCCAAGCGACGAAATAATTGTTGGCCGGCGTAAAAGCCAAAACGATCACGCGTTTAGTCGTTGATCGTCTTGACCGCTTGACTCGTCGGCTCGTTGAACTGTTGTCGGAATTGGAACGTGATCCAGGCAATGCAAAACTGAACAGCATTGAACTACGTGCCGATGAAAAGAGCGAGTTCAAAGATGTTCTTTCTGGTGAGATCTACACGCTTTCCCCATCTCGTCGAAGCTACATAATCCTTCGCACGGATTGCTTCTTGTCTGATTCGGCGGCGGAGTACGACCGCAACCTTTTGACGCTCGAACACGTGCCGCCACAGACGGTCAAGCCCAGCAGTCCGTGGGAACAGTGGTGGCCGGATGAGAAGCAGCGCCGCTATTGGGTTCACCGACTGGCCAACCTCGCTCCTTTGAATCGACGTCGCAACTCGAAGGCGAGTAATTACGACTTCGAGAAAAAGAAGTCGGCGTATTTCAAAGGGAAAGACGGGGTTGCGTCCTTCATTATGACCACGCAGGTTGTGCCAAACACCAAGTGGGACGAGTCGGTAGTCGCGAGTCGCCAGAACGATCTACTTGAACTGCTTGTGGACCGATGGGAGTTGAACTGATCGGACTTGTCTGGTGCTTCTCTCAGCTCGGGCAAATCTGGACAAATCGGCGTCAGTCTTCAGCGCCGCCGAATTCTGCTTCAATTTGCTCGATGGTTGGCAACGAAGACCGAAGGTTATCTGGAAGTGTCTCGGTGATTTGGTATTCGCTGACGCCGATTGGTTTCTTGAGGTCGCGGAGTGAGTATTCGACTTTGATGTCACTCTTGCTTTTGCAGATCAGGATCCCAAGTGTGGGGCCGTCGGCTTCGGTGCGGATCTGGCTGTCGACTGCTGAGATGTAGAAGTTCAGCTTGCCGGCGTACTCGGGTTTGAACTTGTCGACCTTCAACTCGATGACGACATAGCAGTGCAGCTTCAAGTGATAGAACAGTAGGTCGATGCTGTACTCATCGCCATCGACGTTGAGCTTGTATTGCCGACCGACGAAGGCAAAGCCCGCACCGAGTTCGAGCAGAAACTTGGTCAGGTGGTCGATCAGACCGTCTTCGAGCTCCCGTTCGTTGTGTCGCTCTGTCAGCGCCAGGAAATCGAAGTTGTACGGATCACGGAGCACCTGCCGGGCGAGGTCGCTCTCAGGTTTGGGTAGCGTAGCTTCGAAGTTGTCGATCGCCTTGCCTTCTCGCAAGTGCAGGCCGGATTCGATCTGGTGCGTCAGGACGGCTCGCGACCAATTGTTCTCGATTGTTTTTTGGACGTAGAACAGGGCGTCGGCTGGCTCGCTGAGCTTTTCAAGGATCAATCCGTTGTGGCCCCACGGTATTTGCGCCACAAGCTGTGGCGCATTTGAAATTGATTTGGCCACAGGTTGTGGCGCAGTTTGGGCAACAGACTGTTGCCCGATTTCCACCGCACCTGACCAAAACAGGTACCACCGCCGCATTCGCTGAAGGTTCCGGACCGAGAACCCCTTCGTGTCGGGAAATTCGGTGAGCAGATCTTGACTCATCTGTTTCAAAAAGCCGCTTCCCCAACCGGCGTTCTCTTGCCGCTCGACGATCTGATCGCCAATGAACCAGTAGAGTTCCAGCATTGCGACGTTCACCGAAACGGCGGCTTTGACCTGGGACGTCTGAACACGACTTTTGATTGAAACAATCCAATCGCGGTATTCGTCGTTTGATGTCATGTCGCTCATTTGGCATTCCCTTTTACCGGCATCTGTACCTCGCCCAGATACCCTGCGATGGCATTGTTCAGTTCAGCCTCCGCTCTCGCACTTTTGCACGATCGACGATCATTTTGCAAGCATCTTAACGAACTCCAATCATCCCGTTGAGACGGCAATTGAAAAGCAACTGCCAAAGCCTCGACTCGTCCAGCAAGCAACTGCTGGCGAAGCTAGGCAATCGAGTTCTTTCGAGACGGGTGGTCGTCGCAGCCTTGGATCCTTCTAGATGTGGGCCAAAGCAATCCATCTTTCTTCAAACGCTTGAGCGTGGCTCCTTCAATCTGCACCGCGTCGTAACAGTGGTCCGCGACACTGTGTGCTCCTTGGTAACGGGTGGCATTCGATCTTCTTCTTGAATAGTAGCACCGCGATTGCCTGTGGATAGACCTGCTATGACGCGTTGCATTTGCGTTTTTTTCGTGTCACGGTTTAATGCCTAAGCAGTGCTTAGGGGACAAGCCTATCTAACTTTTTCTTCCATACTGACGCCCATCCCGGAACGTCATCGGGTGCATCATGCTGATCGCGACACAGAGCAAAAACATCGCTGCGACGCGTCAATATTTTGACCAGGTGCTCACTCAGGGCGACTATTACCTCGGCCAAGAGATCAATGGTCAATGGCACGGCAAAGGAGCCGAGACATTGGGATTAGGTCGTGGCACAGATGTGACCAAAGATCAGTTTTCCGCATTGCTTCAGGGCCAACATCCAAACACTGGCCAACCACTCACGCAGCGCAATCGCAAGGACCGTCGTCCTGGGATGGATCTGACATTTTCGGTCCCAAAATCGGTGTCACTCGCGTGGGCCATCAACGAAGACGAACGATTGATCGAAGCACTTCGCGAAGCAGTGCGTGAGACAATGACCAAAGACGTCGAACCGTTGATGCAACGCCGTGTCCGGCACGGCGAGCATCACAGCAGCGAGCAGAAGTCGACTACCGGTGAATTGATCTACGCTGATTTCCTCCACAAAACGTCTCGCCCAGTCGATGGCAAAGCGGATCCGCATTTGCACATCCATGCTTTTGTCATCAATTGGACCCATCAAGACGGCAAACACTACGCAGGGCAGATGGAGGAGATCGTTCGCCAGCGAGCCAGCCTGCAAGCCAAGTTCGAATCGCGACTTGCTCGGCGGCTGCGTGATCAACTTGGCTACGCCGTGAGCCCTACTCGCTTTGCCCAATCAGGACGCATCAAAGCGGGCTGGGAGATCGATGGATTGGATCGCAGGACGATTGAAAAGTTCAGCAAACGAACCCAGCAGGTCGAGGAAGCCGCTCGGGCCAAAGGCGTCCATGACGCGGCAAAGAAGGCAACGCTCGGCAAGCAGACTCGCGAGAAGAAGGAACTTGGCACGTCAGTCGAACGACTGCGGGACGAATGGACGTCGCGATTGAACGATGAAGAACGTAAGGCGTTCGAACGACTGGCGATGCGAAGTGTCCGAGGCAATGGCGGCGAAGAGCATTGCGAGGCGAACGTCTCTGTCGAATACGCTCTCGATCATCACCTGTTCCGTCATTCTACCGTGGAGCGACATCAGGTCGTTGCGACCGCATTGGAGCATGGGCTGACATTCACACCGGAAGAGATTGAACGAACACTCGATCGACAACCAATCATTCAGCGAA
Organism: Rhodopirellula sp. UBA1907; assembly: GCF_002337565.1. Taxonomy (NCBI): domain Bacteria; kingdom Pseudomonadati; phylum Planctomycetota; class Planctomycetia; order Pirellulales; family Pirellulaceae; genus Rhodopirellula; species Rhodopirellula sp. UBA1907. The sequence continues at coordinate 36,419 of NZ_DDGH01000035.1, read as the reverse complement.
GCCTCGACCAGGATGGTGCATCCCGGTCGTTCGTCACGACCCAAGAAGTGCTCGACGCTGAAAAGCGTTTGATCGATTTCGCACGCGATGGACGCGGAACCAGGCAGGCAATTGGGAAGCAAGAACATCGATTTGATCGCGACTGGCTGAACGAACAACAAAAAGCGGCCGTCAATCATGTCCTGACATGCCGTGATACCGTCATGGCGGTCACCGGTGGCGCGGGCACAGGAAAGTCGTCGCTCATGCAGGAGGCTGCCGATGCAATTGCGCAGAACGACAAGAAACTGTTTACGTTCGCGCCCAGCACAGGCGCGAAGGAAGTCCTGCAAAGCAAAGGGTTCCAGCAAACGCAAACGGTCGAGCATTTGATCCGGAACACCAAGTTGCATCCCGAGGTCCACGACCAAGTGATCTGGATCGATGAAGCGGGATTGATGGACGTGCGGTCACTCAACGCCGTTTTCGATATCGCCAAAGAGCAGAATGCTCGCGTGGTACTCTCTGGTGACACACGGCAACACGCATCGCCCCGCCGAGGCGAAGCGATGCGGCTGCTCGAAAGAGAAGCCGGCTTGAACATCGCCCGCGTGGAAGTCATCCAACGCCAGAAAGGTCAGTATCGTAAGGCCGTGGAAACGATCAGTCGTGGACACGAGATCGACGAGCGTACCGGCAAGTCCGGACTGCTGGCCGGGTTTGACATGCTCGATGCGATGGGGAAGATCCAAGAGATCGATGCCGACAACAAACATGAGGTCTTGGCAGCGGGTTTTCTTTCGGCAATGGACAAGGGCAAGTCCACATTGGTCGTGGCCCCAACGCACGCGGAAGCCGCCGCGGCGACCGGTGAAATTCGACGCTCGCTTCGCGAGCGTGGCAAGCTTGCTGAGCAAGAACGTCCCTTTATTCAGCTGAAGTCAATGAACCTGACAGAAGCCCAAAAACGCGAAGCCGCCACCTACGCGGAGCAAGCTGGGGCGATTGTTCAATTTCATCAGAATGCACGCGGGGGCATCAAACGAGGCGAACGCTACCGCGTCGCGGGGGCAGTCGAAAATGAAGTCGAGTTGATCTCGTTGAGCAATGGTGACCGCAAGAGGCTTCCAATCGCGACACCTGATCGATTCGAGGTTTACCGCGAAGACGAAGTTCAACTTGCCGCTGGCGACAAGATCCGCTTCAGCCTGGGTGGGACAACCAAGAACGGACAAACCCGCTTGAGCAATGGCCGACTGGACGAAGTCAAAGGCTTTGACTCGAGCGGAAACCTGGTTTTGAAAGGCGGGCAGGTTGTCTCCAGAGACTACGGGCATTTGGACTTGGGATACGTGATTACCAGCCATGCCAGTCAGGGCAAAGACAGGGACGTGGTCATCTCTGCGATGGGTGCGACTTCCCTGCCCGCGATCAACGCCAAAACGCTGTACGTGACTGCGTCACGCGGTAGCGAAGATGTGGTGATCTATGTCGACGACAAATCCAAGGTCAGGCGAGCGATTGAACGCAGCGGCCAACAGATGTCGGCGACAGAACTCGTTGGGCAGAAGACACGGGGGCCAGACGAGACAAAGAAAAGCGAGTCCCCTACTCCGCAGATCGATCTTCCGATGCGTCAGCGATCGAGTCATCGGCGCCACTTCGAAGCCTTCCGAAGTCGCGTCCGAACATGGCTGAGATCGAATGCCATGAACCGCCGACGCCCATCGCAGTCCCCTGATCGCCGTGTTCACCAACGCAACGATCGTCGTCCAACGCCACATGTTCGAAGGAGCATCTAGTCATGTCCCACGCGTCCAGAGCATTTCAAAACAGCCAAGGCGGACCTACCTTGCGATCGGTTCCTGTCACTGAGCAGAACACTGAGACGCCGCCCTATGCGTCGGCACTCCCCGCAGAGATGCCACCGATGATGTTCCAGCTGCGACTCAATGACGGTCGTTGGTTGAGCTATTCCTATTCCGATGTTCGCGAGATCGAATGTCGCGACGCTGGCCAGATCAAGCTCACGGTATTCGCCGCCTCCCGAACGCTGATCACGATCGAAGGTCGCAATCTGCGTGAATTGGCAACGCTGTTTGGGCTGGCGTCCGTTCGTTGGCTCGAGGAGGCCGACCCCCGCGGACGACGACGCCCCGAATCCAGTGCAGAGATCATGAAGATCAACGTGGAAACGGTTCAGGCAGCGTGAATGGTCGCGTCCCAAATTTGGGACGGCTGCGACTCGTGCATTGGGGTGGTCCGACTGCAGTTGATGCACAGCGACAAGCTCGTCCCAAATTTGGGACAAACTCGATTTGAGTAGAGCCAAGCCGCTGATTGTTTGCGGGTTTGCCGTCGCGATGAACGACACGACGATGCGATACGTCGTGTCGCCGTGCCCCTCAATGGGAGAAAAGCCTATTGGCCCCCCTCCTCTGTATCGTTGCTTTGCTCTTGTTCACGGTCGCTGGCTTTGAGCTCCGCGATCCGGTCATTCACCTTCGGGATCAGGTAGCCCAGTTTCAGATTGTCAATTTCACTGAAGCTGCTGGTGTCTTTCCACTGACCTTCGGCCGTTTTGTAGCCTCGGATATAGTTGACCGAGTAGCGATCAGATTTGCCGTCTTTGCCTGCGTTTTTCCAGATGACGCCTTTGAGTGCTCCGGATCGAACGGTGCTGGCGGGTTGATTGTTGTTTGTTTGTGTCATGGCTTTTTCCTTTCTTTGTTGGTTGACCATGGTCCGCGTCCCAGCCACGCTCGGGATCTCGTCAGCAAGGGGTTTTGGTGCGGGCAGGAGCGAAGCGACAACACGGCCCCTTGCAGATCGGGATCACGAGCGTGGCAGCGTATCCTGATAGTCAATTGACAACGAAAGGGAATGACTTGGCCGGAACGTCCCATCACCGCGTTCAAAAAAGATCGAGCTGAGCAGAATTGGTATCGGTCCCCGCGGCGACGGTCGATTCTGTTGTCACCGGCTTGTTTTTTGTCGGGGCGACATTGGCAGCGTCCTGGAAAGTTTCACCCAGGATGTGATCGACAGCCTTTTGGGCTGCTCCGGCTGCACCAATGACAAGTTTGCTATCGCCCTTGAGCACGTCGATCCAACTCTGCAGATAGGACGCGGACTGTTCAATGGTGGGCGGACTGATGCCACTGGCGGCACAAAGAAACGCAGCTCCCATCTCGGCAATCAGTTCTTCACGGCTGTAGTCAGGCGATCCGAATGGCGCCAACTCCGTGTCCAAGCCTCGGTTCAGCCGGCTACTGTGCCCGCTTGAGTGGGTCAGTTCATGGAACAAAACGGAATAGTAATTCTCTGGTGAATCGAATTTCTCTGGTTTTGGCATGTGAACGCCATCGGTGCCGGGTCGATAGAAAGCTCGCTTTCCGCCGTCATGTTCGATACTCGGTTTGTCCCTGTATCCGGTGACGATTCGTTCGGCCTCGATGATTGGTTCAAACGGTTCCGCATCAGACAGATCAGGCGACGCATCAGGGATCTCGATTCCGTCTATTTGCTCGACGTTGAACGCCGTGTAGTGTTTGAGCATCGGGATCTCAATCGGTTCCCCGGACACCTTGTCTTGAGTGGTGTACATTTTCCAGAACGTGACCAGTGAGCCCTTCTCGCCTTTCTTGACTTGCCCATTCTTGGCTTGTGCCTGCCGGTACGTCATCCAGTAATCCGAACTGAATCCGGCTTCGAAGGATCGCATCCCCAACAAGAGCACGTTGATCCCGCGATAACGTTTTCCGCTCTCGAGGTTCTTCGGCCATCCATCTCCGGTGCCGCCACGGATCGGGTTCCCCCACGGGGCAGTGCCTTGTTCTAGGTATCCGATAATCCGATCGGTAACCTCCTGGTAGATGTCTCGTTTCGGCTTGTTGCCGTGTTTCTTCTTTGCCATGCCGCCCTACCTTTCGGCGGCGGTCTCTAAACTGCGTGTCATGGGACTGCCCTTTCTATCAATTGATTGTTGTTTGATGCCGTTTTGGCACGGAATCGATGCGAGCGTCAACGAGAAACCGCCGACGCCCGCAACGTCGTTTGATTAGTGCTCGCTCGGTAGATAAAGCGTCCAGTGCTTTCCATCGAAGCCGGCCCAAATGTCAATCTTGTCGAGCGGAAAGTCTGTGAACTCAATGTCTTGGACGATGAATGGTTTGTCTGGACTGTCGGCCTTTGCTTCCAGTGTGGCAGCGTTGCCTTGGATCCGTCGGAGCGTCCAAAAGTGCATCTCGCCGATCCGGTCATCTTTCGCGACGGCTTCGTTGAATGGTTCACTACCGATCCAGGATGCGATCGCGTCGATCAGCCAGTACGCCTCCCCTTTCTCGGCCACGTATTGCACGCCGGGCGTGTAGATGACATTTCGATTGAGTGCATGTCGGAACCGTTCGAGATCGCCGCTGAAGTTTCGCAGGTCACCACTTGTTAGCGGATTCTGTTTTCGATTGCCTCGCTCTGCGTTTGTGGTTGAGATGTTGTTGTTCATGGTGTCGTTCCTTTCTGTTGATTGACCATGCAAGCGAACACCCGCCTGGTTCGCCGGCGTCGGGGCAAGGGCCTTCGCGGAGCGATTTTCCGAAGACAAGCGAAGCGATGCTCTGGCAGGAAAACCCTTGCGGCGATGCGGGCAAGGCGGGAAGCTGCGTGAAAAGTCAGTCAACGGAATGGGACGGATCGCCCAACGAACAAATTGGTTGACACGCAGGCCCAGAAAATCGCACTATCCGCATCATGGATCCGGAAGAAACCTTTGCAGCAATGCTTGAATCGCAATCACATGGCATGAACGATGCGGCCAAGGAGCATGCACACGATCTGCAACAGTGGCTCGAAAAAGGCGGGTTCGCACCCTCGTTCTCGATCGCTGTTGGAGATCGGTCGGGCGTGATGATCACTGGAATGCTGGCGAAGGACTTCTGCCGAGCGGCTTGCCGTTGCATTCTTACCGACGCCGAGGCAGAGCCCTCGCCCCATCTCGGTTAGCGGCGATCATGCTGGCCTCGTCAAAATCTGCTGACATAGATGAACGATTCAGTCACGTCGAACCACCGCTGGCACCGGCTCCAGGGCAACGGCTCTGACATGTCTGATTCTGAACACCGAGAATTGCTTCAAGAAATCCGCCGTCTTCGCGGTAGCATTGATGAACTGAACGGGCTTTTACGCTCGATCTTTACCTCGACCAACGACAACCTTCCCACGCGGAAACAAACATCGAAAAAGAAGAAACGCTCGGCGGGGGCAGTTGAAAAAGAATCTGGTGCGTCTAAGCCCCATTCCCCTACTCCAGGACGACATTTCTAAGGGGATCGCATCCGTGGGTAACCGCTTCATCGCATTCACGGTCAATCGCATCAGCGTATCAACGTGTCGTCGTGAAAACGTACAAACACCGAATCGCATAAACTAAAAATCGTAACACCACTTCGCCAGCCCGTCGTTTTTCAGTCGAGACGATTGATCGTGCTTGCGGGGACACGACGATCAGCCGATTCGATTCGCTGTATCGTCATATCGATGACCAATCGCAAAGGCGCTCGATCGCATGCTCGGCAAGTCGTAGAACCTTGGCATCGGATCAACGTGGGTTCGCAAGCACGATTGATCGTACAAGCAGCGATGAGATTATCAGCCGAGCTGTAGCGTCGTACCATCGCATTTGCGACGACTTAGCAGAACATCATTCCAGTCACTGCCTTTGCTGGGTGGGTAGTGCTCGACAATCGGCAGCGACATCGAACCCAACGCTTCGCGTATTTGAGCCGCAATCATCTGCCCGCCCTGATCATGGTCCAGTGCCAGCACAATCCGAGAATCTGAACGGGGCATTTTGTCGGCCGCTGATCGCAGGCACACTGCTTGCATTGGGCTGATCTGCCCCGCGGTGCTGAAGAAGCGTTTCCCGTGTGCGCCCTCGAGTGTCGCAACGCTGAGCATATCGATGGCGGTCTCGCAAACGATCATCTCGCGGTCATCGGGCCGGGGCCGAGAGCACGCCAGACCTTTGACTCCGCCCGGGCTGAAACCCGTAAACGTGGTTCCCGAAGCGTTTCCATTTTTGAGTTCGTACCCACATAGACCAGATTGGTTGTAGTGAGGAAAGACCGCATTGCCGCGTGAGTCAATGTGAATGCGTCCCTTGAAGATCGGGTCGTGCTGCACATCCACCGAGATCCCTCGAAATTCGTTGAGATACGGATGCCCCTTTGCTCCGATCGGTTTCGACTTCATCCATCCCGCCAAGACGCGGGAGGCATCGTGCTGGGAAGGCTGCAGCTTGAAAGGAAGAGTGGGGGAGGGGGCATGCATCGCGACTGACCCGTCGAAATCACGAAGGACCTTGCGAACATCTCCAAGCGATCCACCATCGAGGGTCTGCACCAAGTCGATGATCGTTCCGGAATCATCACCTTTGAAGTTGTAGTAGACGAATGTGCCAGCGGGTGTTTTACCGACGCCGATTTTGTCTCCGTTGGCATGACGCATCACGATGCTGTTGCGACTGCTGGCTCGTCGATCGACGACGAAGCCCCGCGTGCCGGCGTACGCAACAAGATCGATGCGTTTGAAACGGTCGAGTTCATCGGAACGTGATGAGTCCATGGATCGACAATATTTCGGTGCGGGCACGGCATGCAAGCACTTTTGGGAATTCGTCCACAACGTATTCGCGAGCATCATGATTCACCTCCAGCAATCTCAAACTGCAGCGTTCGTTGCGGCCAAGCAATGCACTCCCAAGCCGTTGGAAATCCATCTGAACTCAGGTTGCTGCTGAACAGGAAACGGATTCCCTGCGCCAACAGGGAATAGCCATACTCGACTTCTTCGACCCGAGCGGTATGCATCAGTTGGAAAACAACGGCATCACCGTCTCCGCATTCAAAACAGTCATCGAAATCACGATCAAACAACTCTCGCATTTGCCTCACCGACGCATCCCGAAGCTTGTTCTCAGCGATTCGAACTCTTTGATTGAAGCCGCGGTGTTCGGTGTAGGGGTTTTTCGGTAAGTCATTCATATTTGTCTCCTCCTGTTTGGTTGAACTGCCGAGCGAAAGCCACGGTTTAGGGGAACGCGAAAGCTGAAAATTGGCGGCGACCTTCAGGGGGAACCGATTTCCTGCTTGTCGGCGGGCCGATAAACCGTGGAGCCTGGCAGTCGTTTCAACAACCGAGAGGAGGGAACGGCATCGTGCCAACGGAAGCCTCGATACTTCCATTCGGACGGCAGTCGAACCAAAAAGACGTCATGGATTGGTCGATTCGCTTACGAGTCAGATCTATCTTTTCGATTGCCTTCACTGAACTGAACGAACTCGTCGCCTTCGTGATGGCATGAGATCGACGGTTGGTGAGTGTTCTAATGTGTTTAGAAGTGCGTTACGAGAAAAATTCTGCGATTAAGCACTTGAATCCACTCACGAATCTGAGACGCTCGGTGTGTGAAGTGTCAATGAACAGCGTGCGTAGTATCAATAAAACGTGTGCGAAATGTCGATCGACCCCATGCGTACCAAAGGGACCCAACGCGTGTGAAATGACGAAACAATTTGACAAAGCGTCTAAAATGTCGTTTGGTTACGAATGGTGTGTGAAGGCTCGAACCAAATCAAGAATCGCTCTCCGCTCTTGCCGGAGCGTCATCCCGTCCAAGACTTCTTTGTCTGCGACATTTTCGATGCTGCCCCAAAAGGTGACATGGCGTCGATGGAGCATCCCGTCTTCAGCCTGTCAACCAAGCCCAACCAACGTTCTCGCAGGTACGAACACAACGACGCCTGGATCGAGATCAAACCGTCTTCCGATGGCCTTGCCACGATCCACGATCGCGATGTTCTAATCTTTTGCATCAGTCAGTTGATGGCTGCAATCAACCAGGGGCGACAAGTATCCCAATCGGTTCGCTTCCGCGCCTTCGACTTGCTCACAGCCACCAATCGGATGACGAACGGACGCGGTTATGAGCTACTCAAAGCAGCGTTGGAGCGACTCGCTGGTACGCGAATCACCACCAACATCATATCCGGTGAGAAAGAAATCACCCGAGGTTTTGGTCTGATTGAGTCATTTGAGATCGTGCGTCAGCACCGAAACGGCAGAATGCAGGAAATCGAAATCAAGCTATCAGACTGGATTTTTGATGCTTTATCCTCCAAGCAGGTGCTAACGCTAAGTCGCGATTACTTCCGCTTGCGCAAGGCGATCGAGAAAAGGCTGTACGAAATTGCGAGAAAGCAATGCGGCCGAAAACCTGAATGGCGGATATCACTGGATCTGCTTCGGAAGAAGTGCGGTTCAGGATCAACGCTGAAGGAATTCAAACGTCTGGTCTTGAAAGTCTGCAGAGACGATGAAGCAAGCGACCATTTCCCAGATTACCGAATCCGCCTCGACGACCGGGGAGGCCGAGGTAAAGACGTGGTGATCTTTGAGAGCAGGGGAAGCATCCCGGCAATTGCCAGAGGTGATGGCAACGAAGGACATCTTGTGCGCGCCCTTGACGCAGACATCTACCACGCCGCCAGGCTGGATGCACCTGGCTGGGATGTCCATGAGTTGGAAAAACAGTGGCGAATTTGGATGGAGATGTCCGATACGAAGCCGCCCCGGAACCCGGAAGCCGCATTTTTGGGATTTTGCAGAAAGTGGCATCAACGAAGGAAAAAGGTCTGAGTTGAATAGATCGCTGGTTCCACGACCAACACAGGCGTCGGTGTCGGTACTCGGCATAGACACCGATAGACATTCCAAGGATGTAACAAAGGAAGCAGGTGAGGATATGGCCTTCGTGCTGGACATTTGGTGAATGTCACTGTTCGCGCGGACAAGAAACAGGGACAGTAGCGTCTGAACCCGATTCCAAACTTCGTTTAAGACGAAAAGAGCTTGACTATGCCTCCAAGAATTGCTAAGCCGGAGCCGATGGGTCAGAACGATAGCATAACCTCACAATTTCGCTTATTAACCTCGCGATTCGAAGGCGAGGACCTTGCCTTGGAGGACGCAACTCTAGTGACGCTGGTCGTTGGGGAGATCGTTTCCGGCGTAATGAAACGCCAGCTTGAGTTCAAGCAATTGCGTAGCCTGATGAAAGTCCTGGCGAGATTCGCAAAGAAAAATGTTTCGTTAAAAGAATGCTTAAATTCATCGTCAAAACGCGACAGGGACTTGCAAACTCAACAAGACTACGCCAATGCGAGCGACTACATCATCAGTCTGTTCCGAGTTTGCAATATGGGAGATCCGATCGAAAAATCGGCGATTGAGATACGCAGTCATTTCTTGGAGGAAGTTCGAATTCACAACGAAACCTGGAGTAGGAAGAGTTTAGACGTGGAGAACGACTTCATTCCAAGCTGAAGAGGAGAGCATCTAAAACTGCTGAGCGAAAAGGATAATTCGCTCAGACTGTTCAAAGAATTCCTGTCCATCGATGGGATGCCCTTTGATGTTTCGGTAGAGGGCCATCCTGTCTCGTTTTTCCCCACTCTTCGCGGCATTGAACAACTCAAAGTTGGCTCGAAGTTGCTTTTCGAAGGACATTGCCATCGTTTGCAGCGAAACGTGATCTTCCGGCATCGGAAGTTCTTTCTCCTCTAAGTAGCATTGAGCCAGAATGAGCCTGCTAAACGGGAGCATATGTGTTCCCAGCGCAAATCCAAACATACCGATGTTACTCGGGTCATATCCACAGAAAGCTTGGTGATAACGCGTATCTAGTTCCACGACTCGCAGCGCGTTTTCAATCGTGGGCTCACGACGCAGTGTTTCTGTCGCCTCTGCCAATTCATCGAGAATATTAACGAGAGTTCGGTTGATTTGCTCGGCTTCACGAATTGCCCCGTCGTCGCCTGGGTCCATTTCGAGCTCGAGAGCGTATTTCGCACACCGTATTTCCGACCAAATCCTATTTTGCAGTGCTTGCTTCGACTGCCTTGGCTGGAATTGTCGAAGGTAGAATTGATATCGAGAATTACGCTTGCATTCGCGAAGCAGTCCCATTCGGCAAAGACCTAGAAGCGTTTGTTCGATCTCACTCGCTTTGATGGGCATTCTGGAGATACGGTCCCAGGCGGTATGCTCAACATACTCTCGAATCTCGGGCTCCTTTCCCCGGCTATTTAGCAAGTGAGATTGGAATTTGGGACTGAACAACAAATCAATTGTCAGCTCCCGAAACTCATTGACCGGACTTCCCCAAGCAGTGAGCGAAATCGCCGGCAACTGATCATGACGAATGAGTTGCTTGACGTCGGTGCAACCGTGAAGCACTTCCGCAAGTGCGATCAGGCTGTCAAGGTTCGCTTCGCCCCCCTTCAACCATTGTCGCATCAATCTTCCACCGCTATCGAGACCAGCATCGCGGAAGATGGCCTCGCGTTTGCGTTTGCGTGGATCGGATTGGATAAACAGATTGATCGCTTCACAGTCTGGTTTCACTAGCATGGCCGTGCGTTTCCCTGCATCCGCGCGAACTGATGTTGAACTGTCGCAGCATTTTACCGCGTGACGGTCTTGGACAACAGCTACTGAACACGGGCAAGGCTGTCGAGACGCCAACTGCAATGCCTATCAATGTCCATTCTTGCTGACGATGAGATTACGCCGGCAAAAAGACATTATTGAATGTCCATCGCGTCCGATGACATTTCGTGCCTGAATCCTTCCAATTACTGACGCGATAGGCAACGAGCAGCCATTTCACAATCGTTCGAGTCTTGGCTAACGGAATTGTTTGTTTCTACAAGCAATTCTAACTTTCAAATCGATGCCATTCTGCTCCTGACATCGAAAGCTCCAATCAAAGAAGGAAATCATGCTAGCTCCGAATCCTCAGTATACCGTCAAGCCCCGGAAGGAATCGAGGCCAACCAAGATGGCCATTGAAATTGTCGGGAAAGATGGTCAGCCCCAAGCGGCGATCCTAAACACCGTTGCTCGCGACATCATAGACAGCAAACTTCCGCTCGACGAACTGATGGGTGAAGCGACGTTGTTGCAGCCACAACTCTCGCACCCAGGCAATCTGTCATCAGCCCTGGGCGAGCAACACCAAAACGTTGCTATCACACGATCCTTACTTAAGTCGGCTAACGACCACCGTGATTGGTTGCAAAAGAAGTTCAACATGGCGGAAACGGCACTCACACGTCTGGGCCCTCGCAAATCAAAATTTCGTTTAGATCCATGGTATCAAAAACGGCAAAACTCCAATTTCATGCCTATTCCTTTCTGCGAAAAGAAGCTTGCAGTCGAAATTGCGGTTCCCCTGATGGTTGCAGTGGGGCTAGTAGCACTGGCGGTGATCGGTGTGGCAAGCGAATTCGCACTGTTTCGGTCTCAAATTGTCGCAGGCTCGCTATATCAGGCACCTGCTCCCAGCAAATTGGAATTGCCAATTGAACCGGGGCTCACCATCTGCGTAGCTGTTACGTTTGTCCCGATTATCTGCTGCCTCGTGGGCATTAAGAATATATCACGTCGCAATCGACGCCACACCGACAACGCAGCCCAAAAGGTGATTGGCGTTGTCTTGTTGTTAGGTTCCTTGATTGCACTCTGGTTGTTTTCATACTTCGTCGTAGGAGAACAGACCACAGTCACCGCGGCTAACGTCATATCGAAACCCACCGGGCTGCCCTGGTACTTAGTGGCCCTAAGCAGTTCGATGATGGCGTTGGCCAATACAGTCGCCTTGGCCGGCGCGATTCACTTTTTCGGCTTGCTGGTCCAGGAAGTTCCTGCTCATTCGCCAGTCCATGAGGAGACGGATGCGGAGGTGACACGTTGGCACAACTGCATTCAGCGCACGAACAAAACTATTGGCGAACTCACGGGGTATCTCGAGCGGTGCCAGTTCGCAGAGCGAGAGATCAACAAGCACTTGAAGGTGGAGTACGAGCGTCGGGAGAAGCAAACTAAGACATCCACAGCGATCGACGCTGCAAGCGAAACTCTTGATGAGATGCGATCCATTGTCGACAGACTAAAAAAGCAAACACTAGGGCTCTTGATCGCATTTGCCATGACCGTTCTTTCGGGCTGCCACGGCACTACATCAACAGATCAGGCCTCACACGGCACTAAAGAGGTTACCCCTGCTACTGAGTACTTTGTCTTTGATGACGGTAGCTTCTCTACTGATACGACTTTAGACATCCTTTCACGGTTGGCAACGGACCGCATACCAGGCGGCTCACGGCTCACTGTAATTCACGGACCGGAGCGTCAACTGGTCGGCGGAGTTGACATTCCTTTCGGTAGTGCCACACAACGGGTGAGCAATTCTTTTTTTCTATCCGAGTGGAACGTCATTGAGACCTTTTACAGCGACCCTCCCGAGTGTGATGACGAAGTTCCATCCGTTTTCGGGATCACCCAAGCCGTAGCGGATTGCCGTCGCAATGCTGATGCCCCCTGCCGCGTGATTTGCCTTGGCTCACTAGTCTATCACGATCCAAACCGACCAGCCTTCTCAATGCGGGATGGGCTCGTTCCCAGTCCTGGCTGGATCGAGGATGTCACCTCACCTTTCTGCAGCGAACTACAATTCCCGAAATCGACTCTGGTCGAGTGCGTCGTCTCAAAAAGCAATTTTGGTGATAACCCACGTCACAATCGGCTCATTCGCAAATTCACTTCTGCTCACGTCGCGGCGTCGGGAGGGTATCTGACTCGGATCAGCGCGGACCTGTCGCAGGCTGGGGCTTTTGCAAAGCCCTTTATGCGGCCTGTATCTTTTGCGCCGGGTTCCCCCATGACGATGATCGAAACCAAGATCGAAGAGCATCGAGAGCATGGACCGAAGGTTAAATCGATCCCAATCGAAGTAGAACGTCCGGATTTGAATGTCCTGCTCCGCACCTTGGAGTCGCAGCCCGGGTCGCTTATTTCCAAGATCATCAATCGCGGAGGCAACCCTTGGTCGATGTCGGAATTGGTGATCGAAATTGTTGTCGTGGTCGACGGGTCATCCTCAATGAGCAGCGACCTCGAGAAGAATGGACAACTACTCAAGCGTGTTGGTGACGAACTTGCACCTCTAGTGAAAGAACTACGGATCGCCTTTTTGGTCCGATCTGATCAGGCCAACCTAGACTTCCCATTGGCATTGATCGGGTACGACGATCCAAACCACGAACGAATGGATCGTTTTCTGGACAAGTTAAGGACAACCGGTTCGGACGAGTCTTTTGAAGTGATGCTCCGCGACGGCCAGGCGGCATTTGACTCTAGTGTCAAAGCCGATCGACGCATCTTATTGGTTGTGTCGGATCATATCTCCGGAAACGCCAAGTCTGTTTCTCAATCGGTGGCCTCATGGGTGGCACAGCAACCGAATTGTCACCGCTTCATCGGCGTGTACACCGCTGACAACGCGCAGCCGGACTTCGAAGTTCTTTGTGGAAAGACACCAGGAGCCCGCGTGGCGCCGAGTGGTGATGCATTGATCGACGAAGTGATTGCGTTAACGAATTGAGTTCTATGACATTGTTGTTGCTTGAACGAAGCAAACCCCGGGTTTGAATCGGCACTTCGCCAACCTCTTTTAATATGTTTTTTTTAAATGAACAGTCTTTTGGAAAGATTCTGCGAACATGACAGTTCAGGTGGTCTGTCCCCCGAGCTTATCAATGCGATTTGCAATGCGACTGAAGACGAGCTGCGTCAACAATTCACGCGAGCAACGCCAAGTCAGCAGGTGGCTGTCGCTGTTCGAGCGAGTGACTGCATTCGATTTCACAAAACGCTCGCCATGCTAAGTCGGGGCATGGTCATCCACTTGTTCTACTTGGCAACGCCTGAACTGTCTCGAGCGGAGCAAATCGAGATAATGGCAAAAGAAACCGGTGTCCAAAGAACACAGCAATATCGTTGTCGTGATTCGTTCATTTACATGGGACGCCCGCTACTCAAGGAGCCCAAGCTTGCTTCGCGGTTTGTTACTGAGTCGGTCAATCGACTGAGCCAACCGAGCACTCCCGAAACCGCGAGATATGAATCGATCAAACGTGCGAGAGCAGGGGAAATCATCGTCACCGAAATTGCCGATTCCATCATTGCGGCCCACCTTACTGAACTGACGGCGAGCGTCAGCTCTAACACCGATCCAGTGCAAGCCGCATGTTCAGTCGAAACCGACACGCAGTTGAATGCCACCTTGCTCATTCGCTGCGATGATGCAGCAAGCGGCGAAGACGATGCCAACGCGACGCATCATAATCGGCGTCGTCGTGAACCGGATATCGAGACCATCAAAGCGATGGATCAAAAGCGACACGAGATAGACGAGTTCAAAGCATCACGGGATTACCAACTCGGCGAATGCATTTACCAAGACAACGCTGTCCAAGTGTTTGTCCGTTCGGTCAATCAGAAGTCAGCCCCGACCGCTGAGGCGATCCACTACGCCATCCAGCAAGCTTATCGAAAGCTATGCCATTCCAACCCTGTCCAGGCCATCGTGGCGGACACTCTTGAACCCTCTCGTTAGGGAAGCCCTATGTTTGATCGAAGCAAAATTCACGCTGCGCTGAACCGATACGACGACGCTTTGCCACGTGACGATGTCTTACCAATGGGAGAGGAAGGACCGAACACGGTTGCGTCCGCTGTACGCCTCAAACGTCGAAAGCCCTTTGGAGAAGTCATGAAGTTCTTGCTGCTGATCGTCACAGTGGGCCCCCTACTGTTTGTGTTGTGTTTGGCTGTAGCTGCCCAAGGTATCCGCGAAATGGTCTCGGTGATGAGAACGCGTCTGTACCAACTTCCATTTCCAGGAATCGAAAAACTTTCCGAGTACCAAGGCTTCGCGGACCTCGACTTAAGTCACGTCGCGAGCGCATTGTTGTTTCTGGCGGTGACCTTCATTTGGGTTCGCGTGATATCGGAGTTCAAAGGACTTGGTCCAGTGATGGGTTACCGTCAAAGCAACCCATTTGCTTTTTGGCTCTACACCTTGATCGCCGGAGTCATTCTCGTCACGGATGCCTTGGTGTTTTGGGCGGGACTCGCAGCGAAGAACAGTGGTTGGAACCACACGCCCGCCTACGTTCCGATCGCCTGCACACTTTTGTATGCCGCCGGCTTGGCAGCATTTGGAGCACTTCATCAGTCGTACCATCAACCAGACCAAGTCTGAAACAAAGGATCCATTCCCATGAAACTGACTACCTCAATAACAATCTTGGCGCTTTCGATCCTGCTCGCAATCAGCGGGTGCGTCAAGAAAACAAACTCCGCCCAGCGTCCGGTGTTCGCGACGCGATCACTCGATGCATGCTTGGTGATCTCCATCGACCTGAGCGGGAGCTTTGCCGATGATTTCGGCGAGCGAGCCTACCCCATGGTGCTCGGACTGGTGGAATCATTTATCGAACAAAACATGGGTGGTGACTGCAAAATCGTATTGTCGCAAATGAGCGGGCACGATCAGGTTCTTCTCTTCGAAGGCTCGCCAGACGAACTGCGCCAACGGTTTGGATCACCCGAAGCGATGGCAAAATTCCTTTTGGAACACTCCAGTCCAAACCGGTCGCCGGTTTACGTTGCCACTCGAGAAACCATTGACTACGTCAATGCCATGCCCGATGTGACCGAACAAACCCGTACAGTCACGGTGCTGCTCAGTGATCTCGTGGACTCAGAGCAGCATCCGCCAACGAAATCCCGTGAAGGGTTTCGCATGCTTGATGCCCTGACACGCTATCGGGAATCCGGCGGGAACTTGGCCCTCTACTACGTGGCTCAGAACGAGGTTCCACGCTGGAACGAAATTGTTGAACGGGCTGGATTTGAACCAGGGCAATTCGCGATCCACAACGATTTGACATCGAGCCCGAGCATGCCGGAATTTCGATAGTCGAGTGCCACTGCTTTAGACGAGGTCCAGACGTCTACTCCGCCGATGGTCACAAACGCCATTTCAACCAGTCCAGCTCAATCTCTTGGAAGGCAAACTCACAATGTATCGAATGATCGATCCCGGATTGCCGAGCTCGCCTCGGTTGTACTTCGATGCCGAACGCTGCGAAGCCTACGTTTCAACCCGCGTGACGGATTGGCGGGCGGTCGAGCGTGGGTACCAAGCGACGCGTGTGTTTCTTTTCTTGTGTCATGCTGGCTGTCTCTTTTGGTTGTGGTCTGCGATACCCTCGGCTAACGGTCTGACCGGTGATGATGTCATCGTTTGGGGTGCCATCGTTCTATTCACCTACATGATTGTGATGCTGGTTGCATCGCCACTGATTTGGTGTTTCGTACCTCGGTGCATCGCCGGCACATTGTTCTCTCGAAAATTGACCTTCCTTTTCACCGACGATGCGATTGGGTTTCGCTCCTGGTTCTATGCCAATGGAGTGCGGGTCGGCCGAAACTTCCGCGGAAGACCGGTGCAGATCAAGGTCGCAATGAGAGTGGATTCGGAAGCAGAAGACTTCGCGGAGTATGTCTCAGCAACGATCCCAGGCCAGACGCCAAGAAAGTGGCCGAAAAACCACCTTCGGAAAGCGAGGCGTTTGGAGATAGTCATCATAGGTGGCACTGGAAACCTGCCACAAATCGAGCCATCAGGGCCGCGTTGCCTCCGGACATTGCCGGTGGCATCAATTCCGCTATCCGATGGCGAATCATTGACGGTCGTACTCAATGCGGCGATTGCGATCACACAGGCTGGGATGGAAACCAGCCAACACTTCCAAGACCCGATCGGAATGGATCTCGATCATCCCCATAGCAGCAGGAGATGAGCATGCTTCTGACCGTCAAAGAGGTTTCTCAACGACTCAAGATTAGCGCCAGCTTGGCCTATTCCTTGATCGCGAAGGGGGACCTTCCATCCTACCAAATCGGATCTTGTCGACGGGTTAGCGAAGAAGATCTCGATCGGTTCTTGGATGAACGCCGCCATGAACCCACGCAGTTACCCATCCGCCAACACCGTCACTTTTAGCTTTCCTACAGCCGGAGGAACTCGATGAGCCATCGCAAACGTTGCAAGATCCCACGGATTGCACGCATCTTCGCAAGAAGGGCCCAACGGCCACGTTTCAATTTAAAAGAAGCGTTCAAACGATCGCATCATGTGCCAAAGATCCGCGCCAACTTTGCGACGGTCGTGCGTGATCGCTTGAAGCAAACGCTATCCGAACGGCACTTGACGCTCACACCTTCCGGGTCCAGAGCCGTACGCGGTGCTGCGAGACGTAGCGTCGCTAAACGGAACGTTGATATCCGCAAGCTTCCCGACACGCGGCCTGCACGTGAGCGGCCAATCCGCAAGCAATTTGAACGCACCGCCGGAAGGCGAAACAAAGGCTCTGCAGGCCGAAGCCATTGAAGACCTGCCATTGCAGGCAGGCATCCGGAATCAAAGAGCGAGGTTCCCTTCAACACATCACGTCAAACTTAACGGGCTGTTGATTTAATGAGCCGTACCGCGTTAGCGGCGGTTAGTCAGACGCCAACCGGGGCTAACGCCCATCGGCTAATTGTTGTTATGCGGTATACGACCAAATCAACAGGCTGTTAAAGCTTGCGCGGCATTGCGCAAGTTTGCTAGGGTTAATCATGTATTGGACAGAAAAGAAAACCGAGTTCTGGTTGACCCACAAAAGCCGAACCCTGACCGACCGACTTGGGAACGCAATCGTTGTCGAGCAATCGCTGTTGTTCTGGGGACAGTACGACTTCCTAGTCGAGGGTGGTCACTTCACCGCGGCACAGCTGATCGAGTTCGGTCACGACACCGTCAAAGAATTTTCACTGCCATTCTCGCTTGGTCTCCAAGATGCGGTGGCACATCTTTTCATCGCTTTCAGCGAGGACGAGGAAAGCAGGGACCAGTGAACCCATACGCGAGTTCTGCCGCGACCGAGAAGGCCACTCGAAAAGGTTTGGCAGAGGTTGCGAGTGAGTATGCTTGGCTGATCATTGTGATTGGCTGGGTGGCCGGACTGCTCATTCTGGATGCATCGGATGACAATGGCTTTCAGCTTTGGCAAGAGCATTGCCCAATCATGATCCGTCCTCTGCAGTCGCCACAAAGTGTGCTGATCGGCTACTTGCTTCTTTTCTGTTCGTCTTGGATCGCGTTTCTTTTTATTGGCGTGAGCTTCATCTGTGCGGCCGTCTTCTGCGTAGCGAAGGTGGCTGTTGCGACGCTCGTCCTGACCCGCTGGCTCACTCGAAAACTGATTTTCAGCTCATTGTTCATTCAGAGGGCCAATCATCGGGACAACGTGTGACGTCCCAAGCGATCTCTGATGAATTCGCTTTTGTCGTAAAAGCATCGCTGCAATACCATTGGCCGATAGCCGGGTCGAAGGACCAACTGCCGCAACTTGGGATCGTCCCGAGCAAAGTACATCTCAATCTCATTGGGAGTCATCAAAGGCTTGTTTCCAATCGCCCACGAAGTCCCCGTGGCGGCGTCTTGCATGACTTGCTCCCGACTGGGCTGGTGACTCGATGGCGTGGACGTCAGGGCTTCGCCCAATCGTTTGCTGATGTAGGTCAGCGAAGCCTCATCGAATCCGGCAAAGGTTTGAAACGTTCCCGCATTGCCCAGGAATGTCTGCCATGATTTTGGATACAGGGCTTGGATTTGCGAAATGTCCTGCAGGATAATCGCTAGCTTCACCCCCAATCCTGCAAACTGTGCGATCGCAATCTCGATGCATTCCAACCGTCCGAGACTGTGAAATTCATCCAGGTAAAAAACGGTCTGGTTGCCGGTTGCTACCGTCTCGGCCTCGCAAGCGGAAAGGCAGGTTTGAACGACCAAACGCTTGAATCCTTTCATCGCCTTGTCGCGCATCGCGGGAATTGAAACGTACAGCGTGAGCGAACCATTCTTGAGCTGCCGCGGATTGACCGACGGTCCTCGCAGCACGTTTCGAACCGCTTCGATGCCGATGAATGACAAATGACGCCGTGTCCCCGAAACCATGCTCGAAAACTCATCTCCAGTTCTCGAATAGAACGCGTTTGCCCCGGCGCGAACATAGCCACCGCCTGCATCGGATTCGAGCATCTCGGTTTCCAGTGCGTACGCATGCGGATCATTTGGGTCTGGCTTGGTCGCCGATGCCATCAGCTCCCAAACCGTGACAAGGTCACGCTGCCCCTCGTAATTCGAATGCGTTGCGACGTGGACACACAGACAAGCGATGAAGTCCTTGGCACCCGCATCCCAGTGCGGATCTTTCGCTGATTCATTCTCGATCACCAGAGCTTCACTGATCTGCATCGCATCCGCGGTCAGAACCTGGCGATCGGAACGCAACAACTCCTCGATGACATTGAAGCCGATCCGGTAGCGGCTTGTACCCGATCCGGAGCACCCGAACGGATCGATCACACCGACGTCTTGCCCAAGTACTTCCGCTCGATAGCCAGCAGTCTCAGCCGCCAAGTCGCCCTTTGGATCGAGAACCAGATTGGAAGTCGACTTGGGTGCCAGGAAGAGATTGTTGTTAAGAAACGCACGGCCCTTTCCGCCGCGGCTGCCGGCCAACAAGAAGTGATGGCGATCGTCGGCCACGCCGATCGGAACACCACCCTGAACCCAACGCGGTATCCTGCCATCTGCTTGTCGTTCGCCGGTGACAACTTGACCACCAACGACCCCTAGGAACAGCTTCGATTCGTGGTTGTGCTTCACGTCCATTCGCATCGACGGGGTCGAAGCAACATACGCAGGATGCTCGAAGTAATTGCTCGGCGGCTGCCCGACGTGTTCCGCAAATTGGCCACGCGGCAGGTCTTCGAGCAGTTCTCCAAAACGCTCGAACTCGCGTTGCGCACTCTTTGACATTCACGATCCCAAGAACAGGTGGCAGCTTTCACGACATTGGAAAGCGATTGTACCGTGGATTGCGTTTGGCAACTCGGGAGCCCGCGATCATGAAGGAAGCTTGCCACGCGCCGGGAGCACCAAGTGTGCCGAAGTTCCCCGTGATCAAATCCATGAAACCGAAGTCCGAAATTGCTAGCAGATTCTTCAGCGATGGACCTTCTTGAGCGGCCCGAGCCCTGCATGGGTCAGTTGCATCGACAACGTTTTGACGATCTCGGAAGCCGGGGAGGTGTGCCCAGCTGAGCAGAAAATCAGCTGACAGTTCTACTCGCATTTGCTCACCAAACATCCCAACCAGATTGCAAACACGGGGTTTTGCCATCGTTTCACCGCGTATAACCCACTTTACACGCGGTTAAAAAGAATGGCAATCGAAAACGCGAACGTTCGGCCTTTGATCGTCAGCATGCGGAGGGGGAGTCTTGTTGCACCCGGTTGTAGCGAGGAGAATGGGAAACCAAGCGATGAACGCGGAGTGGCCAACAGCACGTTTTCAAATGGAATATCAACCGCGGCCACCCGGTTGTCGCAAACTTTATTTGGACTACACGACACTCTCTTACGACGGAGCGTAAAATGCTACACACACTCAGGAAGACGAAGGCCCACGTCTCATTGCACTACCAGCACTCCTTCTCAAACAATTTGTACGCAGAGAACATCGCGGCCGAAATCGCCGAGACCATCACTCTAAGCTTTGACCTTAACTGCAATTTACGCGGACGCAACAAACAGACGAACACGTACGTTGACGCAAAAGACTTAGCTGACGGCGACATAGACGAACTGGAGACGTTTCAGTTCGACGACAAACGTGTCATTGAGCGCATTTCCGAAATGGCTTCCCGTTTAAATGCAACACCCGAAATCTGGAGACTCATCGTTCAACTCGATGGTGAGTATCGATTCGATGTTCGCCCAGAGTATCGCGAGCAACACACGTACCGATCCATTACCTTGCACGTCATCTCGAACGCCAGAAACACCAAATAACCAGCGCATGCAACGGAGCCGGGCTTGCGAGTTTTCACAAGTGGAAGATCAACCGTCCCGGCCGGCTGATGCGTGCCGTCCCCGACTGAAATTCACGCACACTCCTTTTCGCAAAGCACGAATGAATACGCCCGACCCAACCCCCGAGTCCAACGCCGACATCGTGGCCGTAAACCTTGTGATGACCGCAATGGTTGGTGAGGTCAACTTTCTGGCCGCATCCATTCATCGTCGTTCGAAAACCGTAACGAATACCCCGTAGTACCAAGGCATTTCCAATGAAGAAAGGAACCATCAAAAGGCTCTCGGATAAGGGTTTCGGGTTTATCGACACAGGTGGTCCAAAAGACTTGTTCTTCCACGCGACAAATGTTGAAGGAGCTAATTATGAAACGCTTAAAGAGGGACAAAAAGTCACTTTTGAAGAGGGGAAGGGCCCAAAAGGACCGTTAGCGAAGACTGTTCGACCGGAAGCTCTCTACGAATCTACACCACCACTAACAGTTCTTCTCGATCCGGGCATCGCGTCGCCAGAGGAACTCTCAGAACTTCTCACTGAACTCTCGACGCTATACCGCATGCTAGGTGGTTCTGGCCTGACGTTCACGATCACTGAAGTCAAGGAGCCTGTGGTTGCATGAACAATCCTTCCCCCCTTGATGGCGATGAGAACCGAATTATTCGCCTGGACGGCGTCCCCAAAGATCAAAATAGGAGGAACGAACCCCATCTCTGGCGGCGTTTCTTGAAGGCAGTTTGGCCGTTTGCACAGTCGGGCGGAGCTTGGGCCAAGTACGGAAGTGAACTTGGTGTTGTCTACGCTGAAGCGGAAGTCGCTAATCGTGTTAACGCCGCTGACAAGATTGCGGCTGAAGCTGCCGAAGCTAGCGCGCGAGCAGATGAAAATCGGCAAAGTGCTGTGAAGAACTTTAATCTGGAAGTCGACGCGATCTTCATGGAAGACGGACTTCCCGAAGCAGCGAAGATGCTCAAACTGGCAAAACTTCTCGAAGCCAACCCCGATATTGCCGAGCAAATCGACAAGGTAAGTGGAATCCTCGAAAAACTTTGTTTGACGCGTGGCACGCGAGTGAAAATCGGAATGCCCGACGTTGAAGAACCAATGCTACACCGAGACGGATAACAACTAACTTTAAAGACAAATATCCAGCGTGATTGGAGTAATAGGTGAACGTCCGATAACTGAGTGTTTCGTTGCACCACTGTGTCGAAAGGGAGAGATATTCGAAGTGGCGGAGACGTGCCGGGTTCTTCGACTGGTCGTTCATCCGGCGTCGGCCACCGGGGCAGGAGGGCCGATTGACGAAAAGTTAGACCTACAAACGACCCCATACCCTTTCCTAGCCTCGTCGTGCGGCCGGTTGCTTTTCTGCTGCGCCGTCTCGAAGCCGAGCGAGCTCGTGGTCCGAAAATTGGGGCCCACTTCAGGATTACCCAAAATCGCTATGGCGTTCCTAGCTCTACGTCGAAAGCGGAAACACCCATTATCGAGAATCCAACACGAAAATTAGCATTCGCTCCATAGGTAGCCTGTTCCCAGGATTCACCTATGAACTTGCTCTCATGCGCGTAAACCCAGTCGCCAGAATCTTCAAGTTCAATGAACGCATAATTTGCTTGGTGGTCTATAATCCGACCACGCTTTGTGTCAGGAAGCGGAAACATCATTCGTATCCGTTCATCATGCCCAACACGTGCAATTCTCTGCAACTCACGGAACGTGTCCTTTGCGGCCTTCCCTCCTTCCACCAGGAAAATCTGCCTAGCAAACAGAAGGTGTGCTTCTAGGTTCCCATCGCCCGCCGTGTAACCCCTGCGGAAGTGATGCAGTAATTCTTCGTCCTTCGCATCTCCTCTCTCGAGCAGCACCTTCCCAAGCAGGAAGTGCAGACGCTTCTCCGACGGATTGGCGTCCAACGCCTCACGCAGCGTCTTTTCCGCCTGTTGGTGATCGTCGGTGGCAATTAGTGAACGAGCTAGCGTCAAGGCGACGTAAGTGCTGCGTGGGTTTTTTGCAAACGCCTTCTTGAGCGACTCCACAGCTCGATTGGTTTGCGCCAGAAACTCGGCCAATTGAGATTCAGCAGAAAGTAGGTATTCGTCTCCCGGAGATGCTGCCAGATGCGAACTCAGTTCTTTCTCAATATCCTGTAGCATCTCACTGAGGTCTTCGTCGCTCAGTTCACCGAGTTCGAGTTCGATCTTAAGACGCTGAATGTGAATTTTCGCGATGGTGTGTCGCTCGTAGGACGTGGCTCCGGTACGCATTAGCTGCCGGCACATCTGTTCCGCCTGATTTAAGTACTGTTTCTTCACCCGGAGATTTGATGACGCCGCCGCCTCTCTCAAGGAAAGTTCGGACAACGAGTGCTGCACAACGCGATCCGATCCATTGGCACTCAATGCGGAATGAAAATAGTCTTCGGCAGCCGAAAGATTAGGCGATGGATGATTCATCTCGAATATCCCTCGCTGATGCAATACAACCGAATCGTCCGGCGATTTCTCCTGCGCGAGGTCATATATGCGATCCGACATAGTGCGGTCAGGGAACAAACCCAAGATCGCTTTGCCGCGAATCAGTCGATAGAACGCTTCGCGATCTGAGGAATAGTCAAGATCCATGTGACTCAACACGTCAATGGTCGCGTTGAAGCGCACCTCACTGGACTCGAGGGCATGCAAAAACACGATCTCAGCAATGTGTTGATGACGAGCAACGTAAGAGACATCTTCTCCTTCTCGCCCTGTCGCAGTTCGCACGACGTTCTCAAGCGGAGCAAATAATTTTTCATTGAACTCCTCGAAGCCAATGCCGTGGACGCGTTTAAGCAGTCCAGCTCGAACGGGAGTTCCAAGTCGGTAGAGCACGCAGATCGTCCGATAGACACGTTTTGCTTGGAGGGGTGTGATCTGGTTGAATTCGTCACAGATAATCTTTTCGAAACGTTGTCCGAGTGTTGCTTCGTGCAATGCGACGAGCAGTTGACGCCCCGAGCGTTTTACGAGCTTCTCCAGTCGCTCGTCCGGGGTCAAACGTTCGAGACGGTCAAGTGACTTATGCTCTTCAAGTTTCTGCAGTAGTTCCTTAATTTCTTTCTCGGAAAGATAGTGAAGGTCAAAGGAATCGGTCGCGAGGTTCTCGAGATCGCCGCCAGATGCATTGAGCTCATTGGTGCGAACGCCACCAATGATTGTCACTTTCACCCCTGCGTCACGTAAAGACCTCACGAACCGCTCAACGTCACGCTGATGCAATAGGATATTCTCAAAGAATAGATAGAGTCGCTCGCTGCAAAGTCGAGCGATTTCTACGACGGAACTAGCAAATAGTATTCCCGTTTCGTTCATCACCAAAGCAAGGCAATTGCATTCCTTTGCTGCGGTCCAAGCAACACGTTTAATAAGAACCGACTTGCCGGCTCCGGCATGACCTTTGACTAGCACTAGTTCGACATCATCACGATCCGTTTCCTCAAGTACGTACCTCTCAAGTATTGTCTCGTTCAATCGTCTAGCGACATCCAGATTGGATTCGATCGCACCCCACCCCCTGTCCATGCCGCGATAAAACAGTTTTGGATCGCATGCGATCGGATTCAATTCGTTGACACAGGTAACATCCACCTTGAGGAAGTTGCGGGTTGGTTCAGATAGTTTCGCATCCGGATCGCTGAATCGTGTTGCGATTCCTGACTCTGGGGTTCCTCGCCTCGCGGACAACCCTCGGAACACGCTTCCGATCGACGAATCAATTTCGCCCACAAACTCGGCAAATGTACCGACCAATGGCGTAATCTTTTTCTGCTCCCAGAATCGTTTCTCGGCATCTTTGAATGAAGGAAGGACTGAGTAGTATCGCGGCCGCCCAACGTCGATATCTTGGTCCAACTCGAGCAATAGTTTTCGGATGTTCGGATCTCGAATTGTGTAGCCGACAAAGATGATTGGTCGATCCGACGCAAGTTCCTTCAATCGTGAGAATAAGCGGCTTCGTTTCTGCCGGTAAAGGACATATTGGTCGGCAGTTAGGATGAGCGGTGGGTCAGAACTCGTGATTCTCGAGATGCAGCCGTGTAGCTTTAGATATTGCAGGTCATTGTTGGAACGAATTTTCCTGTCAACATTTTCTCCGTTTGAAACAAAAGGAACTATCGCTTGTGGACTTTCGGAATTGTTAGCGTAAGCCCTTTCGACAACGAGGTCATAGTTTGTTGTGGCGATGGCACGCCAACGAAAGGTGGTAAGTCGGTTGTGACTTTCGGACGGCTGAAACGGATCAAATACCTCTTTCACATAATCTTGAACAGTGAGAAGGTCAGTCTCGCTGATGGCCAACTCGCTAACCTGGTCCAGAGGCATCCCCTCGTATTCGTCGCCAAGGAATTTTGATGAGATCAGGTCGGCAAGTTCAGCTCCCAGAGGCGGTCGATTCCCATCGTTGCAATGGCAATCAAACGAAGCTCCCGCTCCAAGAAGTAGAATTGCGTTGCCTGCTTCGATATCTGACTTGAGGATGTGTGGTAAATCCAAAACTCTGCCCCATTCCTTTAAATGCGAATCCGGTTGAGCAACGGCGTTAAAAGTGCGTGGCTTGCAAGAATGTTACCAAAATTAATTCACGAAGCCTGCCCGCGGGTGAGTCACAAATTTGCTGCATTGGTGTAGCTTCGCGTTACTAGTCGTTTCGTTCCCGTCGCCTGGAGGATCAGGTGCGGCAGCCTTGTTCCGACCTGGCATCCACCCGTTGTTTGCGGTCATTTCGGTTGGAGGCCTGTGTGCAGCCGTTTTGGTGTCGGAGCATCGTTCGGGCAGTGGAGACTCCGCTTGTCACGCCGACAAACCCCGGCCCGCTCCTTCCTCGCTAGCACCGGCGATTGTCCGTGTGCCTGCGTTCAAACGCTTCGTTCTGCTCCGCCGCCGCGACAGGGGGCTACATCTTATTCACAAGGATGGGACCTGACTTTGAACACAAAATTCTTACGCGTGATCGGAGTCGACGTGGCCTCGAACATGCTGGATATCGACGATTCGGACAAGAAGATTGCAGAAACAATGCCCAGCACGGTTTCTGCCGTCGCTAAAAAGTTCGTTACCAAAATCAAATCGCGAAGTGACACTCTAGTTGTCTGCGAAGCAACGGTTGGCTACGAGCACGTGCTTGTCGACCGACTCGTAATTGTTTTCAGGCGACCTGATTCATTTCGCGAGGCGATCAAATCCGCTCATTGGGATGGATGGCCTTGAATGGCATTCGCAGCTTGAGCACGTAAGAACTCTGGCTGGTTCGCGAGATGACTGTACACCTGAGCGACCATCGCTGGGTCTTTGTGTCCCATGAGGTGTGCCGCCGCGATGGAGTCGATTCCGCCTGACGTCAATGCGTGCGTCGCCCATGAATGCCTGGCTCCGTAAGCGATGACGTGGAACTTGACCTTTTTGGAGATACGGTCAAGCCGACACTTGATGGAGTCCTTGGTCCAGGAGCGGCCTTTGCTATTTCGAAAGACGTGTCCTGTCGGATGCTTTGTCGCCAGCCGAGCGAGGATCTCTGCGGCCTTGGGAACGAGGTAAATCACGCGGGGCTCGGTCTCGCCCTTGGATTGGTCGGTCGGAAAGATGACCATGTCATCGAGGATGAAGCGTGCCTCGATCGTGCGGGCCTCGATCGGACGACATCCGGTGCAGTAAAGGAAGTCGAGCAGATCATCGAAGGGAGCTTTGGCGTGCTCGCGGATTTGTTGCCATTGCTCGTGCGTGTAAAACACATCCCGCCGCTTCTTCTTCGGCTTCCGCATCCCTGCGATCGGATTGCGGAGCAGATAACCTTGTTCCACTGCCCAGTTGAGGTTTCGTTGGACAACGCCAATCGCGTCGGCGCGGCTTGTCGAGTTCCAGGTCGGTTTGTCGATCCAACGATTGACGTGAAAGGGTTTCAGGTGGGTGACCTTGAGTTGCTTCCCGACCTTGTCAATGAAGCTCTTCAGGTAGTGCAAGCTGCGGTCGTAGGTTGCCTTCTTGCGGTTGGTCTGCACCCAGTCCAGGTAAGTTTGGCTCAGTTCGTAGAGCGTCGTGTTGTCCGTCGCGATGGTGGCCGGATCGGCCATCATCTGATGGAACTTTGCAAACGCCGCATCCTTGTCTTTGCCAAGGTTGATTTGCTGGCCGCCGGTGGAGAAATACCAGCTCTGGGTCTGCTTGCGGAAGAAGGGCTTTGGCTGCCTTGGCATCGGAACTCTCCTGATTCGTGCATGAAACGTGCATTTGACGTTTCAATGATCCAGAAGAATTCAACAAAAGCAATGTTTTGCCGAGTCGGGATGACAAGATTCGAACTTGCGACCTCTGCACCCCCAGTGCAGCGCTCTAACCAGGCTGAGCCACATCCCGTGAAGGCCAAAACTCTACCGAAGTTCGCTCGAGTTCGCTAGGGTGAACAGCCACTTTCACGAACTCCCCTTTTGAGCGGCTTCCGCAGGAAGATTTGGCGATGGATCTGGCTAGGCAGGCGGCAACAAAAACATCGGATTCTCCCCATCGTCTCGCGCGATCCGTGCCCGAGAATTCCTCCCCGCCAGGAACGAGAATGGACTCCCCTACAGGCTCCCGCCAAGGGAACTGGCCGCGGCGATTGCTGACGCTCGCGGTCGTCGCCGTCTTCGCTTACGTCGGCGTGGCGGTTTGGCAAATGGTCCGCACCCCGGACTCAACGTCGGTCACCCCCGCCGCTCTCGGGCCCGTCCCGGATCGCTATGACGCGGACCGCGCCTTTGGTTACTTGGTCGACATCTGTGACCTGGGGCCGCGACCGTCGGGCAGCCCGGCGATGTTGCAGCAGCAAAAGATGTTGACGGAAGTGTTTGAAGCAAACGGCGGAACGGTCCGTTTGCAACGCGGCGAAATCCGGCACCCGCAGACAGGTGAGAACCTTCCGATCGCGAACTTGATTGCAGCCTGGAACCCCGACGCCCCGACTCGATTTCTGCTGTGCGCCCACTATGACACTCGGCCCTATCCCGATCGAGATCGTCGCAATCCCAAAGGCGTCTTTGTGGGCGCCAACGACGGGGCCAGCGGCTCAGCAGCCCTGATGGAACTGAGCCATCAGTTTGAGACCTTGCCCTCGGACATCGGGGTCGACGTGGTGTTGTTTGATGCCGAGGAGTTTGTCTTTGGCGAACAGAGCGGCGAATACTTCCTGGGGTCAACTCTGTTCGCACAGCAATATTTGTTGGAGCCGCCCGCGGTTCCATATCAAAGCGGCGTGTTGCTGGACATGATCGCGGATCGCGAATTGCAGTTGCTGTATGAACGAAACAGTTTGCGTTACGCCCGCGACGTGACCCGATCCATCTGGGCGACCGCCAAACGTTTGGGCGTCAAAGCGTTTGTGCCACGGGCTCGCAGCCAAGCGATCCGGGATGATCACTTGCCACTGAACCAGATCGCAAAGATCCCCACAACGGACTTGATCGATTTCGATTACCCGCGACCAGGATTTCGGGCCCCGCAATATTGGCACACGACACAAGACATTCCGGAGAACTGCAGCGGCGAAAGTATGGCGGCGGTGATCTGGGTGGTGCATGAATGGATGCTGGAGCAGAAGGGGGGATAGAAGTGGGAAAGGGGCTCTGGACCACAGGGGCTCTGGGGATTGCAAATTGCAAAATGGTCGTTGCGAATTTTGAATTGGGTGGTGAGGTTGGTGGGGCCGAGGTTCGGGGAATGGGTTCTTTTGATGGCGATTGAAAAAGTTCAATTGACAATTTGAAATTGTAAAATCGGTTCGGTGGATCTGTGGAAAGGGACTTGGGTTGGCTGGATGGGCTGCTTTGTTGGAAGCTTCGGTGTGGGCGTCATGTGGACATGGCCTTCGTCTGGGGTGGTGATTGCAAATTGCAAAATGGACATTGC
>NZ_DDGH01000035.1:1669-7391 GCF_002337565.1 Rhodopirellula sp. UBA1907 | reverse complement strand
TCGGAATGCGAGCGTTCAGCGAGCACTGCGGGGCGGCGATGCGTGCCGTTTCCTGCGTTCGGGCTACCTCACGAGCACGAAGCTAGAAGCTAGAAGCTAGAAGCTTTCCACCAACGTGATAGGATGATTGGATCCAATGGGTGGGACTCACCGGTTGGCTCGCTTCTCTTTCAAAGGCTCCCTCATGTTCGCCGGTGGTTTGGTCCTCGCCAGCACGCTGATCTTCTTCGCTGTTTGGTTGCAGCGGTCCGAACAGGTCGGCTGGTCGCATGAACGGTTCGATGAAGAAATCGATCAGTCCTACATGCAACGCCGACGTCGTTCTCGAAAACGGGTGAACTTCTTGTTCCTGGTTTGTGGTGTTTTGGTGTTGGTCGCGACCTTGGCCACTCCCAAAAATCATGCCGTGTGGCTGAGCTGTTGGATCTCGGTGATGTTGTCGCTGATGACCATTCTGATGTTGGCAGGTCTGGACGCCTTGCGAACCATGCGACACGTTCGTCATCGACTGGATCACTTGCGCCAGAAACGGTCGTGAGTTTTTACCGGAGGGCTCGCGCCCTACCGCTTCAAATGGACGTGTGAAACTTGTCTTCGGCGGGTTGTGTCTTGACTTTGAGCCACGGCGATGGCTATCGACCGAGACATGATGACCGATGAATCCATTGCTGTGCGTCGTCCCCGACGGTGGGACGAACCGATGGACCCGCACATGACCGATGCGGACGTGGGATGGTTGCGCGAACAATCTCCCTTTTCGAACCTGGATCCCGCCGCGTTTCCCAAATCGATTCCACTCGATGGCATCCTTCGGAACGATTGCCGATTGCACCGTTTCGCTCACGGCGAAGTGATCGCTCGCGAAGGCGATTACGCCAACAGTGCGTTCCTGTTGGTGGATGGACACGCTGAACTTTTGACTCGCGAATTGCCACCGGAATTGCTCGGTCGGCGTGAAACCGAAAAAGTATCTTGGCCCAAGGCGGTCTGGCAACTGCTGCGACCGTCAGGTGTCCGCGAAGCTCGGCGTCCTGAGGAAGTCGTCCCAAATGTCGACTTGCATGCCTCCGCTCATCACGCGGACGATCGTCCTCCGGTGTTGCAATTGCAAGACTTCGATGGGCTGGTGCGAGCCGGGCAAAGTGTGCGATTGAGCCCTGGTGAATTGTTCGGTGAGGTGGCGGCGATGTATCGGTCGCCTCGATCGGCCACGGTTGTTTCGCAGGGCGACAGCACGTTGCTGGAGATCCGACTGCAGGGTCTGAAGATGCTGCGTCGCGACCCCGCGTTTTCTCAGCGGATGGACGACCACTACCGAGAAAACTGGTTGCCGCTGCATTTGCGTGAGATCCCATTGCTGCGATTTCTGCCGGAGCAAAATTTGCAACGGGTGGTCGCGGCGACAATCCAACGATCGTTCGGCCGGTTGGAATGGAACGCGGACTACAAAAAGACTCGCAAGCTTTCTCCCGCCGAACAGATTGAAAGTGAACCGGTGGTGGCGACCGAGGGTCATCAGGTCACGGATCTGATCATCGTTCGCAGCGGCTTTGGACGGGTTTGCCAAAGCTACGGCGTGGCTCAACGAACAACCGCGTATCTTGGCAAAGGCCACCTGTTCGGTCTGGAGGAGATCGCGTTGGGTGTCACCAACGAGGACGGTCCAATCAATTTGCCGCTGCAGCATTCGCTTCGAGCGGTTGGATTCTTGGACACGTTGCATATTCCGGTGGAGTGCTTTGCCACCGACATTTTGCCTCACGTTCGCCGCAGCGAGTTGCCAGCGTCCGCGGCGAAAGCGTTATTGCGAATGCCGGCGTCCGAGGAGGCTCGTGAACGGCGCAGCGAGAAGCGACCGAAGGTGGATTTACCGATCGTTTCGACGGCGATGAATCACACCAGCGAAGAAACGTGGCAGGACTTGCCGAGTCCAACCGGAACATCATTTGAGCCCACCGGGTTGCTCGAGTTCATCGTGCAAAACCGTTTCAACAACGGTCGCGAGGCGATGATCATCGATCTGCATCGTTGCACGCGGTGCGATGATTGCGTCAAAGCTTGCGCAAGCGTGCATGATGGCAATCCCAAGTTCGCTCGCGTTGGCGTCAACCACGATCGACTGCAATTCGTCCAGGCTTGCATGCACTGCACCGATCCGGTTTGCATGATCGGTTGTCCGACGGGGGCATTGCACCGCGAGGAATCCACCGGTCACGTTCGGGTTTCGGAATCCATCTGCATCGGATGTGGCACGTGTGCCAAAGGGTGCCCGTACGGCAACATCGAAATGGCGGCGGTGAACGATCCCAAGGGTCGTCCCTACACCGACGAAGCGAGCAACCGGCCGATCACCAAAGCGACCAAGTGCGACATGTGCAGTGGGCTGCCCAGCGGACCGGCATGCGCAGCGGCCTGTCCACATGATGCAATCGTTCGGATTGACTTGAGCGAATCGCCGCCGCTGGAAGACTGGTTGAGGAGACGAACATGAGTGTGGCTGAACGCCGCCGTTCTGCATCGTCGCGACGCTGGCA
Source organism: Rhodopirellula sp. UBA1907 (assembly GCF_002337565.1). NCBI lineage: Bacteria > Pseudomonadati > Planctomycetota > Planctomycetia > Pirellulales > Pirellulaceae > Rhodopirellula > Rhodopirellula sp. UBA1907. The sequence continues at coordinate 4,857 of NZ_DDGH01000035.1, read as the reverse complement.
ACAATTCCGAACCGATGCCGTGTCCAAGTTCCGTCGCCGGGTGTTTGGCACCGGTCGAGCTTGGTCGTTTCGACGTCGACGGATCGCGAGTTTGATCGTTGTTGCGATTGCGATCGTGCTGACCGCATGGATTTCGCAGTCGCTTCATGCGGCTCTCTATCGAAGCAGCGTGATGACGGGTTGGACGCTACTGAGTTCGATCTTGATCTTGTTTGCGATCGGCATTCGTCGCCGGATTCCAATCTTGCCACTGGGCACGATGAGCACCTGGACTCAGGTTCACATTTTCACGGGATTGTTCGCGTGCGGCGTGTTTGTGATGCACGTGCCCGCGATCGCGACGGGGCGATTGATTGCGGACGGATGGTTGGAAGGAACGCTGAGCGTCCTGTTCATCGGCGTCAGCTTGTCAGGTTTTTATGGCATCCTGGCGAGTCGTCGCTTGCCGGCACGTTTGACAGCGATGGGCAGCCAACCTCGATACGACCAAATCGATTGGCATCGAGAACAGTTGGCGGAACGTGCGATGCAGCGACTGGATAGTTTGACCAGCGTCGATTCTCAACGAGTCTTGGGCGAGTTTGACGATCAATACCTTCGTCGGTATCTCGAATCGCCGCTTTCATGGTCGCACCGTTTGTTCGCTCACTCGTTTCGACGTCGGCGTTTGGTGATCGGTCTGAACGAGCTGCATCGTTACTTGGAAGACGATGGCAAAGAAGTCGCCGACGAGCTTGCCGGATTGGTTCGCCGCCGAGATGAGCTGGACACGCAGCACGCTCTTCAGTGGCGACTGCGAGCTTGGGTTGCGGTTCATGCCGTGATGTCGTTGGGATTGGTGGCGCTCGCCATCATGCACACCATTCATGCATTGCAGTTTGTGGAATCATGAGACGCGACGACTTTCAACTGCCAATACCACCGAGGCTCGAACGGCCCGGGCACCCGTACGCATGCGGGCGTTCACCGGGATGCGATCCTTGTTTGCATGGACCAAGCCGCGCGGGTTCATGCCCCTTTGCCGACAGCGCCGATCCGGACAACGAAGCTTGTTCTCCACGACGAACGTGGGCGGGACGTCGACGCCAATTCACCGCCGCGATGCTGGCAATATTGGCCGCCGCGATGGTCGTTCTCTTCGCGACGCGAGCGACACCCAAAGTCATCCAGCCTGGCAACCTGACAACCGCTCACGCGCAAATCCTGTCGGGCGAATTGGCTCAAGACCGATGTGCTGCGTGTCACCAAAATGCGACCAGCAACCGCTGGCTGGCAACCTCAAGCGACCCCTCATCGAGCAAACAGAACGAAGACAAGGGTCTCTTCAACTTGGCGAGCTGGATTGGTGGCGGAGGAACACAGCACGCCGACATGCCGACTCTCGCAATGACCGATTTGTGTCTGAATTGCCACGAGCAACAAATGCCACGCGAGTCGGCTCGGTGGGCACACAACTTGTCGCAAGAAGTCCGCGACGAACTGACATTGGCAGCGATCCTGAAACGCGACGGGAAGCCGATTGCATTGGAATCCAACAACGGTGAATCAGAGCTTTCCGACAACAGCCTGGCTGTTCAAACGGTCAGCCGGACGTCCTCGCTTCAAAACAATTTGGCCTGCAGCATTTGTCATCAAGAACACCACGGCGCAGATGCGAACCTCGCCGCCATCACGGATTCGCGTTGCCAAACCTGCCACGTCAATCAATTTGGTTCCTTTGCCGATTCGCATCCCGAATTTGGTCAGTGGCCGTACGCACACGCGTCCAACATCCACTTTGATCATGGACGCCACGCGAAAATTCATTTCCCCAGTGAAGCGGAGAAACGAAGCGGTGGGGATCCATCAAGCCCCGATGCGTTTGCGACGTTTGACTGCAAGACATGCCACGTTGGGCCGAGCTTCTCGAGTTTCAATTTGGACTCCACCGATCCGGTGATGACGACGTTGCCGTACGAGATCGCTTGTGCGCAGTGCCATGACGAAGCGTTGCGGGTTCAGGTGGCCGAAGGTCCGGCGTTGTTGCAGTTGCCGACCTTGCCCAATGACATTGCCGTGCAAGTCGAAGACTGGCCAACTTTGGCAACAGGTTTTGCCGATGGCACCATCGATGGTTGGATGGCGTTGATGTTGCGGGAGCGAATCAGCGAGTCGGCGTTGAACCGATTCCAACGTGTCGATGCAGCGAACTGGGATTCGCCAATCGTGCAGGTCGAAGCGGTATCGCTGGGCAAAGCGATCACAAAGCTCTCGCAAGAGTTGGCGACGACCGGTCAAGACGCACTCATGCAACGACTACGAGAGGCCGGGATCGATGAACAGACCGCCTTGCCTCTTGTTGAATCGTTCCCGCCACAACTGGTTCGCGACGCGTTGCGAGTTTGGTTTGGTGAAGCTGACGCCGCCACTGACACAACGGTCGACTCATCGGTGGAGGCTGGTGCACTGAGTGGATTGCTGGACGGTGAATTCGAAAGCGAATTCGACAGTCGCTTTGACAGCGGGATCGGCGGCCCCGATCCATTGTTGGCAGACGATCCGTTATTGGCCGATGATCCATTGACCTCTTGGTCCACGGCCGACGAAGAAACGCCCGCGCCGGAACAAGCAGACTGGGCGGCCGAGTTGGCGGCTCGCTACGACGCGGCGAAGACTCAATCGTTTGGCGGTTGGTATCGAGACGATGTGACTTTGTCGGTTCGCTATCGTGGCAAAGGTCACTCCGATCCAGTGCTGCGATCGATGATTGAAATCATCCAGCGGTTACCATCCGATGACCCGCTCAAGCAATCCATGTTGGCTCAGCCCGCGGTTCAAGCCTGCGTGGGTTGCCACCAGGTGCAAACGGATCCGTTGGCCGATGCATCGCTCGCATCGATGCGATGGCGAGCATTCCGCACCAAGGAAAACGGCGATCGGCTGACCCATTTCTCACACACGCCTCACTTGAATGTGCAGGGATTGCAGGATTGCAAACACTGCCACCAATTGGGAACGACCAATCCGGCCAATGCGGTGCACATGGACGGTGAATCAACGGTGAATGCGTCACCGGAATTTTTGCCGATGACAAAGGCGAACTGTTCCAGTTGCCACACCAAGTCCGCGGCGGGGGATCACTGCACGCGATGTCATCGCTATCATGTGCACGATGCCCGATGATTTCCGACCGCCGTCTCCACCGACGA
>NZ_DDGH01000035.1:0-1528 GCF_002337565.1 Rhodopirellula sp. UBA1907 | reverse complement strand
GAACGAAAGCGATCCAGCCGACCACATCGCAAGAATCCTGGCGGACCTGCGACATCATCGACTCGGTTTGATTGTCGGGAACCATGGGTCTGGCAAGTCGACTTTGTTGCACGACATGGCCGATGCGTTGCAGGCGGAATTTCCCGGCGGGAAATGGATTCAACTGACCGCCGATCCCAACCGTTCGGCAATGGCTGGCGTCTCCAGCATGCTGCTGAATGACCGAGCCGCGAGTGAGGCACAGGCGACGGTTTCGCCCGGTGGGGTGCTGGTTCTGGACGGGGCGGAGCAATTGTCGCCGTGGGGACGGTTTCGCATTCGCCGAAGAGCCCTGCGAGCGGGCCACGTTTGTTTGGCGACGGCCCATCGCGATCTTCGCGGTTTTCACGTGTTGCACCGAACGAAGGTGACCGCCAAGCTGATTGAGGACCTGTTGGCAGAATTGCTGAGAGACCATCCAGACGCCCGCGAAAAACTGGCGAGGGTCGGAAACGGTGATTTGATGTCATCTTTCGCCGATGTCACCGACGTTCGCGAATTATGGTCTCGACTCTATGATGTCGTGGGATTGTCACCGGGGACGCCGTCACCACGGATGCCTGAGTCAGCAACGTCCGACGACCGCATCGATCTCCGGCCAACCTCCCATCCCGAAAATTGCCCCGACCTCTGAGTGGATCCTTCATGGCTGTACGTTTGAACGTGATCGTGCTTCGTCCCACCGGCGAGCATCGCCATTTCGATCCGGCATGCGATGATGCCGTGGGCCAGTTGCTCGGTCGGCCTGGGCTCGATCTTGTTTTGCTGGATCGCATTCCCGGTCCGGATGAATCCGGCACGGAACGATTGGCTGTGGAATCAATCGCGGGCGATGTTGCCTGCGTCGGCTGGACAGATGCCGAGCTGGTTTCTGAACCTCTCGGGTTGCTGGGCAAACGGGTTGCTCGTGTGCCGCACCGCCGAGACCAAGATGCCGCTCCGGTTCAAAGCGATGAACCAATCGCGAAGCTGTACCACTTTGACATGCGCCGCGAAGGTACATCGCAAACAATCTTGGCGGACTTGCAAGCTTTGCTGGCGACTCGGCAAACTCCGATGTTTCAGATCGGCGTTGGTGGTTCGACGTCGCCGAAGCCAGCCACTGCATCGCCTTCTCAAGCTTCGACGCCTCCAAAGAACATCACACCGATCAAAGCCGCAACGCCATCGCCCGCCAAGCCATCGACGGCCGCAGTGTCTTCACTGAACGCTCCCACACCGCCATTGACTCCCAATCAATCCACGGACCTGGATGCGTTGGTGGATGAACTGGATGAGCTGGATCTTTGATAGGAGTGGGTGTGCCAGCGGTTTCAAACGGACTCGGTTGCGATGAGGCATGGCCGTTGAGGACTGCCCGACGGAACAGTTGAGGACAACTGTTCTACTCTGGTGCCGCTATCTTCTGGGGTATGGAGGTCGTGCAGTTTTTAAATGCCGTGCTTGCAAGGTTGAAATCACCCTCCTGAACGCAGTTGGGGAGGGTCGG
>NZ_DDGH01000034.1:82407-85379 GCF_002337565.1 Rhodopirellula sp. UBA1907 | reverse complement strand
GCAAATTCGCATTTTCAAACAATCACCAGCCACTGCGCCGGTGAGCCGCCCAATCAACCTTGACCCATCTTGCCTGAACTGTATGATTTGCCGTAGTGGCAAGCCAGGGAAGTGCGGTCGCTTGTGACCCTTGCGAGTTCGGCGAATTTTAAGTGCGTTTGTGACTCTAGTGGGTTGAAGTGCTAGTGCATCATCCCCGCGGTTTTGCTAATTGGAGTGACGGAGTGAAGCTGGGTGCTTCGGTGAGAGTTTTCTCTGACCACCCACCGGCTTCGCGCTTTCCTCATTTCGGTATTGGGCTACCCCACAGGGAGGACGGTTCCCGCCATGACCACAAAAACGGTATTCACGACTGGCGAAGCAGCCAAGATCTGCAAAGTCAGTCAACAGACGATCATCCGTTGTTTCGACAACGGTTCGCTGAAGGGTTTCCGTGTCCCAGGAAGCAAGTTCCGACGGATCCCCCGTGAGCAGTTGTTTCTGTTCATGAAGGACAACGGGATCCCAACCGATGCCTTGGAAAGCGGTAAAAAGAAACTGCTGATCGTCGATGACGACCAAGACTTGGTCGACTTGATGCAGGACGGATTCCAACGCGATGCTCGGTTCGACATCCGCACCGCCAACAACGGCTTTGACGCCGGGATGGGTGTGAAGGAATTTCGGCCTGACCTCGTGATCCTCGACGTTATGCTTCCCGATATCAATGGGAAGGAAGTTTGCCAAAGAGTCCGCAGTGATCCATCGATGGACACCGTGAAGATTCTGTGCATCTCGGGGATGGTCGAGCACAGCAAGGTCGACGGTTTGAAAGCCGCCGGTGCCAACGACTTCATGCAGAAGCCGTTCTCGATTGACGACTTGGTCGGCCGCGCTTGCACTTTGCTCGAAATGGATCGCGGTGTCATCGGCTGATCTGTTTGCTGGTTGGCTGCCTCCCATCGTCATCCAGCGTGACGAGGGGACGGCGAATCCATCGCACGAAGAACGCATTTGGTTACCGATGCGTTCCAGTTCGTCGGCAACATTGCTGCACGCGTTGGTTTCTCGCGACATCAGCGCCACGTTTCGGCGTCAGTTACGGAATACACTTCGGCACGATCCCGCTCTGTGTCTATTCACCGCTGCAAAACTGGTGCAAGAACACGAACGTGGTTGGCGTCCGATCGCGGGACAGTGGACCACCAAACAATTGGCGGATTGGTGGGTGCGTCATAGTGCAGAGATATGGGATGGCTCCGCTTTCCTGTCATGCCCTGACATCCAAACCGGCGAAAGCCTGCTGCAACGATTCATGCGACTGGATCAGCATTTCCAGACGCTGCCGTTTTCGCGTTGGCTGCTCGAATCCGATCTTTGGTGGAAAGCAGCGGGCTTGTCACGGCGATCCAGCATTTGCCAATCACTGCATTCGATCCGCTTGATCGACTCGGACCAATCCAAGTCATCTTCGGAACCGATCAAACACGCGTCCAATCAAGATGCCCATGTGGCGTTCGGCAAAGTGACCGCCATGGCTGCGGAACGCCAACGCTTGCAGGGTGAGTTTTCAGATTCGCTCGAATCCGTTCGACGTGATTTGGCAAAGCAACTCGCGTACGGATTGTCTCACGAGATCAACAATCCACTGGCAAACATCGCGACTCGAGCTCAGGGATTGATCGCGTCGGCATCGGGAACCCAACAAGCAGACTCGTTGCAACGAATCGTCGACCAGTCCTACCGGGCTCACGCGATGATCGCGGACCTCATGTTCTACGCTCATCCACCCGAGCCACAGTTTGAATCGGGATTCTCTGCGAAGCATATTGTCGACGAAGTCATCACTCCGATGCGACCGTCGCTTCAACGCGATGCGATTTCTATCGATGTCGATGTGCCATCCTCGCTGAAGTGCGATGGGGACCCGAATATGTTCGGCGAGGCCATCCGGGCTTTGGTTCTCAACGCGATCGAGTCGATAGGCGTTGAAGGCCAAATCGTCATTTCCGTCGAAGCCGACTCCGACGCCAAACGCTGTCTGCTTCGAATTTCGGACAGTGGTCAAGGGCTGACGCCGGACGATGCCGCCCGCGCGTTTGATCCGTATTTCAGCGGACGAGAAGCCGGCCGCGGACTCGGCTTATCGCTTTGTCGCGTTCACCGGATTGCGGAACTTCACGGCGGGGCGATCCAATTGCATCCGGCATTGATAGGCTGCGTCGCCGAGCTTTCTTGGCCGATGCACGTCTGACGAGCCGCTTGCCAAGTGTGAATCCAGCCGCATTCCAATCCGGCGTCGGATCGCCGATACTGCCGCCTCGCAAACCATTCACGCTCCTTTCCACGCGACCAAGACGGTTCGTTCATGTTGCATTCGGCCTCGGAAATTCTGAAACAGCTCGATTCCGGCGAAGTCACCGCAGTCGAGGTCATCGGACAATCTCTCGCAGCCATCCGAGCTTCTCAGCCGACGATCAATGCGTTCACGCACGTTGCCGAAGAAACCGCGATGCAAGCCGCGGAAGCCGTGGACGCCGATCGAAGAGCAGGCAAAACTCTGGGACCGTTGGCAGGCCTGCCCGTCGCGATCAAAGATGTCCTTTGCACCTCGGACATGCCGACCACCTGCTCTTCGAAGATGCTGGAAGGTTTCATCCCGCCATACGATGCGACCGTGGTCGCTCGATTGAAAAACGCGGGTGCGATCGTCGTTGGCAAAACCAACATGGACGAATTCGCGATGGGTGCCAGCACCGAAACCAGCGCGATGGGCGTGACCGGCAACCCTTGGAACACCACCAAAACTCCCGGCGGAAGCAGCGGTGGAGCTGCCGCGGCGGTCGCGGCCGGCACCGTCCCACTGAGCTTGGGCACCGACACCGGAGGATCGATCCGGCAACCGGCAGCATTCTGCGGCATCACGGGTTTGAAACCCACCTACGGTCGAGTCAGCCGGTATGGTTTGGTCGCGTTTGCCAGCAGCCTCGATC
>NZ_DDGH01000034.1:60739-82319 GCF_002337565.1 Rhodopirellula sp. UBA1907 | reverse complement strand
CGTTTGCCAGCAGCCTCGATCAAGCCGGCCCGATGGGTTGGTCGGTCGATGACGTCGCGATCGGACTGCAAGCGATGGCAGGTTACGACCCTCGCGACAGCACCTCGGTCAACGCGGAAGTTCCCGATTACACGCCAGCGATGGCGGCGGAAGACGTTCGCGGAATGCGAATCGGTGTCCTGCGAGAAGGCCTGGACCAAGACGGAGTTTCGCCCGCCATTCGCGATGCCTTGGCAACGGCCGAGTCGGTGTTTCGCGAACAAGGTGCCGAAATCGTCGAAGTCGAGTTACCGCACAGCAAGTACTGGGTACCGACGTACTACGTCATCGCACCTTGCGAAGCGAGCAGCAATTTGTCGCGATTCGATGGAGCCCATTACGGGTATCGCGTTGCTGACGCCGAAATCGCCGCTGCCGACTCGGGGCCGCTCGAAGCGATGTATTCGCTCAGTCGCGCTGGTGGTTTTGGCAGCGAAGTCAAACGCCGAATCATGGTCGGCACGTACGCTTTGAGCGAAGGCTATTACGACGCGTACTACAACCAAGCTCTCAAGGTTCGTCGTCTGATCCGAAACGATTACGACGCCGCTTTCCAACAAGTCGACTTGATGCTCGGCCCGGTGACACCATCGCCCGCATTTGCGTTGAACGAGAAAACCGACGATCCGATCGCGATGTATTTGTGCGATTTGTTCACCGTCGGAGCCAACTTGGCGGGCGTGCCCGCGATTTCGCTGCCTGGTGGATTCGACGCGGATGGTTTGCCCGTCGGAGTGCAATTGCAGGCCCCGGTGATGGAAGAATCGCGTCTTTTGCGGGCCGGGAACGTGTTCCAAATGGCCAGCGATTTCCACACTCGCCGCCCGCCTACTTTTACTGCAAATCATTCGCAATAAGGTCTTGCCGCGACATTGCCGTCGACTTAGATTGGTCGCATGACTGATTCAAAACCTTCGTCGGCGACCGATCCTGCATGGGGAGAAATCCCAACTGGTTCGGTCGTGGAAGGTGTTCCGGCGGGTACGCCGGCGGTTGAATCAGTCCCCTCGGCGACAACGATGTCGACCGGTGGAATGCCAAAAATCATCCGATTCGAGGCCTTGGCACGTTGCGGTGGTGAAATCTGGATTGAAAACGAAGGCCAGATTTACCGGCTCCGCAAAACTCGCCAAGGCAAACTGATTCTGACGAAATGACCTTGGAATCCATCCGTGCATACCAGTGAAACGATTCTCGCAGTGATCCCCGGCGCGACCGAGCATGAGCGCATGGTGGTCGCGACGCGCTTCATCGAAATCGCCGAGCGATTGAAACTGCATTCGGACGTTGTCGAAGCCGAACCAGAACGAGCTGATGACAGTCGCCCGTTTTGCGAGCAACTGACCAGCGTTCAATCGCAACCGATCGTGCTGCGTCAAGAAACATTCAGCGAAGCGGTGGGCTGGTTCACACAAAGCTGCGTCGAAATGAGCCGCGAGCAATGGGACATGATGCGTCGCACCATGGTTCCCGAAACAATGCCCGCCATCCGTCGCAAACGCACTGTCCGCAAGTTTAACGTGATGGACGCCGACACACCGTCGGTCATCCCATTCAAACCATCCCGAGCCGTCTCGGCTTAGTACGCTGCTTCAAGCTGAACTAAGGTCGTGCAGATTGTCGATACCGCTTGTCGGCAGATTTCAGCATGACGTACCTCTCCCGAAACAGAGTTTGGGCAGAGGTCGAGCGATGCCGTTCAGGCGTACGCGAGGGTGAGGGCCGGGCATGAGAAGTGGCGCCCGTCGCGATGAGGCTTGGCCGTTAAGGGCGGCACGACGGAACAGTTGAGGACAACTGTTCTACTCTCATGTTCAGGCCGAAGGATTCGCGGCCTCATCCACTACGTTCTCAACTTCACTCGTCCAGCAACAACGCTTGCAAACGCGTCACCGCTTTCTGAAGCTGAGCCTTGGTTCGTAGGGGCGGAATTCGCTGGACGAACTTGGGGCTGACACCCTTGGATTGCAGGAACTGTTTCAACAATTTTGGATCGCCATCACGATACGCTTCCGCCGCGTGATGAACTCGTGGACCATAAGTCGCATCGAGCAACCGTTCGATGACCATCGACCAATAAGTCAACCAATCACTTTGCCGTTTTTCAACGGGATCGGGAACCGAATTGGCATCCTGAATCGAGTTCGCGTTGGCATCGCCGTCCGTGGAAGGCGTTTGTTCGTATTGGCGGATCTGCTGTTCGATTTCGCGCGGCCAACACGGATCCAACGTCGTCGCTTCGAAATGGGTGGCTTCTAAAAAACTGTCGCGTGGACATCGTTGCACATAGGCATCCAACAGCGATTGACGCCACGAACCTGGTTCGATGGGTCGTCCTTCGGTGATTTCCAAAGCGATCAGATTGCCCATCTCGACATAGACCGCTTCGACGGTGGCTTCGAACATCGCCGCCATCGCGGGTGCCGGGCGAGACGTCAGCAACGATGTGGCGACTCGTTCGAGCAGCCAAATCTTCTGCTGCGGTTCCCACATGTCGTACCAATGCGGCGGGTCAAACCCGACCACGGGGCCCGACAACGTGAACATCGAATCGCTTTCGGCATCGTGCTCCACTTCCGCGGCGGGATTCAACTCATCGACCAACTGATCCACCATCATCGCGACCGTGCCGCGAAACAATTCAGCTTCGGGACCGACGAGACATCGATTTCCGTTGGTCAGGGGCCACATAGAAAGCTACCAGTCGAAGGAAAAAGCTTCTGCAATCGGCCCATGTCATTTTCGGACGCCAAAGCGGAACGTCGAACATCGTCAATTTCGATGCTGCGACACTCCGATCGGGAAAGGCCGTTCTGATGTATCAACAGGTTAATCTGTTCGGCGAGCGAGTGGCCAATTTGTCCCCAAGCTCGCAGTCGCAAAATCGCCGAAACAGGGTCACGGGCGTGAACGACCGCAAAAACACGCTGTCCCTCGAGCACCGAATGCAGACAAACTTCTGCCGACACGGGGCTGTTTAGGTCCGGAATGATGACCACAGAAGGGTCCGATTCCACCGATTCGCGTTGCAAGGGATTCCAACGGCTGGCGGGACGGCCATGCGTTTGACTGGACCAAACGCCCCACAATCGAGCCAATGGACTTTTGTCCAAACCCTTTCGCCCGCAATAAACCGTCAATCCGCTGTCCGCCACCAACTGTTTTTGCCATGCCGATCGCTCGGCGGCTTTCAGGTCGTAAGCGGTCAAATTCATTGGCGATGCGACCACGGTCTTTTCCACGGGGGGAGGCTGCGGGATCGATTGACGTTGGGCCTTCTTCAATTCAGTCGCCGATGCCGCCGAAGAAGTTGCTGTCGCATCAGCAGTTTTCGGCGGCGGATTCTGCTCGCCAAACAGTTCCTGGCAGGCTCGGCGAACGACAGTCGCTCGAGCAAACAGCGGCCGCATTTGCAAACCGCTGATTCGTCTGACTTCGTCGGCCAACAGCAATGCAGACGGGGACGCGATCGCGACTTCCAGGCTGTGATCCTGCACCGCCAACGGAACCACTTCGTGCTTTTCACAAAAGTCAGCCGGCAGACATTGTTTGAGACGACGATCGACGGGAATCGCCAAACCGCTGGGCGGTTCAAACAACGGCAACAAGTAATGCGACGCGTAGACCGACGCCAGCTTGGATTCATCGGTCAGACCGCATTGGTCAGCCAACTGTTCCTCGAGTGGTTCTTCCTCGTGGCTGGTGTCCTCCAGTTGCCCCCACATTTCGTCCAACCAACCGACCGACGGTTGGCTGAAATCGACTGAAGTTAGATTCATGGTGCCATTTCTTAGATGCTGAATAAGTGCCTTATCGAAACAGATAGGTCGATTCCCTCCAGCGGGCTTGACGAATCACGGGGTTCGCCAGAGAACCACGCGGTCTGGCTTCGCTGCTGAACGGATTGTTCGGATTCTGCGATCTATTCCGACACGCATTCGCACCCGACTCGTCCTCGATTGACCCGCCCGACATGCTGACACCGATCGAATTGCCTTCCGGTTTGGACTCGACCGAAATCCCGACCGAGATTCACGCCATGGTGCACGGCGTGAAGCAACGGATCGAAGCGTTTCAGGATCGCTGGGACCGCCCCCAAATCGAATTGTTCGTGGCGGCGGATTACTTGCACGTTTATCAAACGATGCGGTGGGTGGCCGAATCACAAATGCTGAACAATTCGCGGTTCGTCGAATGGGGCTGCGGTTTCGCGGCGATCACCTGGCTGGCCGCCGCGGTCGGATGGGATGCGATCGGCATCGAGTCCGAACCAGAATTGATCCGTCAGGGAAAAACGACGCTGAGCGATTGGCAAGAAACCTTGGCCTCGATACCGAAATCAGGTCCCACCCCCGAATTAGTCAGAGGCAACTTCTTGCCCGAAGGATCCGAGACGCTGGCGGAAGACCCAACGCTCCCCAGCCTGGGTCACTCGATCGAATCAGCCTACTCGTCCATCGGTTTGGACGTGGAGGACTTCGGAATCATCTACAGCTACCCTTGGCCGGGCGAGGACGACTTCCACGAGTATGTCTTTCATCGCTACGCGGCCTATGGAGCAGTCATGGTGCTTTTCAAAGGCCCCAACGAAATGCGAGTTTGGCGAAAAACCCGTGGCCGAAGCTGAACCGGGTTGCCGGCCTCCGTTCGCCGCGGTTATCAACACGGACCAAGTCCTCCCAGCAAACGCCACCAATCACCTAGCCTGTACGATGGCCTTCCAAGGCCGTCGATTCAATTGCGTTGGTATTTCAAAACCGTCGATTCGACCCGCGACGGCCTTGGAAGGCCATCGTACGAACTCCTCCAACCCTGAAACGATCATGCTCCGCCTCGGTGCAGTTTCCTATCTGAACACAAAGCCGTTGATTGAAACGCTGCCAGAGCGTTTGGGCAAATCGGGCGAATTGCGTTTGGACCTGCCATCGCGGTTGGCTCGCGATTTAGCGGCGGGAGAACTGGACATCGCACTGATCCCCAGCGTCGAATATTTCCGCGGCGGCGATGAGTACGAGATCATCTCCGACGCCGCGATCGCATGTCGCGGCCCGGTGTGGAGCGTGCGGGTGCTCAGCCGCGTGCCGATGAACAAAGTCCGCACGCTGGCTTTGGACGAAGGCAGCCGCACCAGCGCCGCGATGTCGCAAGTCTTGCTGGCGGAGATGCACGGGCTGCGACCTGAAACGGTGCCTTTCCCGATCGGATCCTCACCAGACGAAATCGACGCCGATGCTTTGTTGATGATCGGCGATCGAGCCATGCATCCTGCTCCGGGCAAATACCAAGAAATCTGGGACCTCGGCGATCGATGGTGCCGGTGGACCGAATTGCCGTTCGTGTTTGCCATGTGGGTGGCGCGGCGATCCGCCGTCGCAGATCCGCAGATCCGCCAGCGGATCGAAGACGCATTGAATGTGTCTCGAGACGAAGGATTGCAGCAATTCGAGACGATCGCCAAACGCGAAGCCGCTGGTCACGGTCTGACGATTGAGGACCTGCATCGTTACTTCGCTGAGAATCTTCACTTCCAACTCGGCAACGGCGAACGATCGGGGCTGGCAGCCTTTCGCGAAAAAGCCGAACATCTGGGGCTGGTCCCCGCTTCCCACACACCTTTGCAAGATTGATGAACGCACCCGCCAACTCATCTGCCGTCCACGACATTCTCGCCAAAGCCGTCGCTGGGGATCGGCTGACATCCGCCGAAGGTTTAACGTTGCTGAAAAGCCACGACTTGGCGGCGATCGGTGCCGCGGCCGAAAAAGTTTCGCGAGCCAAGCACCCCGAGCCCTACCGAACTTACAACGTCGATCGGAACATCAACTACACCAACGTCTGCACCGCGGTGTGTGACTTCTGCGCGTTTTATCGCGGCCCTAAAAGTGACGAAGGCTACGTGCTGCCTCGCGAAGTGCTGCTGCAGAAGATCCAAGAGACGGTCGACTTGGGCGGCAACCAGATCTTGCTGCAAGGCGGCCTGCATCCAAAGTACAAACTCGATTGGTACGAGGAGATGCTGCGGGACATCAAGACTCGCTTTCCCGAGGTGAACGTTCACGGATTCTCACCACCGGAACTGCATCACTTCACCAAGGTCAACAACCTCCCGCTTCGCGACGTTCTTTCGCGGTTGAAGGACGCTGGGCTTGGCAGCGTTCCCGGCGGCGGTGCCGAGATTCTCACCGATCGCGTGCGCAACGAAATCACTCGCGGCAAAGTCATGACGGATGACTGGTTGAACGTCATGCGTGTGTGGCACGAACTGGGCGGCATCAGTTCCAGCACGATGATGTTCGGTCATGTCGAAACGCTCGCTGAACGAATCGAGCACCTTGAACGCTTGCGAAGTTTGCAGGATGAAACCGGTGGCTTCACCGCTTTCATTTGTTGGACGTTCCAACCCGACAACACCGACATGTCCGACGTGCGACCGACCGGTTCGTTTGAATATCTGAAAATGTTGGCCGTCTCACGATTGTTCTTGGACAACATTCCAAACCTTCAAAGTAGTTGGGTCACGCAAGGTTTGAAGATTGGGCAAATGGCGTTGATGTTTGGTGCCAACGACATGGGAAGTCTCATGATCGAAGAAAACGTCGTTGCCGAAGCCGGAACGGTGCACTATCTGTCACTACAGCAAATTCGCGAAGCAATCGAGGAGCTTGGTTTCGTCCCCCGCCAGCGTGATGTGCACTACAACCTCGTGGACGAAAGCTTGGAAGCAAAAGCCATTCAGGCAAACGGGGAACAATCGGCAAGAGAGTTGGTCCAATTGGCGGTTTGACCGAAGTCCGGTAGTCTTCTTAAAAGTGGTGCGGAAGTTGCCCTGTGTTCAACACGAGGCCAAAAACTTCCGATTCAACCGACCGACTATCGCCAACTAGATCTCACGCATGCGTTTCCCGCGATCCTCCGGCATTCTTTGTCACATCACCAGTTTGCCATCGGAATTGGGCATTGGTGATCTTGGTGCTGCGGCGTACGAGATGGTCGACTTCTTGCACGCGGCTGGCCAATCGATTTGGCAGATCTTGCCGCTCAGTCCTCCTGCTTATGGCAACTCACCCTACAGCGCCTACTCGGCGTTTGGGGGCAACGCGTTGTTAATTAGCTTGGAGTCATTGGTAGACGAAGGTTTGCTCGAAGCATCCGACCTGGAAGGCTTCACGCAGAGCGATCCAGCATGCGTCGACTTCGGTGCGGTCAACGAGTTCAAGCACGCCAGACTCAAACTCGCGTACGAACGCTACCTCGCCAAGCCACCACGTGAACTGAAGATCGCGTTCGAGTTATTCTTGGACGCGAACGATTGGTGGCTCGATGAGTTTTCCTTGTTCGAAGTCTTCTTGAACAAGTTCGAAGAATCGAATTGGTCGAAGTGGCCCGATCCGATCCGTCGTCGCGAACCCGACGCACTAGGACAAGCTCGCCAAGAGATGTCTCGCGAGATCGACTACTCTCGCTTTCAACAGTTCTTGTTCGATCGCCAATGGAACCGACTGAAGGCGTACGCCAACGAACGACAAGTTCAACTGTGCGGTGACATGCCGATCTTCGTCGCTTACGAGAGTGCCGATGTCTGGGGCAACCAAGACATGTTCGCGTTGAACGAAGATGGAACGCCAATGTTGGTCGCCGGTGTGCCGCCAGACTATTTCAGCGAAACCGGTCAGCTCTGGGGCAACCCTCAATACGATTGGGATGCACTCGAGAATGCCAACTACGCTTGGTGGACCGCGCGTTTCCGTCGTTCGTTGGAACAGTTTGATCTGCTGCGAGTCGATCACTTCCGCGGCTTCGAAGCTTATTGGGAAGTTCCCTATGGTGCCGAGACCGCGATCGGCGGTCAGTGGCGAACTGGTCCCGGCGCGAAACCGTTCCGCGCCGCCGAAAAGGAACTCGGCGAACTTCCGTTCATCGCTGAAGACTTGGGGATGATCACCGACGCGGTTCATCAACTGCGCGAAGAACTTGGGTTCCCGGGCATGCGAGTGCTCCAGTTCGGATTCGCGACCATGGAAGACGATTTCCATCGTCCATCGACCTACCCCGAATCTTGCGTGGCCTACACCGGTACTCACGACAACGACACGGTAATGGGTTGGTACCACCTGCGAACGCCACCCGAAGAAGGCGACGATCCTCTCGCCGAAGTCGTGACCAGCGATCACGACGTGCACTGGCAATTGATCGATGCGGTCATGTCATCCGCCGCTGAAATCGCAATCGTCCCCATTCAAGATGTATTGGGTCTGGGGAACGAAGCCCGAATGAATTTGCCTGGCATCGCCGACGGCAACTGGGCATGGCGTTTGTCACCGCAAGCGTTGACGCAAGAACACGCCGACCGTCTCGCATCGCTGTGTCAACAACGAGGCCGCCTCACGCACGAAGTCCCCAGCGTAAGCTAAACCTGTAACACGATGGTCCCCCACCGTGACCCAGCGCAAACAGAACCAAAGCATTAGCCACCCGCACGTTCCCGTTCATCCCATCGCCCTGGATCGAACGAAGTGAGCCCCAGAGTAGAGCGATTGTCCTCAGTAGTTCCGTCTACAAGTTCTCCACCGCCAACCAGCGTTTCATCGCGGTCAACGTTCCAACCATTCGCGTCAAGCTTCGAAGCGAATTGCCCCGGGCACACAAACAGTTGAGACAACTGGTTGACTCTTGCGCTCGTCTCGGTGGGGGACCACCGAGCTACAGGTTATTGAACGCTCAAAGTTTCTTTTCTTCGAATTTCTGATTTTTTGCGCGCCGTGGGGGCATCTCGTCCCACTGTCTTCTTGAACAAGCGATGATCAGAGGTGGCGAATTTGCCTTCCGTGCACCTTCGTCACATCGATTCGAATCGCCTCACGACGCTGCAGCCTCGATATTCGGCCGGAAAGGAAAGGGACGATCATGCCCAGCGAAAATTCCACCATCGAACCCCCGCATTCGATTCCGCCACCAGTCACCCCGGACGCGAGTCCAGACCAATCGATTGTTTGTTCCTGCGACACGATGATCGCGGACCGTTGGGATGACCTCAATTCCACCGACGCGGATTTATTGGACGCTTGGGTCACGGACAACTGCATCGAAGCCCTCGACACGTTGGTTCGACGTTACGCCCAAATGGTTCTCAGCGTTTGCATCCGGCGGTGCCACAATCGGTCGGACGCCGACGATGCCATGCAGACAACGTTTTTATACCTCGCCCAATCGGCGAAGAAGATTCGAAGTCCTGAACGGTTGGCCGGATGGCTGCACCGTGTCGCCCAACGCGCCAGCATCGCGACCATGATGTCAACTGAACACTCGCAGCAAGACCTTTCGGATGTTCCTTCCAAACCGGTCGATCCGTTGGAACGACTGACACTTCGTCATCAAGCGATCGTGCTGGACGAGGAGTTGTCGGAACTGCCCGAAAAATACCGATCCGCGATTGTGCTGCACCTTCAACAGGGCATCACGGTCAACGAAACCGCGAAACGGATGGGCACCACTGAAGGCACCGTTCGTGGGTGGCTGGCACGCGGCAAGCAACGTCTTTGTCGACAACTGCGACTTCGCGGGGTCGCACCAATGGCGGCTTGGGCCGCTGCACACGCATGGAGCGCGTCCGACGCAATGGCCGCCGACGCGGCACTGAAACTCACTTCTCCGATGAATCCTGGGGGATCGACCACCGAACCAAACTCATCCCCCGGCGCAGACGTTGGCAAATTTGATTGGAGCTCATCCGCATCGAGTTCCAACTTCTCTTCTCTCGAATCCCATCTTTCACAAGGAATCGCCACCATGCCTGTCATCCCCATTCTTGGTTCCACCGCGGCGGTCGGATTTGCCTTGTTAGTCGCCTTCGCAGTCCCCGTCGGCGACGACGAGACAGGACGCACCGCCAGCGTCCTTACCTTCGCCACTACGAAGGATGATTCCCCGCCGGTGCTCGCACAAATCGGGCAGGACGATACATCTCCCACGCCCATTCCAACACTTCCGTCTCGACTAGCATCACCGGGCGACGCATTGCAGTCGTCCCCCGTTTTGCCAACCCCGCCTACTCCACCAGTTCCTCCAACACCGGCTCCGCCTGCATCAACTGCCACCGCAGTGGCGAACCAAATTGCGCAATTGCTTGACGAGCCGACAACATTGGCATTTGAGTCCAATATCCGCTCACTTCCAGAAACACTGCAACAGGCCACGGGACTCCCTGTGCTGCTGGACGAGCAAGCGATGACTCTCGGTCAAATTGACGTCGATAGTCTGCATGTGCAATTTTCTTCGAAGGGCGAACAACCACTTCGTACGCTCTTGCGAAAAGCGCTCGAACGCGAGGGTTTGAAAGCAAAGGTCGATGACGATGGTCTCTTGATCACCGCCGACATGACCGTTTTGACTCGCCGAGGAATTTCGACGGACCGATGGTTGGACATGACGCCGGAAGAGGAGAAGAAATTCGATGAGATCATGGATAGAAAGGTTTCCTACAACTTCGTGGAAACACCACTCGAGGACGCGGTTCGCGTGATGTCTGAAGACGTCAATTCCCCGATCCTGATCAATACGCTTTCCTTGGAGGAAATTGGGCTCTCAAATGACATCCCAGTGGATGTTTCTATTCAATCCGTATCCTTTCGATCCTTCCTTCGCTTGATGCTGCGTCCGCTTGGACTCACTTACGAATACAAGGATGAGGTTTTGCAAATCACCACCATGGAAGCCAGCGATTCTAGTCTTCGGCAGCGGTTGTATTTCCTGGAAGGCACTGGCCTGCCTCGAGGAGGCGACGCCGACACGATTGAGATGATAACTTCCACCATTGAGCCTGACGCATGGGAGGCACTCGGGGGCTACTCCACGATCAGCTCCGTCAACAATTCGCGAGACGGCCGTCCCGCGCTGCTGGTAAGCACAACCGACGAAGTGCACAAGGAAGTCGAAGATCTGATGCGTGCTCTTCGCGAAACACACACCGGCGAAGACCCTCGCTTGTCTGACGAAGAATTCCAGCAACAGCTAAAGAACAGAACGCAAACCATCCAAGGCGGAATGAATGGTGGCGGAGGTGGCGGTGGCGGTGGCGGAATGTTCTGAACACGGCAACCCTTGGGGCGAACCAACGGAAGATCCTGCACCAGAGTAGAACGATTGTCCCCAATTGTTCCGTCTGCAAGCTCACCACCGCCAACCAGCGTTTCATCCACGGCAACGCTCGAACTATTCGCGTCACGCTTCCGAGCAACCTGCCTCGAGCACGCGAACAGTCGTGACAACAGTTCGAATCTCATGCTCGTCTCGGTGGGGGACCACCGAGCTACAGGTTGACTCTCGTGGGCCGGACCGACCAACGAGTTGTCCGGCATCAGAACAACTCCACGCGACGCATCAATTCGAAGCCGGCAACTCGCCGGCTTCGTTCGTTTGCATGAGGAACTCGAGCAAGTCCGCAACCTCTTGCGGCGTCATCGCTGACAGCAATCCCGCCGGCATCAGCGATTGCTCATTCGGCTTTTTCAATTCGATGTCCTCGGAATGCAGCGTCGTCTTGGTTCCGTCGGCATGCTGTACGACCACGGCTTCACCGTCCTCTCGAAGTATGCGACCAACGATCAACTCACCGTCCACCGACAAGATCGTGTGGCTTCTCCATTCCGGTTCGATCTTTTCACTCGGTTCGACGATTCCTCGAAGCACCTCCAAACGCGTTCGACGTTTGCCAATTCCCGCCAGCGACGGTCCAACATCTTTTCCCAATCCACCGATACGATGACACTGTCGACATTGCGACGCCGCGGATTCGTAGAACCACTGCAACCCTCGCTGCGCATTCCCCTTCAAAGCCAGCAGGGCGTCCACGTCGGGAGTATCACCCACCAAAAGTTTGCGTTGCCCAGGATCGATCCAAGGTTGCATCAGACCAAGTACCACCGGCGATTGCGAGACACTCTCCTCGATCAGCATTTCAGAAACAATTTTCTTGGACTTCTCCGGTGGTGCCTCAACGAGCTCTCGCCACAGCAACATCGTTTGCAACGTTTCGTTCGGCTTTTCGCTGGTGGACTCGGTTGAATTGGGAGCGACAGGCATCGACTTCACCCAGTCCCAAAGCATTTTGGCACCCGCCAGATCCACAGCTGAGCAACCGACACGAGGCATTTTCCCCGGACCGCCGGTGGCGACACGATAAACCAATGCGGATCGCTCAGGATGCCCCGGTTCAATAACCTTGGTGTTGGCCCCCAAACCAAAGTCGCCCTGGGCAGCGAGAACTCCCAGCAACGCGGTTTGGTCCAGTGGCCGAATGTGTCTCAGATCCATCTTCGATGTCGCGCCGCCGGCCGGACGATGACAGTGCGCACAATTGGCATGCAAATACGATCGAGCCCTTTGTTCGAGCGGTTCGTCCGTGTCATAAGCGTTCACCATCTCATGACCTGCTTTCACTTTGGCTTGCACCAAAAACCCGGCTTGCGCTAATTCAGACCAAGATCCCGGACCTCTCTCGTCACGCAGGTTCTCAGGCACCAATGATGCGGCACCGGGATTGGCAACGTTGTGACAGGTGACACAAACATCACGTGGATAGAAACGATGCTCCCAATCACGCTGTCCCCAAATGGGATCGTCCACACGGAAAGTCTGTGTGGCTCCCATCGCGGGTACCAGCGTCGCGTCGGTTTGATCTTCGTTCCACGCAAACGTGGTGGGATTCCAGTTCAATCCGTCATAAGACAACACTTGGGTCTCCAACCGAATCTCTTTGGAATCACCTGAAGCATCCAATACGTCACGGATCAATGTGTTCGCAAACACGGTCCCGCGCACGTACCGTTTCCGCATCGGATTGATTGGATCTTGACCGGGGATCCCAACAAACCGGACCGTACGAATTCCATCGCGAAACAGCGTGGAGGCGGGGCGGTAGGCGACGACGCCGGGGTTGGGAATCAAGTTTTTCGTGTCCGAGAACAATCCCGTTTCGCTCAGTCGTTTTGGGAACGCTTCGTAGTCATCGACCGACTCATTGCTGCTCAACCGATACAGACCACCGGAATGATCCACCAACAAGATCTCTGACGATGCTTCTTTCCGGCTGACAAAGAAGTCAATGATCTTCAATCCGGTGCTCGCAATCTTTCGCGGAACCGATGGTTTGCCCGTCTTCGCCTTGGAATGCGTGTCGATCGACCAGACATTCCCATTCATGAAGCATCCGCAAAGGTATTCACCAGCCAGCGAAACATCCTCGCTAGCGCGAAGTGCATCCGCCGGAACGAAGACGCCACCGGTGATGGATTGCGATTCGCTGCGTGGAAACACGACCTCGGGCAAGATCACTTTTCCAGGACCGGGAGTTTGCTCGAGGTCCACCGGATGAGGCCCTTCATAGAGACTCCACCCGTGGTTCCCGCCGGGAACGATCCGGTGCACCATCTCGCAGCGTTCCCAACCAACATCGGCCACCCAAAGATCATCGGTCGCGGGATCGAACGCGGCGCGAAAACCATTCCGTAATCCAAACGCGAAGATCTCTCCGCGGGCTCCTTCGACATCAACGAATGGATTGTCTTCGGGAATGCGATACGGCAATATCGATCCGTCCGCAAACTCACTCGTTTGATCCACATCGATTCGAAGCACACTGCCGCGAAGATCGCTGATGTCCTGCGCCGCTTTGTTGACGTCCGGCGGGAAGGGCAACGAACCATCGCCGGTCGTGATGTACAGCAACCCATCCGGTCCGAAGTTCAGCGACGCACCGATGTGATCGCCGGAAGGATACGAAAGCAAATCCAATCGCGATTCGGGATCGATTGACGGCACGCTGTTCGGCGAGTCAGTATCGAATTCGTTCGGCGTTGGTAAACTCATTTCAAAACGCGAAACGCGTGTGCCGCCTTCGACGTCGTGCGGACGGATCGACCAAACAACATAAAGGTAGCCATTGGTTTTAAAATCTGGATGCAGCGTCAGATCTCGCGCCGCCGCAAACTGTTCGTCGGTGTGTGTTTGATTGGCTTTGTTGATATCCAATGCCAAATCCATCGACTCGACATCGTCTCGATTCTCGAACGTATGCACTTGGCCGTTCTGCAGCAGCACCAAACGTCGGTTCGTGCCGGGCAAATCCATCGCCGTAATCGGTGAACGCAAAACGAGGTTTGGATGAACGCGCTGCACCGTCAACGGCAACGGAGGTTCCGGAGTCCCCTGCAATCGAGAATCGTTCCAAGCCGGGCGATCCGCTGCGGAATTCGTGCAGCAGTACAACAGCGTCAAAAGTGCGACGGGGAGGATTCGCCCGAAGGATTTCGTCAGCAACATGGGGATGATAAGCCGGCGGAGGGATGAGGAGGACGTGCCCATCTTAACCCAAGCGATGCACAAACCATCACGTCTGTGGACTTCCCCGGGTGGTGGATTTCATCGCGTTGCGACACAATTTGTCTGGCTGCGGCGACGTCGCATCCGGCCCATCCAGTTCTCAGACGCTCCATTCCCAAACGTGCATTGATAGATGGCTTTCTGGCGATCCAAAAAGAACGACTCGAGCGACGAATCCACCGCCCCCGAGACTCCGTCGGCTTCCTCTCCAGCATCCGGTGAAGAAGCCTCGGGCGGACTCTTCGGCAAAATGAAGACCGGCCTTCAAAAGACTCGCCGGGTTCTGGGAACCGACATCCGCGACTTGTTCAAAGCCGAAGGTCGATTGGTCGACGAAGATTTCTTGGGCGAACTGTACGCTCGATTGATCCGCACCGACATGGGCGCGGGACCAGCCGGCCGAATTCGTGATCGCGTCGCCAAAGATTTTCGCGGCCGAGTCGTTCACTTGGAAGAAGTCGTCCAAACAATCACAGAAGACATTCGCGAACAACTGAAGCAAGATCACGGTGACCTGGCCAAAGCCGACTCACCACCAACCGTGATCTTGGTCGTCGGCGTCAACGGCAGTGGCAAGACCACGTCGATTGGCAAACTCTCGCATCACTTGGTTTCGCAAGGCCACAAGATCGTCCTTGGTGCCGGTGACACGTTCCGCGCCGCGGCAGTCGAACAGCTGACCATTTGGTCCGAACGAATCGGTTGCGAAATCGTGACCGGTCCCAGCGGAGTTGACCCGGCCAGCGTTGCTTATCAAACAACGGAGAAAGCAGTCGAGATCGGTGCCGACTACGCCATCATCGACACGGCCGGGCGATTGCAGACGCAAGGCAAGTTGATGCAGGAATTGGAAAAGATCCGGCGAGTGATCGACAAGAAACTTCCTGGTGCACCACACGAAGTCCTCTTGGTCCTCGATGCGACCGCGGGTCAAAACGCGATCAGTCAAGCGAAAGGCTTCAGCAATGCAGCCGGTTGCACTGGCATCATCCTTTCCAAGTTGGATGGTTCAGCCAAGGGCGGCGTCGTTCTGCCGATTCGTGAACAGTTCGAACTGCCGGTCAAGTTCGTTGGGTTGGGCGAAGGCATCGAAGACATGACCAAGTTCGATCCTGATACGTTTGCCGCGGCGCTGTTGGAGGCCTGATCGAAATGCTTCACCTGCATTCCGAATCGACCAGGCGATGGCTGGTTCAAGTCGACAACCACTTGGACGAACTGCTGTTGGATCATGCCCATTGCGAACGCAAAGCCGCGTCGACCGCCATGAACTTGATGAACGCCTACACCGAGAACCTCGACATTTGTCGAGAGATGGCGACGATTGTGGAAGAGGAACTCGAGCACTTCTTCATGGTCATCGATATCTTGAAGAAGCGTGACATTCCGTTTCGCCGGATCGCACCGGGGCCGTATGGTCGCAAGTTGACCGCGCTAATCCGCCAAAACGATCCCAACCGCGCCGTTGATCGATTGCTGGTCGCTTCTTTGATCGAAGCCCGCAGTTGTGAACGATTCCGATTGCTCGCGGATCATGTGGCCGACCGAGAGCCCGAACTGTCCGCATTTTACGCTGGTTTATTCGAGAGTGAAGCTCGCCATCACACGACGTACGTGAAGCTCGCAGAGCATTTTGCCAGTCGCGAAATGGTTCGCGAACGTCTCACCGAACTGTCCAAGTTGGAAAGTGAGATCATCGCCGAGGGCAGCGAACTGCCACGGATGCACTCCTAACACGATTGTTTCACGGCGTGCTCTCTCCGCATTTGTCGTGAACCGATTTGCATCCGCACCGACGGTCATGTTTCACGCGCCGCGGCGTACTCAGCGTGTTGAACGGGCCGTTTATTGGCACCTAGTTTGCGATGCTTGCCCGGCGCGGAGAAGACGAAATACTCTCGTCGCTGTCGAAAGTCAGCCCGCATCCATGAAGGAACGGAATCGAGTCGGATGACCCGGCCACCACCGTCAATCAATCGTCTGGTCGCGGAGACACACGGATGAAAACTTTTCAATCTCAAGTCAAATCTTACGTAGCAGCGTTCGCATTGGCTGTTCTCGCCACCGACATCGCGGCTCAAGACAACGTTCAAGCATTGTCGTTTGATCTTCCGCCCACCGCGGTCGCTCGCCCGGTCGACCTTTCGGACCGAATGACGCCAACATCGCAGGCGGGTGAGTCCATGCAGGTTGATTTGCGTTTGTCGTCAATGGTGACGGGCAGCAAGCTACCAACGATCGAACGCTGGATGGTTCAAGTCGTTCCACGTGCCGCTTCATGGCGAGTTCTCGACTACTCGCCTCGCACCGAAACCGGGTCGGACTACGCCACGCCCATCCAAGTCAAACGGTCCGACGAGTCGACTCGGTCAATCGGTGTCGCCGCGGATGGTGGCTACGGCCACTTGGCTTCCGCTCACTTGGGCGCAGACCACGGCGACAAGAAATCCGAAGCAATCCAGTTCGACAAGCACGCTCCTTTGCACGCTGTTTCAGCTGCAGGAACGATCGAACGTGGCCGCGGCGTTTACTACAAGTTGCGTTGGACTTCGCAACAAGTCTTGGAAGGCGAGAAGATGTTCCAAGTTGCGTTCGACGTTCCTCCTGGCTTCCGAGCTGGAATGTTGGACGTCGTCGTGATGGCCTACGGCAAACCAGCCAAATCCAACCCGATGAAGGGCGTTTGGGCGGACATGCCATTGTTGGAAACCAGCTCGTCATCCGAGCTACTCGGCAAAGCCCACTTCACCGTCGCCGTCCACCGTGAAGGTGACGACGCGGCCTGGAGCTTGGCTCGTCAGTTAGCATCCGCAGAAGTCCGTCTGCGTCAGGCAGCGTCCGGTCACCGAGCCGACACGCCAATCCGTTCGCTGCCAACTTTGATCCGACATGTTGCCGCGAAGATCGACGTGGACTCAGTCGACGTCCATGGCGATTGGGCAGAACGCCTGATCGCCGGCCAAGCGGATCCCTACATCGATCCCGTGATTCGAAAGTTGCCAACCGACCTTCGAGTCGTCGCATTGGACTACAACGACAGCCGCCGGGCGTTGCTGGCACTCGACGAACCTCGCTGATCGATGACTGAGGCGACCACGAGAGGCACGAAAGATCTGTCTCGCGAGTGGGAACGGTCGCAATCGCAGCACGCCTGAATTGCCGCAAAGCCGCTGACAGATTCCTCAACGGCCGTCTTTCTCTGCCTTCTTCAGCTTTCGATCCAGCGTGCTGCGTTCGATCCCTAAAATCGTTGACGCGCGGCTTTTATTCCCGCCGGTTGATTCCAACACCCGGCGGATATGCCGCATTTCCAGTTCGGCCAACGAAAGTTCCAGATCTTCCGACGAAGCTCCTGCACGGCCCGCTTTGCTGGTGCTCTCTTTCGAGGAATTCGCAACCGCGGTGATCATCAAATCATTCGCGTCGAGTTCCGTTGCTTCGCCATCACCAGCCGCATCCATCGGCGACATCACAACAGCCCGCTCGATCACGTTGCGCAGCTCGCGCACGTTTCCCGGCCAGCGATGTCGTTGTAATTTCTTCTCCGCAAGAGCAGAGAATTTCAAACGTCCGCGAGCCATCGACTCGGCAAAGGACTGCAAAAAATGGTTTGCCAACAAAACCACATCGCGGCCACGTTCGCGAAGCGGCGGAACCAAAATCTCCACCACGTTCAGCCGGTAGAACAGATCTTCGCGGAACTTGTTCTGTTCGACCATCGCTCGCAAATCGCGATGCGTTGCAGCGACAACACGAACATCCGTGCGAATAGGCGACTGACCACCAACGCGTTCAAAGGGATGACCTTCCAGAACCCGAAGCAGCTTGGCTTGCAGATCCAGACTCATCTCACCGATCTCGTCCAGCATCAACGTGCCGCCGGACGCGACTTCGAACTTCCCGCGTTTCTGCTGGGTCGCACCGGTGAAGGCACCCTCCTCGTGACCGAACAGTTCTGACTCCAACAGATCCTTCGACAACGCCGCGCAGTTCAAACACACCAGCGGTCCATCTTTGCGAGGACTGGCGTGATGGATCGCCGATGCAACCAGCTCCTTGCCCACGCCCGACTCGCCTCGAACCAAAACAACCGAAGGCGTTGGCGCGACCTGTGCAATCTGTTGCTGAACCAACCGAATTGGTTCGCTGTTGCCAAGGATCTGAATCCGCCCGGCCAGTTGACGGCGCAACCGGCTGATCACCGCTTCGGACTTCTTCAACGAACGCGTCAACGAGGCTTCTCGATGAATCGACCGGATCGCCTGGCAAAAGATTTCTCCCGCCGCGACGACGTTCCTCAATTGGTTCGGAGTCAACGCGGGACTTCCGGCGGGCGTGGTCACATGCACCAACCCGACCGGCAAATTGCCTTCCGTGATTGGCTGATTGGTCGCAGCCGATTGCTTCTCGCGATTTGAATCGCCGTTGCGGTTCGCGGCGGACTCTCGTGACACCGGCCGAAGCGGAGCCAAGATAATGGACTCCACATCGATCTCGCCCGCCGTGTTCTCAGTCGCCAAGCGACGATCGCCCAGAACGTTGCGGGCCAACATAGCGGCCGAATTGGGTTGTAGAATCGGTTCGATCAACGGTGTCGGCGGACGACGGTACCGCGTTCCTTTGGGCTGGCGAACCAATCGCGGCGGTGCCAATCCTCCACCCTGGACCAACGCGGCTCGCTGCTCCGCGTCAAACAGATACAACCCAATCGTGGCTCCCGGCAACAATTCGTCGAGAGTTTGCATCAGCGTCTCGCCACACTCTTCGATCGACTCCGCTCGCCCCAAAGCAAACGCCATCGCGAGCAGCGGATCAACCGCATCCATCGCGGCCGGATCGCCGCCAGAAACCGGATCGGCTTCGCGTTCGAGCCGATTTGCCAGTCCGCTGGATGTAATTTGCGAAACGACATCCACTTCGCTCTCGCCGTTGTCACCGTCATAACCGGAATCATCGCTTCGCCAATGCATCGCGAGATTGTCTTGAGTCGCACCATCGTCGGCTGATTCTGATCCGCCTGATGCTGACCCGCCGCTGTGGAAGCTTTTTCGAACCGGGGGGCGGGCGAGCGTGGCCGGATTCCGCGTGAAAGTCAGTTCAAACCCAGCGATCTCAATCTGATCAGACTCCGCGAGCACTGTTGGAGCTTGAATTCGCCTGGAATTGACGCTTACACCATTGCGGGAATTCAGATCCGCGATTGTCCATACCGGGCCATCCGGTGTGGTCGCGGGACGGATTTCCGCGTGCTGACGACTAGATCGGGCGCTGCGGAGCACGATCGGGTTGGACGAGGAGCGACCGATCGTCCAGCGAACATCTCCTGACAATCGAATCACATCCGTCCAGCGCATGCCACGATGGACCACCAAATAGGCGTCCGGAGGCGAATTCGCTGGAGCAGCGGCGGATCGAGTTGTGTTAGATTTGCTTGTCACTGGTAGAGCCTGCAATTATTCTAATCATAGACTGCGGGTTCCCCCCACCGCCGGTCGTCTTTCACCATCCCTTCTCTCCGCCAGCCGGATACACGTCTCGATGCGTTCTTCTCTTCTTGGTCGTCCTGTTTCTGGTCGATCCATTCAATGCGGTTTCGGGTCTTGGGTTCGTACCATGCGTTTTCCAACTCTGATGGTCGCCGCTCTTTGCCTGGCAACAACCGCATCCACCGCTTTCGCGGGCATTGGACTGGGTAACCAACGTGCGGTTGGGGGTGTGATGATTGCCCCTGATGGAAGCGTTCGAACAGCCACTGCCCAAGAACAAAAAGAGATGGCTCAGGTTGTTCGCAATGCAATGGAAGCCCCCACGGGCGAATTGGCTCAAGCAACCGATCGCCGAGTGATTTCGCTAAACGGCTTGCAAGCTAAATTGAAAGCGGCTCATGAGTCGGGACAACACCTCGACACCGAAACTATGTTCCTTGCCGGCATGCAGCGGATTGAATATGTAATCGTCGATCAAGAGAACAACGATATCTTGCTGGCTGGTCCCGCGGAGCCCTGGATGGTTCGTCCTGATGGGCACGTTGTCGGAACCAAGACCGGCGGATCGGTTCTTCGTCTGGATGACTTGGTGACCGCTTTCCGTAGCGTTGAAACCGCTCGCAACAACGGCGGCATCCTGTGCTCCATCGAACCAACGCCAGAAGGTCGCGTGCGTCTGCAAAACTTCTTGAAGAACGTCAAACTTCGCCCCGGTCAAAACCCCGCTTACCTCGAAGCCGGCATGCGACAAGCGTTTGGACCGCAGCAAATTCTGTTGGGTGGAGTCGCCACCGACAGCCGCTTTGCTCGCACCTTGGTCGCCGCTGACTTCGAAATGAAACGCATCGCGATGGGACTGACTCAATCGCCCGTCGCTGGTTTGCCCAGCTACCTGGAACTCGCCAAGAACCAAGTCCAATCGACCGTCAGCACTCCACGATGGTGGATGGCTTCGGACTACGAACCAGTCGCCCGTGACGCGGAAGGTCGCGTTTGGAAAATCAGCGGCCAAGGCGTCAAAACGCTGACCGAAGACGATACCTTCGACAAGAACGGCAAGGTTCGCGGCACCGGCCGCAAGAATGCGTTGGCTACCAAGTGGGCCGACATGATGACCGAGCAATACGAAGAACTCTCCCGCGAGCGTCCCGTCTTCCGCGATCTTCGCAACGCGATGGATTTGGCGGTCATTGCAACGCTCATCACTCAGCAACAACTCGACCACAAATCGGGAATCGACTTGAGTGTTCTTCGTGGCAACGATTCACACGTTGAATTGGCCAGCTACGAAATGCCCAAGACATTGGAACCACAGTGCAGCTTCATCAAAGGCCGAGCTGGATGGACCGTGACCGCTTCGGGCGGAGTCAACCTCAACGCTTTCGCGGTATCTGAAAACCCCGTTACCGACGAAACTCTCGGCAACATCGCTGCGGCCAGCGACGCTTCATCGCGTTGGTGGTGGGACGGCAAATAAGCCGCCCCCGTTTGCTCAGTGACGATCGTCAAACGGACGAACTTTCATACGGCGGCTTCCTCACGAACGCCGCCCGGGATGTTTTGAACATCCCATCTCTCTGATAGCAAACTCTCCGCACCTGCTCTTAATGAGGTCGTGCAGACTCTTAATGAGGTCGTGCAGATTTTGAGTGCCGAGCTCGCAAGGTTGAAGTCACCCT
>NZ_DDGH01000034.1:52799-60537 GCF_002337565.1 Rhodopirellula sp. UBA1907 | reverse complement strand
CGGCGTCGCTCGACCTCTCCCCAAACTCCGTTTCGGGAGAGGTGCGATATATGGAAATCTGCCGAATAGCGGTATCAGAAAACTTCACGACCTCTCACGACGTGCTGGTGTCCAGCGTGCTCGTCAGTGATTCACTCGGTCGGCTCTTCCCAGCAATTCACAGCGATCGTCATCGGCGTTGCGAACGAGGATCGATCAACGGACGTTTACTTAGGCTTCCGGCCGCTCGACGCCGCGGTAGAGTCTTGCGAAGCGTGACGGTGCGACCACCCCCTGGTCAGCCAAATAGGCTTCCAAGTCCGACGGTTGGTTGATGTCTTCCAGCCACTTCAACTCATCGCCGGTGGCCAGTACGAACGGTGTCAGACGTAGTTCTTCAGCCTTCGCCTTCGCGGCGACCAGAAGTTCGCGAGCGTAGACATCCATCCCAGCAACGGGACTGCGAGCCATCTGGATGCCTTCGTAGAAGTTCGCCTTCATTCGCGCGAATTCAGATCGTTCTCGGCGGAGCTTCTTGATGGATCGCTGCATCACGGCTTCGGCTGTCTTGGTTTTGCAGCTCAATGCCTGAAGTGACAACAAACAGAAGAACTCTTGGAAGTTGATCCGAATCATTTGAACCCGTTTCAAATCCGTGACCTGCATCTGCCGAGGCAGCAGGTCCAACTTGGATGCTCCGTTGGTAACATCCGCTGTGTAAAGGTCACGCAGCACGTCTTTGAATTGTTGAACAAACAAGAAGGACGTTCTTCCAACCTGCTTCATGGATTCGCGGACACGTTCCGAGGCCAAATCCATCCGAGCCAAGTCGTTGTCGGAAAAGAACGCGACCGATGCATACCCCAACGTGCCCATGATCGTCACGAACTGATCGTTGGTCGTCCGACCCTCAGCCTGCATCTCAGCGACGGCTTGTCGAATCTCTGAGATCATCCCGCATTGGAAAAAGGACGCCAGTTCGACGTATGAAGTGTGTGCAATCTCAAAGTTCTTGGCGTGCTCGCTCAAGGCATAGAATTTCTTAGACCGTGCGCAAGGAGCCAGAGCATCGGCGTATCGACCGTCCATGGCCGCGTGCCAAGCCAACCCGCTGTTGACATCACCGTGCCATGACGGATCGTCCTCCGGCTTCAAAGCTCCGGACATTCGCTCCAACATCTGCCCGGCTCGTTCGCGAGCTTTCCCTGGGCTGTAGCAAGCAAAAACGGCTTCGCCCACGCCCAACTGCAAACGTTCGCCGGTCGTTCCCCGCAACCGAACTTGTCGTGCTGCAAACAGCCCCCATTCAACCGCGACATCGTTGTTGATGATGCTGAGCGGGCGTATCAATCGATTGCAGGCCTCGATTTGGCTGCCTTCCTGCCACGTGCGTTGTGGGGCAGGTTGGTCAAGGAGCGTCGTGAGATCACGCTGCATCGGCAGCAAACGAATGATCCGCCACATGACCGACAATTTGAACGCCCATTTGGACTTCAGTCGTGGCAAACCAAGCTGAGCGATCAACGGTTCCACCAATCGACTCACGTCGCTGAACTCGCCCGATCGAATCAAACACTCCACTCGGTGAAGCTCTTGCTCGAACGAAGCGTGTCCATCCAACAACTCCGCTAACGCCTCGTGTGTCGTCGCCGCATCGCTGAGCAAGCCACTGCGATGCCAAGCAAACGAAGCTTCTTTCAGGTAAGCAATTCGCTGTTCACCTTCGGAATGATCCGCCGCCACCTGCAACCACGATGCGACTTCTCGGTGAGCAAACATTTGTTGGGCTTGCTCAGCAGCCAACTTGGCCCAATTCGCCAGCGGTTCGTAAACCTTCGCTCGCTGGTAGTGCGACGCAATCACATTGGCAACGTCCGGCCGAACATGAGACAGCGTCTCCGCCCAATCCAGGTGCAACTGGCGGATATCTGGTTCTGACATCTGGTCCAGAACCTTTTCGCCCAGCCGCGAATGCCAAATTTGCACGGTCGGTCCAGACGATTCACCGCGGACGATCAGTCGACGCCGCTGCAACTCATCCAAGTGTTCTTCCAGGCAAGATTCATCTTCATCCCAAACCCGAAGCTCTTCGACAGGCAACTGACGTCCCGCGGCCGCAATTCGTCGAAGCAACTGCAACGCACCCGGCGGCAATTGTTCGCACCGACTTTGCCACAGCGTTTCCATCGACGGCACGGTCATGCTGCCGCTTTCATTTCCATTCTTTTGAATCGCGTCTGACAACCATCCGCCCGGACGAAGCTCTTCCAAACACGCATCGAGCCGATACGGTAGCCCATCAATCTGACTCGCCAAATCTTTCAAGTGAGCCTCTGGAATCTCCAGTTCGTACTTGGAGGCTTCCCGCATCAGCATTTCAATCGCGGTTTCGTCCGGCAGCGGCCCGAGATTGATCGTCTCGTCGGGCAGCGTGATTTGTCGGTCGCCATTGGTTCGCGAGACCGTGATCAACCCCAGTCCTTGCAACTGAGGTGCTTTCGGCCGGTTCATGCTGCCGGACTGCAAATAGTCCAACACCGAGATCGTGTCGCGGTCCGCCCACTGCACGTCGTCAATCACGAAGAACACAGGTCCGTATTCTCGCAAACGTTCGCAAACCTTCAGCGCGGCTTCTAGACCACCGGGACGTGTTGGCGATGTCTGCAACAAAGGCTGCGATCGATCCACTTCCAACACCTCCGCCAACCCAGGCAGAATGCTGGTCAACACACTGACTGTGACGGAATCCACCTGCAGCGGCTCGCGATCCATCCCGCGAAAACGCATCGTGATTTCATCAGAGATTTGGCTGAAAGCTTGCAGCGGCTTTTGATCGCGTTGCTGACAACGGGCAACGAACACCTGCGTCCAAGAAAGCGAACGCAACTGTGACAGAGCGACATCCAACAATGTTGACTTGCCGATCCCCGAGTCACCACTGAGATGCAATCGTTGGACCTGCCCGCCCAACACCAGGTGACTCCATCGGTGAATGCGAGACAGTTCATCGTGACGAATTTGCTGGGTCGCCTCGCGAACTCGGCTGGAATCAACGTCGGTGATCCGAGTCATCTGCATCGCCTCGAGTGGACGCCCCAATCGCGACAGCGTCATCGCCATGGGACGGTCCGCCTCGTCGGGTGCCAGCATCTCGTCCAGCGTTTCCAACAAGTCTGCGGGGATGCTCGGATGCAACCCGCGAACCGCGTTGGTGATCAACATCCGATCTTGTTCCTCGTCGGATTTGTCGCGACGAATGCCCAATGACTCATCGCCACCATCTGTGGGCCGCGATTCATTCTTCAGCGATCCTTCGCGACGATATTGAGCGGCGCTGAAGACACGCAGTGCCTCCAAGACAACCATTCCCAAACTGAAGACATCGCTCGACGGTGTATGACGCTGTCGCACCAAGACCTCTGGCGCGACGTACATCGGCGTCCAAATCAGATACGCCCGCATCGATTCCGCATCGCATTCTTGGAACATGCCCGCGGAGTCGTAATCGATGACGACAAACCGTTTGTAGTCGTCCGTCACCATGATGTTGCTGGGTTTCAGATCTCGGTGCACCAACTCGCGAGCGTGCATCCATCCGATCGCCGAACCAATCTGACGAACCATCTCCGTCATGTGTTCGCAGGCAACATCCAATGGCTCGTTTCGCCAGCGCCGAATTGCGGTGGTCAAGTTGATGCCGTCGATCCGCTCCATGCTGAACGCGACCGTTTTGTCGTGTTCGTGGATCCCATGCAAACGCATCAAGTTGCGATGATTCAATTTGGCCATTCGACGGAATCCCGTCTTGGCCAGCGTCGTGCCTGGATCGTCTTCGACAGCCAGAATCTTCAGCGCGACAGGCTTATCGGTTGCGTTCTCTCTGGCGGCAAACACCCATCCGTGCGTGCCCGACCCCAACCATTCATCGAGAGTGAACTCGCCCCAGGTATCACCAGCCTTGTACGGCGGTGCCTGCAGACGTGGGCGCGGCTTGATGCCTTGAGTCTCACGGTCAAGGATGTGCTTGGTCCGCGTATCCTGGCTTGCCAGTGGACGCATCCACTCATCACCGGTGTAGTCTTCCCATTGCGACATTTCAAACGGGCCATCGTTCAAGGGGCATTGTCAGACCGTCGTCGACATCATCGTAGCATTCCTGCGCCGGCGCTTCAAAAAAAGCACGCCGACATGCGAATTAGCCGGAAAAGAATCGAGCCAGGTTGCGTCGACATTTGGGGCAAGGCTCGGGTTCAGTTCGTGAACTCGCAAACGATTGTGAGCGGATCGACATCCACCCACCTGCTTCGGGGGTATACTGCCACGTTGGTGTATCCACGTCCAGTTTAAATGCACGCACGTTCCGGACGAAGCAGCAAATTGGTTGGACAGTTCCAATTTTGCGGACAAGCAGCTTATTTCTATGAAGGAATGGTGATTCCGGGCGTTCCAACGGGATTGACCACGTCAGACCACGTCGATAAATTCGTCGCTCGCTCACGGTGGTTGTAGTTCAGTTGGTTAGAACGTCGGATTGTGATTCCGAAGGTCGGGGGTTCGAGTCCCCTCAGCCACCCTCTCTCTCGTAGCCGAATCTCCCGCAATTTGCGGCTTAAGTAGATACCGGGCATGTCGCCCGTGCGGCGTTTTCCTAAGGACCCAAAACGGTACATACCGTTTTGAGAACATTGGAGGCGTTTCACGTGCCCAAACTCTCGAAGTCATTGCCCAAGTACCGCAAGCATAAGGCCAGCGGACAAGCTGTCGTGAACCTTGGTGGTAAGGATCACTATCTCGGTCCGCATGGAACCAAGACCAGCAAAGCCGAGTACGATCGGCTGCTCGCTGAATGGCTTGCAAATGGACGGCGACCGGTTGCGCAGGACGATGAAGAACTCATCACAGTGGTCGAGGTCTTGGCGGCATTCTGGAAGTTCGCCCAGGTCTGGTACGTCAAGAACGGCGAACCTACAAACGAAGTCGAAGCCTATCGATTAGTCATCCGCGATATCAAACGTCTCTATGGTGACAGGCCAGCCGTCGAGTTTGGTCCGATCGCATTCAAAGCAGTCCGGCAGGTCTGGATTGACCGTGGTCAAGCTCGATCGACCGTCAATAAGAATGCCGGCAGGCTAAAGCGACTGTTCAAATGGGCGGTGGGCGAAGAGCTAATTCCGCCATCCGTTCATCAAGGACTATTGGCGGTGGACGGCTTGCAAAGAGGCCGCTGCCAGGTGCGTGAAGCCGATCCGATTCTGCCTGTCGCTCTGGAAGTAGTTGAAGCAACACTGCCACACCTTCCACGTGTGACCGCCGACATGATTCGGTTCCAGCTGCTCACTGGTGCTCGACCAGGCGAGGTCTGTGCAATGACTCCAGCCTGCCTTCATCGAGATGGTGAAGTTTGGGAGTACAGGGTTTTTGGTCATAAGACCGAGCACCATGGCAGGAGCCGCACCGTATTCATCGGGCCCGACGCACAATCGATTTTGGGGCCCTATTTGTTCCGCGACGCTGACACGGTTTGCTTCTCGATGGCAGAAGCCGTTGAACAACGCCGGGAGCTCGCAGCGTCCAAAAGAATCACTCCACAATCTTGTGGTAATCGACGCGGCAAACGCTCAAAAAACGATGGGAAATTTAAGAAGGGTGAGCGGACGCCGAAGCAGCGGAATGAGTTCAACACCGGGAGCTACGCCAACGCCATCAAATACGCTTGCGCGATCGCATTTCCAGCTCCCGCCCCACTCGGCTGCATGCCAGGGGAATCCAATGCGGCAAGACTTCGCCGATTGACAGAAAGCCAACTCGATGAATTGAAAGCATGGCAGAGAGTGAATCGCTGGCATCCAAACCAGTTGAGACACACAAGAGGAACTGAGATTCGCAAGCGATTCGGGTTGGAAGCGGCCCAAGTGATTCTTGGTCATGCCGCTGCCGACGTGACTCAAATCTATGCCGAGCGAGACCGCGAAAAAGCGATCGAGGTTGCCCGGCAGGTTGGGTAGGCGATAATCGAAACGCTGCGACAGCGACGGCCGTCGCAGCAATGAAACATCGTTTCGCGACGGCGAGACGGTAACGGGTAGGCGACTGATCCTCGCCGCACGATCGAACCGGTGTTCACGATCCTTTCCGTGGTCGCCGGTTCGGTCGGCTCTCTTTCACCTGGAAGGAATATTGGCGTGGCCAAGAAGAAAGTCCATTGGGACACCGTTGACTGTTCGAGCGAAGACACCGCCGCCGAACTGATCTTATCCAATGAATTGCGTGAAGGCTTCATTTTCAGTGATTCCGACGCAACAAATTGCGATCTGGAACTGATGGTCTGGAATCTGTTGTTTGCGATTCAAACCGCCAGTGGCAAAGAAATAAAGCTTTCGAATCGTGGTATCGAAAAAACGTTTCGCCTGCCAGAAAGCCAACTCGCGGAAAACGCCGTGAAGCTTCTTCACCATTGCAATAGTCAATCAATGACACAGCTTGCTGACTTCCGTGCTGGTGTTCTTGTCGGCTTAATCCGCCGCGACTTTTTTGAAGCGTCACGGCTGGCTTATAAACGCCAAGAATCATCTGGGAAGCTTCGCGGCGACGAGCAGAAGGCGAGAAAAGAAGACAACCAACCCAGCCGCAAATTGATGCTTGCAATGCTTCGAGATGAATCGAAGTTTGCTCCAGAAAAATCGGTGAAAGACATCCAATCTCGCGTTGGGAGAAAGCTTCCCAAGTCTCGCAGCGGTCGCACCGTTGCGGACTGGCTGAAGGAATATTCACCGCCAATTGAAACGACGGAATGGCACCAAAGAGCGATCAAAAGAAATTCTAAAAAGCAGCGATGAAGGATGGATCTTTCTTCACCGTTTGGCCGGTAACTTCGCTTGCGTGACAATTCAATTCCGACCAACGGGACGCAAGCAATGCACAAAAGCAAACCCAAGCCAAATCCTCATCGCATGCTGCGAATGTCAGGTGCAGCCGCCTACTACGAGCGAGAGACTGGTGAACGACCTCACGTGTCCACACTGCACCGATACGCATCTCGCGGATTGTGCAACGTGAAGCTCAAGACCCAGTACGTCCTTGGGTGTCGCCGAACGACGCCCGAATGGATCGATGAATTCATTGCCGGAGTAACGGCCGCGAAGAACGGGAACGCTCCCGAAACGGCAAAGGTCGCGGGTACCGAACGGCAGCGGAAAGCTGAGCAAGAGTTAGCTGCCGCTGGCATCTGACACATCACCAAACCAAACCAGGCCGCCGACCAACGGAGCCAACCCATCGCCTCCACGGCGCCGGCGTTGGCTTTTTTTGTGTCGGCACCAAACGAAAAAAGCCGCTGACCACCAAGCGGCCAACGACTTTCGTAAATCAATCTGGCAACCGACCAAAGTTGGATTGATTAAACCCGCAACCCCAATGGAAGCAGGACTGCAATCATGATTGCCCAGCCGACCCCCGAAGTCAACTCACATCGTCCGCCGTGGCGACAGCCCGAACCGACGCCCGAGCCGATCACCGCCGCCGTGCATGGGCCGACTGAGCGAGCGGATTACGTCGCCGCGATCGAGTGGAGTTTCGCCGCGACAGCCGATGAAATTCTCGAGCGGCATCATCACAGACGCGACGACTCGCCTGGCTGGCGACTGGGCGTGTCAGTTTGCCGAGACTTGCTTTTCGTGCAGCCCGAACAGCAATCCGATGATGAATGGATCATTCGCTGCTGCCAGTGGCGTGACCGGCTTGGCGACGCGGTAGCGGTAGG
>NZ_DDGH01000034.1:14852-52673 GCF_002337565.1 Rhodopirellula sp. UBA1907 | reverse complement strand
TAGGAGTCTGCCCGCCGCTTCCATGGGATCGGGACCAACGAGCGTTGTCTCGCATCTTTCAAGCGATGGCAAAATCCGAAGCTGCTGCACTATGGCGAGGGGCACGGTGATGGCGCGATCGACCGAAATACAGGAAATCATCGATGGAGGTTCCCGGCTTGGCTGGCCGACAGTGCTCCAGCAAGTGCCAGGAATCCCGGACGACTTTTTGGATGAGCAATCGCATGGGCCATGCCCGAAATGCGGTGGTACTGACCGTTGGCGGTTCACAAATCTGAACGGCGAAGGCGGAGCGATCTGCAATCAGTGCGGCAAGTTCGGCGACGGGATTGAGGTAACAAAGTGGTTTCTGGGCTGTTCGTTTGCTGAGGCAAAGTCACTGCTCGCCGAAGCCTTGGGTATCGCCACTGAACAGAGGACAACGACAAAAGCGAATGCGACAGATCCTCTGAACAGAATCGAGTTTCTTGGATGGGCGGACGCTACGGCTCGGATGTTCTGTCACCGGAAACCGGGCATCACCCCTGGCGGCATGGTCGCATGCGGGACGGATTGCGTTCGGTATTCCTACCGGAGCGACACCTATGTTTGCTTTGGGATTCGTGTTCTCGGCGAAGCCTTCGACACTGAAAACCCCGTTGGCTTTTGGATCATCGATTCAACGGCAGGCAAGTTACCGGCCAAGGCGAAGGACGGTGTCCGATTCGAGAAGCACAAGTTGACCTTCGGTTCGCGGCAGGGCATCGCGGCGACGGCTGCTCTGATCGATGCGATTCAGAACAAACGCGACCTTGCAAAAGAAACGATCTACAAAGTCGAGGGGTTTCCCGACTTGATGGCGATTGCGAGCCAACGCGAAAGCGTCCTGGCCTTCACTGATTCGAACGGGACCGATGCAACGCCGCCCCAGTGGTTCATTGACCGACTGGCTTCTATGAAACCTGGAAGTGTCTTTGTCGTCCCCGACGCTGACAAACCCGGTCAGAAGGGTGCCGTGAAGTACGCCAATCAGTTTGCGAAGAAATGCAGCGATGTTCGGATCGTTCCGCTTCCCTATGAGATTGCTGAAAGCCGCGGGAAGGATCTTCGGGACTACTTCGTTGACGGCCATTCGCTCGATGATCTGATTGCACTCGCCTGGAAGGCAGAACGACATGAGCCACCGCAAACCGGCGACACCGGTACCGATGGACGGATGATGGTCGAGTGGTCCGACAACGAGCAAACCATCATCGAAAAGACGTTGCCGGCCTTGAAGTCGATCGACAATCTTTTCCAGCGTGGCGGTCAAATCGTCGAGACTGTCACGGGTCCGCATCCGATCGCAAAGCACACCCGCACGGTTCGGGTTGAACCAATCTCAT
Source organism: Rhodopirellula sp. UBA1907 (assembly GCF_002337565.1). Lineage (NCBI taxonomy): Bacteria > Pseudomonadati > Planctomycetota > Planctomycetia > Pirellulales > Pirellulaceae > Rhodopirellula > Rhodopirellula sp. UBA1907. The sequence continues at coordinate 51,309 of NZ_DDGH01000034.1, read as the reverse complement.
TGGCAAAGCTGCGTGCACTGGTGAGCGGCCGCGTTGCCTACTACCGCGACAGCGACCGCGGCGAAGTTCCCGTTCGAATTACCAACACGATCGCAAGTCAGATCCACACCTGGCGGCAGTACCCCGACGTTCGTGAACTGTACTCCGTTTGCGAATTCCCGTTCCTGCGACCAGATGGGACGATCTGCCAGGAAAACGGATACGACGAAGCAACCGCAACGTTTCTTGAAACGAATTTGAACGTCAGCGTCAAAGATGCTCCATCACACAAGGATGCGAGCGACGCCCGAGACCGCTTGCTTTCGCTGGTTCGCGAATTTGAGTTCCATCACGGCGATGACGGCAATAGTTCGAGCATTTCGGCTTGGCTTGCTGGACTGCTGACGCTCTTCGCGAGGCCAGCCATTCGCGGATGCGTTCCGCTGTTCATCTTCGAGGCATCGATTCAGGGCGCCGGGAAAACTCGACTGGTGGACGTCATCACGTCGATCGCGTTCGGTCGGACGATCCCGCGGAACAGTTGGCCAACCAGAGAAGAGGAAGTGGCCAAATCACTGACCGCGATCGCGATGAGCGGTGTCCCAGCGGTTTTGTTCGACAACGTGAAAACGCTTCTCGGCGGTCCTTCCCTGGAAGCCTACACAACCAGCGAAACATGGAAGTCGCGAATTCTCGGCGAATCGAGGGAGACATCAGAACTTCCGATTCGGCAAACGCTCTTCGCGACCGGAAACAACTGCTCGTTCACTTTGGACATTGCCCGCCGAAGCTGCTTTGTTCGATTGGAACCAAATCACGAGGATCCTTCATCGCGGTCGTTTGAAATCCCTGATCTTCTTCGACACGTTGAAAAGAATCGCGATCAACTTGCCAGCGACGTGTTGACGATTCTTCGCGGCTACTGGCAATCCGGCATGGATTCTGAGATGCCGGCGTGGGGCGGTTTCGAAGATTGGTCAAACCTAGTTCGCGGTGCTTTGATCTGGCTGGGCATGCCTGATCCATACGACGGAACAAAGGCCGCAAAGAGCGAGGCAAACTCTCATGACCTACTGCCGGATCTTATCGCAGCTCTTGATGAATGCGGGATGGGCGATGGCGAGCAACTGTCATCGAGAGAGCTGATTTCTCGCTCGCAGGAATCGCAAGACGGAATTTTCCTGTACCCGTCACTCAGAGACGTTTTGGATTCCGGGTGCCACGGCCGAAAGCTGAACTCAAAACTTGTCGGCCAATTCCTGAAACGATTCGAAGGAAGAATTTACGAAGGCAAGAAAATTTCTTCCGCGGTGAACACAGCGAAAAAAATCAAAATTTGGTTCGTGAAAGAAATTCATCGCTCTGCCCCGAATTCTTCCTACGGGGTTTGCGTGCATAACGGGGTTCCCCCGGTGCCCTCGTATGGAGAGTCAAAAAGTAAGAGTAACGATACTTTTCACTTTGAGAGGAATATAGAGAGCCCGCAGGGAAACCCGAACAACCCTGCAAACCCCGTAGCCGAGGATCCGCAGACATTCGGGGATGAATTCGAATGCTGAAAGAATTTTCGAGCAACGAATTTCGCCCGGTCGAATTTTTGCGTTCACAAGGAATCGTCATTGAATCCCCGGGGCCGAACCGGCTTTCATTGAAAAGCGATCGATCAAAGGTCAGCGATACCGCACGCCGAATCGCGATCCGGTGGAAGTCTGACATTCTGACGGAGATCCGCGGCTGCCGGCCACACAACCGTGAAGAAAACATGGTCATCAGCGGCGACGTTGCGACATGCCGTGAATGTGGGCGTTTCATCGGCAGAGTTCGAGCGGACCGAAACGTTTCCCGGCAAACCAACCAAAACGCCGGTGGGGAGCGAAATCATGTCGCGACATAAACCGACAACAACCAGATTTTCGCAAGAACAGAAAAACAGGTTTGCTGGTGGCCGTCGCCGCTATCACGCCCAGATGCGAATGTTGCGATCGCTACGCCGCGTTGAAGTCGCTCGGTTGATGAGTGAATCGGCAATTCACGTTCGTGGCTGGCAATCAAAGATCGCTGCCGATCTGAACGTTCATCGATCGACCATCACACGAGACATCGCGGCCATTCGTGAAATCGCCAACAGAGAGCGAGCGTAGAAAAATGACCCAACGCAAGAAATCAAAAACTGAAATTCCTGGTTCAGAAATTCCTGAAAACGAAATTCACGTTCCGCCTGCCGAACCGCCCCGCACCCTGGCAGAGATCAGAGCCTATCGCGACTCACTACCGGACAGCCTGAAACGCAAGCGACCACCTGGACCACTCGCACCGTGCAACGTCTCGGAATACCTCAGAAGCACCGAGCGAATGAGAGACGCCGAGCCACCGCTTTCAACGCCAAACCGAAAACCGATTTTGAAGCCACTTCCATTTTTGAAACCCGTTGACGAAGGACATGATTCCGATGACGAATGAACTCACCACGATCGATCCGGAAACGATCAAGCGACAATTCGAACAAGCCGTAGCCCGCCGCGAAGCCGAAGAACGCCGCCTCGCCGACGAAGAAAAACAGCTTCACGCAATGACGGCCCAGATCGAGCAGCGGAAGCGAAATATCCAATCCGCTCGACAATCAAAGCTGGACGCGGAAGCGACCGAACGCGAACTGCGAATGAAGTCCTTGCAGGCCGAAGCGATGCAACCGACGACGCAGCCGATCACACGTGAGACCGCACAACTCATCGGCCAACGTCTTCTGGACGCCTTCGCCACGTATGGCGGGCAACAGGCCGAAATCGATTTTGATCGCAGCGAGGACCACCGAACCGACCGCACTGCGACGGCGGAAACAGCGGCCCAAAGATTCTGGCGAGAAATCGAGGAATCAGAACGACGGATGCTGACGACCGACGTTGACGACGACGCGGCTGATCTGACATTGGCAATCGATGGTCTTTTGCTGGCCTGCTTCCGCTGGTTGGACTGTGCCGGATCGAAGGCACCAACCCGAGACTTGAAATCGGACAACGCTCTTCTTGGAGCCGCACCTCCCGATTCACGGCACGTTGAACGCTTCCGTGCTTCTCTCGAATCGGTAATGAACGGAGAGCAACCCAACTGGAACCCTCAATCAGTGGCGACGCTGATCCGCTCCGGCGAAGGATCATCCTTCGAAATGCTCTGCCGTCATCTTCTGCTGGTTGGTCCCGATGGTGCCGCTTCGCTGGACGCACTTGCGAACGTCATCGACATCGCAGAGCCACCGCAACCGACATTCATCCATCTGCTGTTTTCGTTCGGGTGCCGGACTCCCGAGCGAGCGTTTGAAATTCGTCAGTCGAAGATCGACTACCGCCTTCGCTTGCGAGCCGATCGCATCGAACGCGACCACATGCTTGATGACCGGGGCATGCCCGCGAACGTCTCACACCAGTATTGATTCCTTCCCATCACCACCGAACCGCCAACGACGAAACGAGTCCACCAATGAGAAACATCACGAAACAGATCGCCGAACTGATCGACAATGAAATCGGCGGAGAATTTACAGCCGATCGAATTATCGAAATCTACGATGCTGGGGAACTGGCAGCGTTTCTTCGAGGTGGCGAATCATTGGCGGTCACGGTGGATGGTGGAACCGAGATCATCATCGAAGCAGTGCCGACCGAAAAGCTTCAACGCTACTCCAACGCACCGCTTCGAGACGGCGCCCTGGCAATCAACACCGGCCAAGAGCTTCGCATCCGAAGCTTTCCGCGGTCGCAAGCATCCGACGTTATGGGAGCCGCACAGTGAGCACCGTCATCTACAACGGCGTCATCTTGCGTGACGTTGAAACGCTGAGTTTCGATCAACAAATCGTCTACGACGAGTCAAACACCGACACGCTGTTCAGTGTCTTTAAGATCCGAGTCGCCAGCACGATCGTGTCGGTTCATCAAATCCTGCAACCGTACGAGCCTCGACGTGACTTCGGGATTCAAACGCCCATTGGATACACGGCAGCACAGAAAGCCCATGACATCCACGCTCGTTTGAGCGAGCCGCGGAAAGACTTCTGGTTCCTGACTGAATCGAACCCAACTAGCGAGAAAACCAACTCGCCAACGGTCATCGATCAACCGCTTTTGATCGCATCAGGCCAGGCCTACGACGAAGAGATTAAAACCAGGACGGTCAACAGCGAGCTCGTTGAATACGTCGAACGAACGCCGCGAACGATCCAGCCGAATCCGCTCGATCCGAACCATACCAGCGACTATTCAACCACCGAATACGGACCGTTCAACACACCGTTTCCGGCTGAAAACGTTCTCGACTGCAAGAACGGGCCGAGGCCGTTAAACGTTTCGGTGAAGAAGATCATCGGTGGCCGTTCACTCAGCGTCGAGTTTGAAATCGAAATCACCCGGCGATTGTGCAAGGAAGATTACGAAGACATCAAGCCAGTCGTCGTTGGTGGTCTCGATAATCCGAATTCAGCCGTGCTTTCGAACCGCTGGCACCTGGAAGAATCCAAAGATGAAAACTGGATCACGACGCGAACGATGCAGGGAACGCTGCGAGTTATCAATAGCCAATTCTGGCCGCACGCAATGCGATACCTCTGCATTCCGCCGTTGCTGAAAGGCTACAAGCGAGCTCGCCAGTCGTTTGTCAGCGATCCGACCGATACGGTTCTGAAATACCGAGTCGAAGACGTGCAGGCTCACGCGGCACCGCCATACCCTGCGATCAAATGGAGCGGCCATCACGCCGAAACCGCAACTGGCAATGGAGGCACGATCAAGCACGGAGAATTCCACATCCGATTGCAAGGACCGCCAGGCGTAGATAAGCAACAGTTGATAGCAGCGGCCGGCAAAGTCGCGGTTGACCGAATCCAAGGACTTGGCAACGAGTTCGACGAGTCGGGGAACCAGCTTTACGACACAATGCTTCAAGATGCTTCGGTGGTCGATGTTCTCAACGAACCAATCATCGAGATGCGAGTGCGAGCCAAATATAACGATGACAGCTACAAAGCCTTGGCGTTGCGAATCAAGAAGATGGGGGCACCGCTGACCGGACTGGATCCGGATGGCCAAGATTCCGGCGACGATCCGTACATCATCGATGGCTATCAGCCAGACGTGTGGCCAGTGCCATTGGCCTTTGACAGCGAAACGCCCGCGGGCATTTTCAATTGCTATTTGCAGCACCCGTGCAGCGTTTGGCACGGAATGCCCGGTGGAATCACGCCATCGTCAACTGGCGAAGAAGAGGAAGAAGAATCCGACGACGAAGCGACTTTTCCAGACGCGGATGCGTTGAAGTACCTCAACAAGAATCCCGGCTATCTCGAATCAGGGAAAGCCGACGGGCTCGATCGACCAACGCCCGGTTATGAATACCAGGTCCAACATGAACTGCCGGAAGACAATTCATCGTATTCAGCGAATTCCGATCTCTACGATTTCCCGTACACGTACATCGAGATTGAACAGCGTTATCGAATCAATAACGGTTGGTCGCAACTTCCGCTTGCAAAGAATCAGGAAGGCACCCGATCAGCGTCTTTGATTCGCTTGCACGATCCGGTTGCGATGCGTGTTCTCACACTGACCGCCAGCCGGAACGGTAAACAACCGTTGTTGCCGTCGCTCAAAGAAGAACAGCTTGATCCGAACGGCATTCGCGAAGTGCTCGCCGATGCTGAAATCAAGAGCAAGGCACCGAAGCTTTGTCCCGACGGACGCGGCCGTGAGTATTCGACCCAAGTGGTCTACACCTACCTGATGGAGAGAGCACCAACGACCGCCGAGAAGTTGCGAGGCACAAGCTCACCGCTGGATCTGTTCTCGCCGGATCAGCACGCGATCGACCTGACAAACGACGTCGACGCAGCAGGTCACGTTCAGTGGCAATTCGGAACGACCGTCACTTATCCGATCCCTCCAGCTCCAAGCGTTTGATTGATGGGGAGATTCGCCAATTTTCAGAAGCGGGTGTTTCTTTGGAATTCATTCGCCATTTTGCGGATATCTCCAGTGTCTTCGGCAATTCGAAAGAAGAGAATCACTGCTTCGCAGATCACCCGAACCGATAGCAACGGGAACACAAACAGGCTCAAGAAAAGTACGGCGACACTCATCACCGAACCGAGCAGTTCAGTAACGCTGAATGAGTCACTGGACGATTCGAAACTGTCTGGTGAATCAATCTCAAAGCCACCGTATGGAGTTTGGGGGCGAGGTGATACGGGGTCCGATCCGAAGACAGCTTTCATGCCTGTCGCCGCACCATCGGCGAGTAGCCCCATGCAAAAAAGTGCAGCCAACAGAAACATGATCGCGACGAACAACGCGTAGAGTCCGCGAACGATCCAGGGTGTTACGAAATAGCGAAAGCGAAAATCAAAGAATGCAAGTAGAGCCGAAACCAAATCCTCTGGCACCGGGGAGCGTCGCGAACGCGTGGTTCGAGATTGCTCAACAACAATTGACGACTCCGCCGCCGTTTCAACCTGCGAATCGACTGGAATTTGGGGTGCGACCGGTGGCTTCGATGCTTCGAAAGCCTCCATCGCTTCTCTTATTTGCTTCACGCGTGTCGCCAAGATCCACTGGCCGCGAGTGTGACGCGGATTCATCACCTCAGTGTCTTCCGCGAAGTTGCCGCGGCGAGCAGCGTCAATCAAAGCAACCAGCGTGAAAGGCCCGTGTTCGACCTTATCGTGGTGCCGGACCATCCAGCTATCAATCGTTTCCATTAGTCAATTTTCCGTGACGCGTTTGAGTGATTGCGGCGCACGTTAATTAAGCCGCCCGCCACCCGCCATCTCTTTTTCGCATGCTCGCCCCATAGCTTTCAATATTGGAAGGACCAGTTTTGCTCGACCCACTGCCAAACGAAATCGAAGCCGGCGAGAGAGACTTCACTCTGGCAGGCGAAGACAGCCAAAAGCTCTGCGTGATGGAAGCTCTCGCACTCATTCTCCAGCATGGTTGGAGCCTTCGCAGGGCTTGCGAATTGACCGGCGCGGATCCATCGGCAGTGAAGCCGAAGATTCACGCACCGAGACCGCTAGCACCAATTCCAACGCCAGAACAGATCGCGGAACAGTGCAGAGAGTTTCGAAGGATTCACAACCGGTCGCGACTCGCTGGAAACCCGCCGCCGCGTGAACCCAAGATTCGCGAGTACTGCGCGGTCGGCGGATTAGAGGGGGAGCCAGCCGAATTCATATAGGTTCAAACACGAAAGCGCTGTTGACTCGCTGAATCAGTGGGCCGATGATTCCACCTTCTCATTGGCTGCTGAACGCGACTGAAAAACGCTTTCGGCTTGACTGGCGATTCGTTTCATATCACCAGCGACAAAACCAACTTCACAACATTTCTACCGAGAACATCAAAGCCAGCCGATCGGCGAACGTAAGCGAGCAATGATCCTGCATCGGCAGGGGAGCGAGCCCGTTCGTCGTGGTGTTGTGACCACGTTTTTCAGCCGGTCGGCTGGCTTTGATGCGTGACCCACCAAGGGAACAACTATGTCGATTTTTCCAACCACTAGTGCATCCGCCGCGGCCATCGACTTGGACCTGGACCGCGACGAAGAAACGGCGATCAAAACACTTTTGGAATCCGCAAAAGCCGGGGGCACCGATCAAGCTACCGAAGCCGACAAACGGGCCCGGCAGTTTGCGCTTGGCATCTTGACCGCTTGCGAGTCGTTGAGTGACGAAGAAGACACGGAGGAAACGGTTTATCAGGGTGAATTGTTGTTGCGTTCACTGGCAGGCAATCCCGCTGCCGTCGCCGACGTTCGGGAGGGTATCGCATGAGAAAGCCCTTCTACCGAAAGGCTCGCGGTTCTTGGTATTACAATGCCAGACAGCCGAACGGACGCTATCGGCAGGTCGAGCTTTCGAAGGATCGCGACGAAGCGTTCACCATCTGGCGGAAATTCTATCAGTCAGCCGAAGCCGCTGAACGCGAAGAACGGCACCGGGGCATCGACGACATCGTGGTGCGGAAAGCGAAAACGCCGGAGCGACCAAAAGCGTCCATGCCGGCGAAGCGAAAGCCGGAGAACGTTCGCGGCCGCGGTTGTTCATTCGAACGGATTTTGCTTCTCTGCGAACTACTGGCACCGCTTCGAAACGGAGCGACCGCCGAAGAACTGACCGATGACGCTGCCGATTGCTTGGGACGGTCCTACCACGAGCGAACGATTCGGCGTGACTTGGAGTTTCTTCACGAGCGAGGCATTTTGGAAACGAGCGATCATCGCCGATATCGGTGGAATGGTTTGAATCCGCGATCAGTGATTCTCGAACGCATGGCCGTTGCAGTGGCGGGATAGCCGTTGGAACCGGCTAGAATTCGTGTCGGTTCGGGTACAATTGCCCGAGCCGACTTCTCTCGCAACCGCAACGAGACACCCGCCGTGGTTCTCGTTTCCCGTCTCTTCGATGGTTTGTTTTTCGATGACGCCTGAAATCTGCCGCGACTATTTGAGGATCGTCGATGCGGTTCCTTCGAGCGTTCCGTTCCATGTCATCGAGCTGACAAGTTGCATTCTCATCGCTGATAGTCGCGATGAAGCCACCACGATCATCATGGAAGCCGTTGCCAGCCAGTATGGTGAAGTGATCGTCACCGAGTCGATACCGTCGGCACACAGCGACCGTGCAAGCATACTCGGCTGTTTGGTCAAACCATCCGGCGACATCGAAGACGCTGTTGATTCATTGCGAGCCGCCTACGCCATCGCGACCAGCGAAGCGACCGGCGACGAAGGCCCTATCTAAAAAAATGCGAAATAAACCTTAAAGGTGCATTGCACCCTAAAGGTGTATATGTAGAATAGCCGATGTTGATTGAGTGTTCACCACCTTCCCATCGGAGCTTCGCCATGCGAAACGAAATCCCTCGCCCTCGTGTTTACGTTTACCGCAACGGTCGCGAACTTGTTGACCATCCCGCAAACGGTCGTGCGGTCGCCGGGTTCGGTTCGCCCACCGGCACCATCGGCAAAGCGATCTGCTTTGATTCGCTGACCGTCATCGACGGGCACAATCGCCGGTTTGAGCAAAGCGACTTTGGCGGCCCGGTGTCCCTGAAAGTTTGGTCGCACGGCACGAAGCCTCTTTGGTTCGGTCTCGCCGATGCCAAAACGGTCGCTCTGCTGAATGCCCAATCGGTGAAGGCGTAGTAGCCGATCAACCTTCCGCCCCGGTTCATCGCCGGGGCTTTTTCATTCACCGACCAACGGAAACACAACGATGGCCAAGAAAGCAACCAGTCAGTCAAGCAAACCCGCACCGGGAAAGCGGATCGATCGAGAAGCCTACGGACTCGATCTGCCGGACGTCTTGGAACAGATTCGTCCTCTCCTGGCTGGCATGACTCACGCTGAAATCGCCGAACGGGCTGGAATGTCCAAAGGGAACGTTTCGAACGTCTTGAACGGATCGAAGGAACCGTCATTGAACCATCTGGCCGCACTTGCGAAAGCAGCGGATCACGGAATCAGCGTAAACCTCGTTCCGAGTTACGGTCAGGTGATGGCGGAATTCCGGTTTCGTCAGTTCCTGCGTTCAGTGTGCGTGCATGCAGCTCGCAATTCGGGACTGCACGCCAAAGACTCGGTTGATGAACCCACCGCGACCCTGGCAGTCGGAACGGTCGTCAGCGGCTACCTGAAAGCCAATCCCGACGACAAGCCCCACCGCGACGAATTGAAAGCGATCGCGAAAGTGAAAAGCAACGTCGAGGCGGGTGAAGGAAAGATCACGGTCGTGAAGCGGTTGTGGGATTCGAAGACGGCAGAGTGAGCGAGCCCTACCAGTTCGAACTGACTTCAACCGGCTTTCGCCTGCATCGAGACATACCGGCCATCTTCGATCTGGCGAACGTTTCCAACCGCCGCCAACGTTTCGAGAAGTTCCGCAACGTTGTCTTTGTTTGCTCGCGTGTAGTACGCTGCGACCTGCTTCACGTCAGCCGGCATTCCGTGACGTTGCAAGGCGTTTTGAATCGCCACCATCCGATCCGGCAGTGACTTCGGCCACGGCTGTTTTTTGATCTTGGCTGTCGCCTTCTTCGCTTTCTTCTTGGTTGATTCGTTGTCAAACGCCGTTTGCGTTGCACCGTCCGGATTCTGAAATTCAGGTCGTAGCCAGCGGATCAAACCGCGACTCTCTTCATCGGATCGCTCATGATTGAGGTCAACGAGACGTTGCAGAATCGCTTCGTCTTCAAGGTCGTGCGGCCAGCCATACGCGTCGAGTACCGCGGCATCGAGATCGTCGTGAATCTGTTTGAGCACCGACACCAACCCATGCTCGTGGATCGCCTGCTCTTTCTCATTGAGGGATTCTTCGGACCGCAGCTTTTCAAGCACGTTGTACATTCCAGTCAGCGTTAGTTTCGGGAACTGGCTTTGGTGCTGCCTGCGATGAGCGTCCAGACGCTCGGCTAATCCACCAATGCGATTTTTGGCTTTGCTGTCGGCGATTGGCATCGGAAATGGCTCAAAGCACTTAAGGTTTTGATACCTGGGATCGTTCCCGACACCGAGCCTACCGCCGGCAGCCAGAGACCACACAACGTGAACCTTTGACGAAAGCACCCCGAGAACCGAAGCACTAGCGGATGCTATCGCGATCACCATGTTGTCTGGCATTACATCGATATCGACGAATTGAAAGATGCGGTGCTTTGCTGTTTCTGTAGTCGCAATGAACCTATCAAGCCCCGAAATCGCATCTCTGAGTTCCGGCCTCCATCTTCCAGGCAGCCACCAGTTGTCGCGTATCGACTTGTCGCGGTTCTGATCTCGTTCAGGCTTCACCAGAGTCAGGATGCGTTGAAACGACTTGGGGAAGTCTTCGGCGAGCCTCTCGAATTCGACTCCAAAGAAGTCGATCACCGAAAGACCCCGGTTTTGTTGGACCAGATCTCTTCCGCCGATATATCGCTTTACAACAGCCTCCTCACCCGCAAAGTCGAGGAGTTCGTTCGGTTGAAGCACAAATCCTTTGCCGTGAAGCTTTATTCCTGCAAAACAAATGTTGCTCATGCTCTGTAGCGGCACCGCAGACCCGATGTCAGCACCAACGGTCAAGCTTCCAAGTATTTCACCAACCGATGTTCGGAAAGTATCTCCGCGGACTGCGTGTACATTTCTCTTCTCCGGAACGATGACATGCAGTCGGCCATCGAGATCACCCTTTGCGACTACTGTCATGGATATTCGAACATCGGCTCCACGGGTGGAGTCCACCCAGGGGTGATCGGGGACAGCGAAAACGATCGATACTCGGGAGAGGTTCGCATCGACGACTTTCCGATTGAAGGTCTGCCGAAGGCTGTTTGTTGTGATGAATCCGCATTGGCGAACCCTTCCAGACCCTACAAGCTGAGCCGCACAGTCCCACCAATACATCACGTAGTCGGCTTTATTTGGGATATCATTGTAGGCCGACCACAATGCGTCCGTGTAGCCATTGCCGAGATCTTGTCGTAGCTTCCAGCCACCTATGAACGGCGGGTTCCCAACAATAAATTCTGTTTCTGGCCAACTGACTTTCCGCGGATTGACATAGCGAAGCTCTTCGGTTCTTGCCGATTCATCCGGGATTTGCTCGCCAGTTACTGGATGCCTTTTAGTGGTGCGGCCGTCCCACCTCGTGATTGGTTGGCCATCGGCATCCAAAGCATTTTCAATCGAATCCCAGTCCAAAACGGCGTCGCGGCACTCGATGTTCTTGTAATCTTTCAAGATGGGAATCGGTGGAGTCAACTCGTCCCGGGTGCGTCGATGCCACTGAATAAAACCGATCCACAGAACCAGCTCCGCCAAAGCGGCGGCCCGCGGATTCACCTCGATGCCCAAGAACTGATGAGGATCGATCGTCACCCCTGGCAGAACATCATCGTCGAATCCAGAAAGTGCGTTGACCACCTCACCTTCGAGCTTCTTCATCAACTCCATTGCGACATAAAGAAAGTTGCCGCTTCCGCAAGCAGGATCGAGAACACGGGTTTCGCAGAGCTCGCCATGAAAGTCTCGCAGCAAAGCTATCGCTTCCTTCTACTTTCCGTCGTCGTCCAGCTGGATTGCCGCCGCGTAGGTCGCTGTCCACTTCTCCCGAAGCGGCTCAATGATTGTCGGCACGACAAGTCGCTCGACGTATGCCCTCGGAGTGTAGTGAGCTCCAAGCTTGTGACGTTCAACCGGATCCAATGCACGTTCGAGCATTGTTCCGAAGATAGCCGGCTCGACTTGCTGCCAGTCTCTTTCGGCCGCTTCGATCAGCAACTCCAACTGGTCGCGGTTCAAATCAATCGCGGTTTTGTCACTGAAAAACTTGCCGTTGAATCGCGGAACCTTGTCCCGCAGGACACCGGAAAAACCGCCTTCGTCCATCGCCTTCCAGAGTTCGGTTGCCATCGGGGCGAACTTGTCGGGTGATTCCCGAATCTCGATCAGCATCGCCGTGAACCCCTGGTTGGGAATCAGATCAACGTCCTCGGCGAACATCGTGAATAGACAACGCATCAGAAAACCGGCGACGGCTTCCGGCTCGTGGTTTTGTTCAAGGCTCTTCGCCAGCCTGGCAAGCCGTTCGGCGATGTCGCTTGTGACTTCGGATGTGACCTTGCTTGGATCAAGGGAAAGTGGATCAAGCCAAATCGATCGAAGCAGTTCGCGAACGTCTTCCTGCTCGATAGCTTCAAGCGGGATCCTGAAGTTTTGCGGATCCGGATATGGTTCGTAACTCTTCCCGCTGCCCGTGAAGTCCGCGTAGAGGTCAAAGCAGTAGCCGACATCGGTCACGACGAGGAAAGGTGGCCATTCGCCGGGAATCGCTTCCGCGTAGCTTTTCGCCTGTTCTCGAGCCTTCCACATTGCCCGGTTCCAGCCGGGCGTTCCTCGCGTAGCCGTTCCCTTTCGCTTGGGAGCGTTTTTGGTTCGCGTCGCCAACGCGTTCGCCAATTCTTCGGCCTTCTTCTCGGTTCCCTGCTTGGACTCAAGAACGAAACAGCCCGAACGGTAAAGATCAGCCCAGCCGGGACTGGAAGTTCCATCACCATTGTTCAGCGTGACGAACTTCTCGAAGACGTACCGATCTTCTTCCTTGTTCTGGGTGGTCGCATCGGGGGCCGGCAAATCGAGCAACAAGCAAAGTTCAGTCAGAAACAACTGCGAGTTTGCGGTCTCCGCACCGCCTGAGACTTTCCACTTCTCGACAAATTCCGCCGGTGTCATACCTGAGCCCTGTTTCCATTCAAAAAGACCAAGGGCGCAATTGTATCAGCTCCAGTGGTGCTCGCTATCAGGCCAAGTGGCGTTGCATGCTGGCACGCTACTCCCGGTGAGCATCATTGCCGATCGGAAGCAGACTTAAAGTTTGGCCGATCAGCTCGGCATTCCTGGGGGCGTTCGTGAAGTTCAGCCTTGGCATCGACCGCTCAAGAGCGTCACAGGCTGCAACAACTGCACGCTTCTTTATTTCAGCTGGTTGAACAGCATCCATCGCGGCTAGGCCCGGGAGTTTCACGAATATGGACAGGATTCGATTCGAGCTCTGACCGAACTCAATTCTGAAACTATTTGGCTCGCGGACAGAACTTCCGCGTCTCTCCTTGCCGTCAAGGTAAGCGAACACAAATTCAGCGTTCACTGATCCATCGTTGTGCGACTCGATTGAGAGCTGCACCGCCGAGGGCATTTCAAAGACGCCAGGTGTCTGAGCGAGCTTCTGTGCAACGCGATTTCGCACGCCACGGGACAACACATTGTGAGTCGCTATTTGCATGGTCATCTTGAAAGAATCCCCGAAAGCACAACGCTGGCATCATCCATTATTTCTTCAGCTTTCTTCAACTTCTTCGGACCATTCGACCAATTTGAATCGTCGGTGTCAAAAACGAGAATTCCCCAAACTGTTCCATTGCAGACGATCGGAGTCGACGTGAAGCATGTACTTTTGTGCGAAAGATTGTTGGCTTCTCGCAAGGTCAGCCCACTATTTTTCGCGTAGGCATCGCCATGAAGATCACCGGTGACTCTCAGAGTTTTTGTCTGATACTGCTTGAAATGCGACGCCCGCCACCACGCTTGGCCGGCCGCGCCCGAGCACCCACTCTCTGACTCGCTGTCGAGGTTGAGGATGGTCGACCAATTGCGGTGCGTACTGCAAGATCTGGCACAAATCCCGAGCCAATTCCCCAGAAAGAAAAAGTTGCGGCATCGAAAAAGTGTTAGGCGGTAGACCTTCTTTTCTTCTGGGTCGACTGGGCAAAGACGCTGGAAATAGTGATCGAGCATCGACTGCGCACTTTCTCTTCGGCGAGAATCACTCGCGCTGCTCTTTCGCAAGAACAAAAGCACAAGTGTCAGGACAATCTGACATCCCCCGACGATCGCCGCGACAAGAAGCTTTCTCCCGCGAATTCTATTGGCCAGCCAAGTCGTAGCCTGATCGATGATCCCCGCAACCTCAGGCTCAGTTTGCCGGTGTGATTCTCCATTCAGAACTGGCGGGATGAAGTCCATGTAGATGGATACCGGCGGCGGATCTGCGCGGTTTTCAACAAATCCCAGCAACGCGAAAATCAAGGTCAGCACCAGCGAAATCACGTACAGCAAACCACGAGACCAACGAATGATTAATCTCGATGGAACCTTCCTAGAAAGCCAATTGACGATCCGCCGGGCCTTGTAGTTGGGGTGCTTCCGCAGACTTGCATCTGGAAAGGCAGAACTCGTTTGTTCGCCTGGCTTGGACTCTGAGACTCGAACTTCGCCTGATTGCTCACTTTCTGCTTCCACGACTGGGCGAAGTTCCTAAGTCATTGGGGTGGGTGGGTGATACGCAGTACCGTTTTGGGGATCGCCATCGTATTCATTACTGCGAATCCCCGCAATTCGGTGCATGCCAGTGCGACGCCTTGCAACGGCCAAAAACGCTCGTTATCGTGTAAAACGCTGGAAAACGTGACATTTATGCACGGCTTCGAGATAGTTTGTGATTCCGAAGGTCGGGGGTTCGAGTCCCCTCAGCCACCCTCCGTGATGCTCGGGAATGACAGGCAAATCGCCTCGTCGCGGCTTTAAATTTTGCCGCCTTCCCGTAGTGCATTGACTTTGGATACCGCCAGTCGCCTGGTGCGACACACGTCCTTTGCAATGCCTCTTTCGTGACGCATCACGAGTAGAATGCTCTTCAGGTTGGAATGTGCGACCGATTCACCGAACCGGTCAGCCGCAGACGCGGCCTTCACACATCTCGCCCCAAAACCTGACCAAGATGTCGCGGGCCAAGTTCTCGCGTTCAATGACGGTGAGCTGGAGGTAATTCTTCAGACGAAGCCTGTAGCGACGAACCACTGGCAACAAATATGCGGGCGTGTTCTCCGGTTGCAGCTTCTCAAACGCACGGTGGCACTGCCAAAGTCGATCCACCAGGGGAGCATCACTACTGAGCGCACAACAGCACTCGTACGCGATATGTCGTGGGTGTCTCATCGGATCCCAATCTCCGTTTTCAACGGAAGCATCTGTTCGTGAATTGCTGCCCCACAACGATCATCGAACTGGTATTGAACGCTCGAAACGCCACAAATTAAGTGAACTCTTCGCGGTCGTTCAAGTTGCCTGCGTGAAACCGTATGCTGACTGGTTGGTGATTGCCAACACAGCCTCCGATAAGGGAGGGCGAACCGACAATCGGAGTTCTGATTCTTTGCGTGAGAGGTCTAAACCTCGCCGGCAACGGGCGAACACGCTGATGGACAACGTCCCGAACGATCGTTCTACTGCGATGGGTCGACGACCGTAACTCACGAGCACCTTCGTTGATTTCACGCGAAAAGTCTTCAGAGCTTCAGAGGAAATGATGTGCAATCGATTCAACATCAAAACTGACCTCGCCCATCTGGCTCGATCACTCGATGCCGCTCCACCAAGGCAAATGGAATTTGACGAAGACGTCTTCCCTGGAAAACCGGCACCAACGATCGCGGTCAATCGAGCCGGGGCCATTGAAATTCTTCCGATGGCGTTCGGATTGGTCCCCTTTGGCAAGACACCTGAATCACAGCGTCGCGCACTGACAAACGCCCGCGTTGAAAACCTCGAGAAGTGGCCGTGGAAATCCGCGATCAAGTCACATCGCTGCATCGTTCCGATGACAGGCTTCCGTGAACCTTGCTACTGGGGCGAAACCGCGGGAACCGAAGTCGACTTCACCGTGCCGCCAGACTCGCCGTTATTCGCCGCGGCGATCTTCACTTGGTACCGCGATGAAACGACGGACGATTCTCAAGAAGAAGCACCGCCGCATTTCACGATGTCTTTGATTATGCGTCCGGCGTTGCCAACCGTCATGGAACACGGGCATCATCGATCCCCATCCTTCTTGTCACGTGACGGCATCGAAGAATGGATCGAGCGAGACTCTCGCCCCCTGCAAGATTCCCTGGCCATCCTCAAACAGCACGCGTTTGAACCGGAGCTCTCCGCCACCGTCGCTCGGCAAATGGCGCCCACCTGGACCAAGCGCCAATCCGGAAACGTCGCCAAGAGAGACGAACAGCTCACGGCGATCGAAGAGACCGGACCGCTCGGGATTCCGGATTCGGTTCGCAGTGAGTCCGCCAACGACAACCAACAGGCATGATCCTTCATGTCGACATGGACGCTTTCTACGCGTCCATTGAACAACGCGATCGACCGGAACTCCGTGGGCGCCCGGTCGTCGTCGGCGGCTCCGAAGGACGCGGCGTGGTGACGGCGGCGTCTTACGAAGCTCGCGAGTATGGAATCCACTCCGCGATGCCGGGCAGTCGAGCGATCAAGCTATGCCCGCACGCGGACTTTGTTCGCGGACGCTTGGACCACTACGCCTCGGTTGGCCGAGCCGTCCGGGAAATCTTTCATCGCTTCACGCCCGTTGTCCAGCCGCTTTCGTTGGACGAAGCCTTTCTCGATGTTTCCGGCACGATTCGTTTGCACGGTTCACCTCGCGAGATCGGCAACAACATTCGAGAGACGATCCGGCGGGAGTTGGATTTGCCCGCCAGCGTTGGCATCGCGCCGCTGAAGTTCGTCGCGAAAATTGCCAGCGACATAGGCAAACCAAACGGCTTCGTCGAAGTCCCCGCCGATGACGTTCGTGAATTCCTCGATCCGTTGCCCGTTTCGCGATTGTGGGGCGTTGGCAAGGTAGGGCAAACCAAATTGCAACGGCTGGGTTACCGCACCATCGCGGACCTGCGAGTCAAAGAAGTGGAAGCTTTGAAGTCGCAACTTGGTCGTTGGGGAGAACACCTCTGGGATCTTGCCAACGGCATCGACCGTCGGCGAGTCGTGGTCGATCACTTGGCCAAGGGTATCGGTCACGAACGCACGTTCTCAGAAGACCTCTCTGATATCGAATCGCTCAACGCGGTCGTCAGCTACTTGTCCGAACAAACCGCACGACGATTGCGCCGCGCCCGCCGCTTGGCGTCGACCATCACATTGAAGTATCGCCGTGAAGATTTTCAAACCTTCAGTCGCGCTCGCAAGCTCGCCGCACCCACCGACAGCACACTCGAGATTCTCCAGGTCGCCGAAGAGTTGTTACTGGAAATGCGTTCGCGTGAACCTCGCAGCGTTCGATTGCTCGGAATCTCGCTGGGTGGTTTGACCGACGCGGACGCTCCCAAGCAACTCAATCTGTTTGGTGAAGAAACCGGCGAGAACGCTTCGTCGAAAGTCGACACGCTCAGCGACCAAATCGCCTCCAAGCTGGGCAAACACAGTCTTTATCGTGCGTCCAGTCACCAATGGGTTGACCGGAAAAAAGACAAGCGTCAGTTTTGAATTTGCGATTTTGCAGTCGGCTCTGTTGGCCAACGGCCAACACCAACCCACGCGTTTGAGATTGGACTTGGCCGTTGGCCAATCAAAGAAAAACGCAACTTCAAAACGCGTCAGCCATGATCCCCATAACCTCACGCCGGCCCCATCCGGGGCGGTCGTTTGTTTTCCGCCTTCGGTCTCGGGGCTTCCGCCCCGAGCTACTGAAGACGGCCCCGTCCGGGGCAAGGCAGGTGAACGGCACTGGTGATGTCACCGGGTCGTAGCACAGGTTTCCTTCGCAACGACTCGCCTCGAAACAAAGGTTGCCACAATATCGACCCCGACAATCAATCCAAATCCGTTGCCAATCGGATTCCGCAGAACTGCCAACGCATCGATGGTGGGAAGAAATTTCGATAGGTCAAACGTGCGTGACCTTCCGGCGTGGCAACGGAGCTACCGCGAAGAACTTTTTGTCCGCACATGAACTTCCCGTTGTATTCGCCGATCGCTCCTTCGGGAGCCGCGTACTTCGGATACGGAGCGTAATCCGAAGCGGTCCACTGCCAACGAGAACCAAACGCATCCTTGAACGAGTCACCCGAATTGCGAACGGCGATTTCCCATTCGAACTCCGTCGGCAACCGGTATCCCGACCAACGTGCGAACGCGTCGGCTTCCAGATAACTGACATGGCATACCGGAGCGTACTCATCCACCGGCCTCAAGCCCGCGAGCGTGAACTGGTGCCAACCTTCTTCACCGAGGTGCCAGTACATCGGTGCTCGCCAACCTTCCGATTGCACGGTCGACCACCCCACGGACAGCCAGTACGAAGGATCTTCGTAACCACCGTCTTCGATGAACTCCAAGTACTCACCGTTGGTCACCAACCGATTCGCAATCGCATGAGGCAACAACAGTGACGAGTGTCGAGGCAGCTCATTGTCGAAACAAAAGGGACCATCAGACGAATCATCAAACCCAATCGACTCGACAACGTCTGAAGGGCATTCGATCCATTGCAAATCCTCGACGGGCGAAGATTCGGGCACCGCGTCGGAACTGTAAACGGGATGCAATGGATTGCACGAGAACACATGCAACAAATCCGTCAGCATCAACTCTTGGTGCTGCTGTTCATGATTCAAGCCCGTCCGCAGAACCTCATCCGTCACGATCGAATCACGGTCGGGACGTTCAAGCAATTCGAACATTGCCTCGTCAACTTGGTCTCGATACCGCCAAACTTCCGCCACCGTCGGTCGGGAAAGCAAACCGCGACGATCGCGTGGGAATTGCTCGCCGACCGAGTTGTAGTAGGAGTTGAACATCACCTCGAACTCAGGCTGCTCCGGCACGTAATCCGGCAAATTCTTCAAGCAGAACGTTTCGAAGAACCAAGTCGTGTGAGCCAGATGCCAACGCGTCGGCGAAACATCCGGCATCGACTGAATGACATAGTCTTCCGTTTCCAGCGGCGCACAAATCTTTCGCGAGTGCTCTCGCACTTGCCGGTAAGCATTGAGCATCGAATCACTCACGAGCGAAACATCCCCACGGCGAAGTACTCGTTCGAATCCATCCAAATCTGCTCCCGTTTCCAACCACTCGCGGCGGCCATCTGGGTGAAACCGTCAATCGTGTACTTGTGAGACAGTTCCGTCAAAATGCGTTGTGACTTTGCCAACGTTCGAGATCGTCCGGCCAGTGTCACCTGCTGTTCGCGACAACTTTCCAGGTGCATTTCAATCCGATGATCGCGATCATTGTACAGAGCGACATGTCGGTAGGCGTCCAAATTGAAATTGCCATCGGCGACACGATTCAGGTGCCGCAACAAATTCAAATTGAACAACGCCGTCACACCACGTCGATCATCGTAGGCGGCTTCTAAAACCGATGGATCCTTTTGCAGATCGAATCCGATCAACAAACCACCGCCCGTGCCGACTTGGTTCCTCATCTGAGACAACAATGTCGCCGCGAATGCGGGTCGGAAATTCCCGATGGTCGATCCCGGAAAATAGACCACATCGCGAGATTTGGTCGCATCGGAACTGGGCAATCGAAACGGGCGAGTGAAATCGGCCGCGATCGGAGCGATTCGACGACTCGGAAAATCTCGTCGAAGCTTGCTCGCGACTTGTTCTAGATAATCGCCGGAGATGTCCACTGGAACGTAGGTCACATCGGGATGCATGTGTTCCAGCAACAACCGAGTCTTCAGGCTGCTGCCGCTTCCATATTCAATCAATCGACCCGCGGAACCGATTGCATCGACCATGTCATCGACGCATTCTCGCATGATCGATGCTTCCGTCCGCGTCGGGTAGTACTCGTCCAGCTCACAAATTTCATCGAACAATTCCGAACCAGATTGGTCGTAGAAGTATTTCGACGGAAGCGAAGGTTGATCGCTGAAGAACCCCCGATGCAGTTCCATGACCGAATCGCGGTCGATCAATCGACTGTCGTATGCAACCGCACACTCAGCTCTATTGGCAGCAGCCAATCCAGTGGAAGAAATCACCATGCAAATCCATCAATGAGTGCCAGTTGAGAATGTCCAAATCAGATTACCAGCACGTCTAGTGCCAATGTCGGAGAAATTGCCCTTCGACGTTCTCGTCCGACAATCAGCTCAAAACCCCAACGAAAGAGCCCACTCAACTCCGTTTCCGGCGTGAAGTGGGCTCGTGTGGTTTCGATTGGAGTTCAATGATCAATCGATGAACACAAATTCGTTGGCATTGAACAACACCAAACACATGTCCGCGATCGCTCGCGTTTTGGCATCGACTTCCCAAGGCTTCAAATCACTTTGGTAGTCCTCGAATGATGGCAACCATTCCGTGTATTCAAACGGACGCCCTGAGAACTCTTCCACCAAAGAACGCGTGATCTCGGTTGGGTAGGTCCGAGGTTTCGGCTTGATCTGAGAGTGATACTCGGTCATGTCTTTGACGTAACGCTGCATCCGCTGCATTTGCGAATCAGTCGGCAGACGTCCCAACGTCAATTCGAACGCTCGGTTGATCTGATCGGTCACCTGGTCAGCTTCCCGTTGCAGACGTACCGACATCGCGATCGATCGGTCGGTCATCACGTCACTATTGAGCAACGTGAACGCTTGCGGCGAAACGGAAGCGGCATCGCGAAGGTCCGCTGAATCATTCGGGTTGGGCTTGTTCAAGACCTCGAGGAATGGATCCGCCTGGCCACGCACACGATACGAATAAATCGATCGACGATTTCGCTCTTCCGGAGTTCGCGATGGCTGGTAGGCCGGTGCGATGGAGAACTGAATCATTCGTGGCTCGAGCGCGACTTCCATGTTGATCTCGGGTCGCGCTGGCAAGCCACCAACGACAGGATTCAATTCATCGGTCACGGCGAGCAAGCTGTCACGAATTTCTTCGGCCGTCATCCGTCGTGGTGAATAGCGAGCGAACCAGGTGTTGTCGGCGTCCTTTTCCGCGGATGGATGCTCGGTGCTTCGACGGTATGCGTCCGATTGCAAAATCAGCCGATGCATCGACTTGATCGACCAACCGTTCTTCACAAACTTATCCGCCATCCAGTCCAGCAATTCAGGATGAGTCGGTGAGGCACCTTTGACGCCGAAGTTGTTTGGCGTCGCCACGATGCCACGACCGAAGTGATGTTGCCAAATTCGGTTGACGATCGAACGCGTGCTCATTGGGTTGTCGGGATGAGCAATCCACTTCGCCAAACCCAGACGACGTCCGTTCAACGTATCGGGCAACGCATAAGGGTCATCCTCCGGAGCACCTTCGACGGGCAAACCACAACCGCTCAGCACACCCGGTGTTACCGGATCCCCTGGCGCGGCCAACGATCCACCATTAAAGATGAACGATTCAGGACGCCAATCCTCTTTGATCTTTTCCGGTGCACGCAGTTTCCGAGCGTTCATCCAGGTGTCTTGAGCATTGACGACCGTTTGGACCATCGGCTGATAGCGTTCCAGGCGACGATTCCAAATCCAAACGTCTTGCTCCCGAACCTTCAAACGGCCCTGTTCCATCTCACTCAGTCCAACCGCACGCGGTGGTTTTTCTGCGTCTGGATCGTCCTTCCGGGCGTTCAACGCTTTGTATTCTTTCCCGTGTTCGGCGTACCACTCGCGGGCTGCTTCTTCACGCTGACGAGTCAAACGATCCGCGCGTGTTTTCGCGTAGTCGTACAACGCTTGCGTTTGCTGCTTGCCCTCTTCAAATCCGGCCAAATTCTCTTCGGCCAAGAAAGGAGCTTCCGCCTCAACTGGCTGGGCCGTCGAAACGGCCGAGTACATGCGGTAATAATCTTGCGTCGGCACGGGATCAAACTTGTGATCGTGACACTTGCAACAACGCATCGGCATCGACAAGAACGACTGACCAATGCTGTGCACCATATCATCTCGCAAGATCTGACGTGCTTCTTCCAGAGGCACCATGGCGGTGTCCCAAGGTCCCATTCGCAGGAACCCGGTTGCGATCAAAGCTTCCACGCGATCCGGATCGTCGGCCGGTTTATCAGCATGCAATTCATCGCCTGCAATTTGTTCAATGATGAACTCGTTGTACGGTTTGTCTTCGTTCAAACTGCGAATGACGTAATCGCGATATCGCCAAGCGTTGGAGCGTTCATAGTCGTTTGAAAAACCGCCCGTGTCGGCGTATCGAACGACGTCCAACCAATGCTGGCCCCAACGTTCACCGTAGTGAGGGCTGGCGAGCAATTCCTCAATCAAGTTATTCCAGGCCGCTTCTGAGTCCTTTTCCCAAGCCGATAGGAACTCGCGTTTCTGCGTGGGAGTTGGTGGCAATCCCAACATGTCGAAGTAAACGCGACGAATCAGCGTGTTTGGATCCGCTTCAGGAGCCGGTTCCAAACCGTTTTCACCCAACTTCGCGTTGACGAATGCATCGACGCTGTCGTGTTCGAACTCCGTTTGCCGAGGCAGAAACGCCCACACTTCGTCTTTGTTGTAACGACGATAAGTCCACTCATCGCCTTGACCGCCACTGGTCGCCATCAGCACGCCGTCTTCGTTCTCGGCAACCATCGACTCTTCTTTGCGAATTTCTGCTTGCCGTTCATCGCTTGGCCAAGGAGCCCCAGCGTCGATCCACATGCGGATAATTTCGATTTGCTTCTCGTTCAGCCGGTCGTTCTCTTTGGGTGGCATTTCCAAACCATCCCAATTGACCGCCCAAAAGAACGGGCTGTCTTCGGCGTTGCCAGGAATGATCGCCGCTTCTTCCGACTCACCGCCCCGCAACAACGCATCTCGCGTGCGAACGTCATAGTCGCCTTTGATGTCGTCCGCATCGGTGCCGTGACATCCCAAGCACTTTTCAGTCAGCAAAGGCATCACCTTCAGCGTGAACAAACGCTCGATGTCTTCCGCGGAATGATTGGCATCACCGACCGCATGAACCGTATCCTCGGCGTGCACCAACGCACCACCGTGCGACAGAAACAATCCGCCGCCGATCAGGAGTCCAGCAAATGATGCAGTGAGAACTTGCATCCATGAATCACGGTTTTCCATGTTCAACCATTTCCTTGATTTCTGTGGGGGAAAGAGCGGCGGCAAAAATAGCCAGCTCGTCCATGCTGCCGTTCAAATTTCGAATGGCAAAATGTTCGTCAGGTTCCAAAGGTGTGGACCAGTTCCCGATCGACGCCATTCCAATACGAGTGGTGCGAACGAGTTGATGATCGGGGATGCGGTCCACACTCAGGACATCCCCATTCAAATAGTGAGTCGTCGTGGCATTCTCGACGTCGTACACGACCGCCAAATGCAACCATTGACCGCTGAGCGACGGGTTCCAAAACGATGGTGACAGCGCGACGTGGTGCGGTGGCCCAACACTCGGTTGGTCTTCGCTTGCTTCGGTGGATGCTCGAACGGAAAAATGAATCTCACCGGTGTCGAGGATCTGCCAGTGAGGCTCGCCGAGCTGATAGCTGTCCGTCAAAAACAGTGAGTTGTACCAACGATCCAAACTGTCGATGCGAACCCAAGTCGCCATCGTCAGCGATCCAAATTCGCCGGGCACGTTGACACGAACCCGGTCACCAGGACGCTTGAATTGCAACGCGGGCTTGGCGTCCCATCGGCCTTTCGTCACGGTGGCTCCAACAATCGCGCCGTCCAAATCCTCGTTTCGCGGAACCGTGTCATTCGACAGGAATCGCTGACCTTTCAGCGGCGAATCCATCGCGAAATAGGCGATTAATCGCGGATCATTTCGAAGGCTTTCGCTCGCCTCGCGCCACTGTTGATAACGTTGATTTTCTTGCGTTTCCGCGAGACGTTGCAGTTCCGCCGCATCGACAAATCGCTCGGGCGTCATCGGCAAATCAATCAATCCGATGCCAACGCCACTTCGACGTTGTAGCGATTTCCCGGCTCCGACCAATTGCGGCTGATCTTCATCGACTTGCAATTCGACTTCGCCATCGAAGACCTGAACGTTGGAACCTTCTTCGGAAACTTCTAAACCGAATTCCGTACCAAGATCGACCACCTTCATGTCATTCGTTCGCACCACAAACCCTCGTGCCGCGGGTGGCACCGCCGCTCGGATGCGTCCGCGATGCATGATGGCTTCGGCGGCCGATACCAATTCCATTTCAGCGGGTCCGTGAAGAACAACCGTCGCGCCGTTCAGAAACTCGATTTGAGCCCAACCCGATTCCAAACGAACCGAGCCAGGATTGAGAGCCGAGTTGACGCTAAGCGATTTTGAATTCGTTCCAGACGCGTCCCGAATCACCGCATCTCTCGCGTTGACCAACTGAGTGACAACTGCGACGCCGGATGACGTGGGCTCGCTGGCCGACGTGCGAGTATTCGTTGCCGCGGTCTCGGCGACAGGCGCGGAAGGACGTGTTTCCAATTGCACCCAGCGGAACGTGACCGCAATCAATAACGCGGCGGCCGAGGCGATCACCCACCGATAGATTTGACGTTCGGACCAAACGCCTTGATTGGCTTTCGCGGGAACAATGCTTTCTGCATGAGCAGAGCTGGACTCGGTCTTCGGTGGCGTTGAAGCTCCCTCTTGCAGCGCGATGGTCATCATCTGCCAACGAGCGAACTTGGCACGCGTCTCAGGATCTCGCCGCAGCAGTTCGTTCAACTGTTCACGATCGGCGGAATTGAGCGTTCCTTCTTCACTGGCCAGCAGAAACTCTTCGATGGTTTTGGATGAACTCAAGAGGCACCTCCGGTTGCCAAGCGACGTTCAATGCATTCGGCCAACTGTCGTCGGACTCGCATCAACGTCACGCGGACGTTCGAGCTTCCCTGACTCATCGTGTTGGCGATTTGATCGATTGTTTGCGATTCGAAATATCGATTTTGAATCATCTGCCGTCGTTTCTCGGGCAAGGAATTCAGACACTCCGAAAGGGCCGACTGGATGTCTTGCAAGCGTTCAGCTTCGGTTTCCACTTCCGTTGAAACCAGTTCCGCAACATCTGCGTCGAGCAAGGACGGCGCTCTTCGTTTATCACGCAGGTTGGAAAGCACCTGCAAACGAGCGATTCCGAACGCCCATGGCAAGAACGGTTTGCCGACCTGGTAGTCCGATTTGCGTCGCCAAAGCACCAAATTGGTCTCCTGCAGCACATCAGCCGCCCGATTCGCGTCGCCCATTAACGACTGGATGTACGCCCCGATTCGAGGCTGGTACTCCGTCACCAACTGCACAAAGTGCTCCTCCGCCGATTCGGCGGTCAGGCGATTTGCGGCGGGATGGGAACGATCGGTCATGAACAGATTTTAATGGCGGGCATTGCGGTCTCACTAGCAATTGCGGCGAGATTCCGGTTCGTTACAGAAAACTGAAGATTTTTCGTGCAGTTGTTCCCAAAATGGCAGATTTCGCGGTCAAAACCCCGAACATTGGTGGCAGAACGGCTCTCTGAATTGGCAATCCAACGCAGCGTGCCTCCGGTCAACAAAACCATTCCGGCTGGTAAACTGCTCGAATGAGAAACACTGCCCCGCTCGTCTACCCATCCGCCGTCGATCGATGGCTGCTCGTTCTGCTGCTCGCCCCGATCTTCATGGCCATCGCGTTCGCCGCGTATTTGTTGAACGAAGGCCGCGCCGACGAGGCTGGCACGATGATCCTGATGGCCGCCGCGATCGCAGCGGTGACCGGTGTGTTCACAATCCCCTGCCGCTACACCTTGCTGGACGATGCTCTATCGATTCGCTGTGGATTGATCTGCTACCAAGTCGCTTACGCCGACATCACCGAAGCGATTCCGTCATCGACTTGGATCAGCGGCCCGGCGATGTCACTGAAAAGGGTGATTGTTCGCACCGCCAAACGCGATCACATTCTTTCCCCCGAAGAACGAGAACGCTTCATCGAGGAATTGATGGACCGAGTTGCCCGATCGATGGATCCAAGTGAATCAGAAACCAAGTAGCCCGCTGAAACCGCACAGTCCCTCTCTGCCCAGCGACGTCGAACTTCCTCCTGTCGACCTCGCATCGACGGAATCTATTCCAAACGGCGAGAGCCCCGCGGGCGAGGATCAGGCCAACGGTGCGACCGGTCCAGCGGATCCGCCAATCAAGATCGAATACCCGAGCGATTTGCCGATCACGGCCCATCGCGACGCGATTGTGGACTTGCTCGCCGAAAACCAAGTCCTGGTTGTGTGCGGCGAAACGGGCAGCGGCAAAAGCACGCAGCTTCCCAAGATGCTGCTTGATGCTGGCTTGGGCGAACACGGCATGATCGGCCACACCCAACCCAGACGTTTGGCCGCCCGCAGCATCGCGACTCGTCTGGCGGAGGAAACCGAAACCAAACTCGGTGGAGCCATCGGTTACCAAGTCCGCTTCGGCGATCAAACCAGCGATCGCACCAAGATCAAGCTGATGACCGACGGGATTCTGTTGGCGGAAACCCGAAGTGATCGCGACCTGCGAAACTACAGCGCCATCATCATCGACGAAGCCCACGAGCGGTCGCTCAACATTGATTTCTTGATGGGATACCTGCGGCAACTGATCGACCGCCGGCCTGAATTGAAAGTCATCATCACCTCGGCAACGATCGACGCCGAACGTTTTGCTGAACACTTTGGCACCTACTGCGAAGAAGCCGCCAGCGACCCTGACAATGAATCGAACGTCCTCCCGGCTCCGATTCTGCAAGTCGAAGGCCGCGGCTACCCAGTCGAACTGCGGTACCTTCCTTGGGAAGAAATCGCCGGCGAAGACGCCGAGATCGACGGGCGTCACTACGATCTTTCGCGTCACGTGATCGGCGGTCTCGATTCTCTGTCCCGAGACGGCGGCGGCGACACGCTGGTGTTCTTGCCCACCGAACGCGACATTCGCGAAGTCAGCCATCGGGTTGCCGGCCACTACAAACGCATGGGGCTGACCAACCGAGTCGAACTGTTGCCGCTGTACGCCCGGCTGCCTCAATCGCAACAACAAGCGATCTTTCACCCCAGCGGCAACAAACGCCGAATCATCTTCGCGACCAACGTCGCGGAATCCTCGCTGACGGTTCCCGGAATCCGATACGTGATCGATTCGGGAACCGCTCGAATCAGTCGCTACAGCGCACGAACCAAAGTCCAGCGATTGCCCGTCGAAGCAATCAGCCGCGCCAGTGCCAACCAACGTTCCGGTCGTTGCGGTCGAGTCGGCCCGGGGATATGCGTGCGTTTGTACAGTGCGGAAGACTTCGAAACTCGCGACGCCTTCACGACTCCCGAGATCCGACGAACGAACCTGGCCAGCGTCGTCCTGCAAAGCAAAACGCTGCGTCTTGGTCGGTTGGAAGAGTTCCCGCTGATCGATCCGCCCCGTTCCGAAGCCATCCGCGAAGGCATGCGAACGCTACATGAACTCGGTGCAATCGACGAAGACAAGGAGCTGACGGAAATTGGCTGGCAACTCGGCCGTCTGCCCGTCGACCCTCGCGTCGGTCGCATCCTGATCGCAGCCAAAGAGATGGGCGTGCTGCCGGAAGTCTTGCCCATTGCCGCAGCGATGGAAAATCCCGATCCTCGCGACCGTCCGCCGGAAAAACGTGCTGCCGCCGATGAGGCTCACTCGGCATTCAAAGATCCCGAGAGTGATTTTCTTTCGCTGCTGAGACTGTGGCGTTTCTACGACACGATGCGCAGCGATCACAGTCGAGGAAAACTCACGCGAATCCTTCGCAAGAATTTCTTGTCGCCAACTCGAATGCGAGAGTGGTCGGACGTCTATCGCCAACTCAAAGAGATGGCGGCCTCGATCGGCGAAGGCAAACGTCGCTCGAAGAACAAGTCGTCAAAATCACGTGGCTCCGTCGGAAAGATCCGCTATGCCGAATTGGATCCCGCCAAAGCCGACCAAGAACAACCGGTTGTCGATCAGGATAAGTACGCTCTGATCCATCAAGCCCTGATGACGGGCTTGATATCTGGCATCGCAATGGCGGGTGACAAGAACGAATACACCGGTGCGGGCGGACTGAAGCTATTCCTGTGGCCCGGCAGCGGAATCTTCGATGCCAAACCGAAATGGATCGTCGCAGCCGAGTTGGTTGAAACCGCCAAACAGTACGCTCGGACGTGTGCGAAAATCCAACCGGGATGGATCGAGGCCGTTGCGCCGCACTTGCTCAAAGCATCTTACAGCGACCCGCACTGGAGTCGCAAAAGCGGCGGAGCGTTCTGCTATCAGCGCCAATCTTTGTTCGGTTTGCCAGTCGTCGTTCGCCGCCGCGTTCCGCTGGCACCCATCGATCCGGCCACCTCGCGAGACCTGTTGATCCGGCACGGATTGTTGGAGAACGAATTGCCGACGACCGCGAAGTTCGTCCGCCACAACCGACGCTTGATCGAATCGATTGAAAAGTTGGCCGCGAAAACTCGCCGCCGTGACTTGGTGGTGGACGACTATTCCTTGCTGTCTTTCTATGCGTCTCGATTGCCAGAAAACGTGTGCGATCGACCGCGTATGGAAAAGTTCGATCGGCAAAGACCGACGCCGGCTTGGGTGTCCAAACTGAATGACGACGTCGCCCTCGCGGCTTGGTTGGCGGATCCACCACCCGAAACTCCCGACGAGGATTCTGAGTCAACGCCGTACCTCCGTCCACAAGACATCCTGTCCGTCGACTCGGTCGCGATCGCCGAGGACGCTTACCCCGACGAATTGGCCGCGGGGTCATCGCGTCTGCCGTTGCAGTATCACTTCCGTCCCGGAGCCGAGGACGACGGGGTTCACCTGACCATTCATGAGGCCGCACTCCCGCAAGTCAGCGACGATGCACTCGGTTGGCTGGTGCCAGGTCTGCTGGAACCCAAGGTCATCGCGATGATCAAATCGTTGCCCAAGCGATTGCGTCGCAACTTGGTTCCCGCCGCCGACGTCGCGGCCCGAGTCGTCGCAGAAATCTCCGACAAACGCGACCAAGTCCCATTCATGCCGACGCTGTGCGAAGCATTGACGCGGCATGCGGAAGTCCGTGTGGTCGAGTCGGATTTCCAAGACGAAAAGCTCGAGCCACACCTGCAGTTTCTCGTCAATGTCGTCGACGACACCGGCAACGTGATCGAGAAAACTCGCGGGGTCGACGCTGTCAAAGCCAAGCTCGGCTCGCGCGTGATCGACGATGCCGAAGTCGCCGCTGCCGCCAGCGGTCCAGAAGCGGACTGGTCTCGCGACAAAATGACGACGTTCGAACTGGACGTGTTGCCTCGCGAGGTCGTTCGCAAACGTGGCGGAGTTCAAGTCGCCCAGTATCCCGGACTGGTTGATCAAGGCGACTCGGTCTCGACCAAGCTGTTCTCCGACGAAGCCACCGCGGAAGACGCTACCCGGCTCGGCATGATGCGACTGTTTGCAATCGCTTGCCGAAAAGACTTGCGTGCCCAAGTTCGCCACTTGCCCGCCCTCGCGGAAGCCAAAATCAAACTGGCACCGGTCATCTCCTCCACCGTCATTGAACACGCACTGGCTGACCTGATTGTTCGAGTCGCGTTGGTCGAAAGCCAACCGGGTCGCAAGATGCCGGTGGTTCGAAAACGAGCCGAGTTCGATGAACGCATCCAAATGGCACCGCAGCGAATCGGCGAAGCAACCCAAGACATCGCCGGATGGCTGGGCAAACTGACCGACGCCTACCACTCGATGCGTTGCCAGTGGGAAGAATCCAGCTCCCCGAAGATGAACGACGTTCGCGCGGACGTCATGCAACAAATCGAATGGTTGGTGGCAGATCAATTCGTGCAGTGGACACCATGGCAGCACCTGCAACATTTGCCTCGTTATTTGAATGCGATTGCGTACCGATTGGACAAAGCCACCAGTGCCGCTTCGCGAGATGCCGACAGCCGACAATTGATCGATCGTTTATGGCAGCGCTGGCTGAACGGTTTGCCGGAAGACCGCCGGGATCCCAAATCACAATGCACCAGCGAATTCCGTTGGCTGATCGAGGAACTCCGTGTCAGCCAATTCGCTCAGCCCCTCGGCACCGCGGTGAAGGTGTCCGAGAAACGCTGCGAAAAGCTGTTAAGCTGATCGCATGTCCCCCGCCGATCCCGCCGAAGAACACCCCACCGGCAAGAGCCAACCACTCTGGAAAAGCGTTTTTCGCGTGGCATTGCCCATCGTTTTGCTGGTCGGATGCTGGTTCGCGTTCCAAACCAGTGGTGACGATCTGCGAGCGATGCACCAGCGTCTTGGCTGGATCGCTCCGGTCGTCACGGTGCCGCTGCACGCGGTGATCGCGGCCGCCCCGGTCCCATCCGACGTGATCGTAATCGCCAACGGAGGCCTGTACCCCTATCCGTTCGCCGTGCTGCTTGGCTGGTTGGGCTGGTTCCTTGGATCGACGCTCGAGTTCCTAACCATCCGTCTATTGACTGGTGTCGAGTCCGCCGAAGACGCTCGCCAGAAAATGCCAACATGGTTGTCACGCTGGCCCGCCGGCAGCCCTTGGTTCCTGGTCCTCGGTCGGCAAATCCCCGGCGTGGGCGCTCACCTGACCGCTGGGGTCGCCGCTGCGGGCGGAGTCTCTCTCAAGCGATACTTGCTGTGGACCGCGGTTGCCATCGTTCCCGGCGCTCTGCTTCTCTCCGCGATCGGTGCTCACCTGCTCAGCAGTGCTTGACCACCCGGCACTATCAGCCACGCGTACACCAAAGATGCTCCCGGCGGCAATCTCGACGGCTTGCAACTCAAGCGAGTCGACTTCTACCGATCACCGCTGGGCTTGATCGACTTTCGCCCAATGATGAAGCGATTTCGAGCAAGCGTCACAGCGTCCTACCAGCCGATCAGTCGCGGACAGATACGCGGCAGTGCGTAGATCCACCCATCTTCACCGCCTTGTTCAAGATTGTTTTCACTTTCGCGTTTACGGAACACAGCTTGCATTCACTGTCTCCCCAACAAAGACGCATCCGGGGCATCCCCCATTGGACGTCGCGAACGTTTTGAGCGTTTCGTCGTCCGTGCCCCATCACCCCACAACAAAGGAAAACAACATGA
The DNA here is from genome assembly GCF_002337565.1 of Rhodopirellula sp. UBA1907. Classification (NCBI taxonomy): domain Bacteria; kingdom Pseudomonadati; phylum Planctomycetota; class Planctomycetia; order Pirellulales; family Pirellulaceae; genus Rhodopirellula; species Rhodopirellula sp. UBA1907. The sequence continues at coordinate 19,949 of NZ_DDGH01000034.1, read as the reverse complement.
GAAAATTCATCAACTCCGCCGCGTTCTTGGGCTTCGTCGCAACAGGCACGATGGCAAGCGCACAGGGTGTTTTGAACAACGCCGCGACCCAAGCTGGCAATGCAGTCAGCCGAGCCGCTGGCCAAGCCCAGAACATCACTCGCGGAGCCGCGGATGGATTCCGCAACCGAGTCGATGACGCTGCAGCCAGCTCATCCATTCAGTCCAATGGAATTGCCAACAGCCGAGCAAATCAAAACGGAAACGTGTACTCAGGCCAGGGCATCCGAGCCAACGTGGGCCAGAACGCCACCATCAATGGACAATCGTTCAACCAAAACGTCGGTGCAAATGCAGGCGTCGGGTACCAGCACCACAACGGCTACTCCAACCACGGCAACGTGCAATATGGTCACGGCCAAATTGGACATGGGCAAACAGGACATCACTTCCGTGGTTCGCAGGTCGGCACGACTCACCATGCGGGAACCACCTACCATCATGGCTCGGTGAATCACTATGGTTCCACCAGCCAAGGTGTCCACACGCTACGCCATGACGCCAGCGGCCGAGAGTACATCTGCGTCTCCGGACAACGAATCTATTTCGACGGTGCAACGAACGCAAACACGACCGGTAGCCAAGAACAGTATCAAGCTGGCTATGGAAATGCCGATCAAGACTACGCGGCACCCCCGCGAAGTGGTCAATCGGTCGATGGCAAAACCACAGAAAATCTGGACGCGGAAGTCGACGGTGCGGTTCAAACGAACCAATCCGCTGATACCGACCTGAACGGTGACCGTGACGTGAATGCCAACGCTAACCTTCAAACGGACGCTACCACTCAGTCGCGTGCTTCCGCTAACACAAACAGCGAAGCTAACGTGAACGCCGACGCACGAGTCGATAATCAAACCGATGCAAACGTTGTTGGCGAAACGCGAGCGAACGCTGAGTCCAACGTGGACGCTGGTTTCACACCCAATGGAGACGCTGGTGCTAGCACCGAAGTCAACTCAAACTTGAACGGTGCAGCTGGCGACACTGGTGTGGACGCCGGTGTTGACGCTGCTGCTGACCTCGGCGGTGCGATCAAATAATCTCAACGGCAAAACGTTGCCGAATTGATCAAATGATTCCCAGGACGCCCGGAAGCTCAAGCGAGCCCCGGGCGTTTTTTCATGGAATCTTCCCAAATCAATTCGTCCGCACCGGCATCCGTTTGGCCCCACCCGCCAGAGAAATCCTCGAAATCAGAGCATTCAGCCTCCACGCGGCGATAGATCGTGCGGCAATTGACAACCAACCTGATCTTTGACCAATCAATTGGGTTATCATCTCCATCGTCGCGAACCAATTCGCGGAGAAATTGGCTGTTCCGGATGGAAACTTTCCCGGAACCAAAACGATGGGAATGATGATCGATGAAATTGAAATGCCCGGGTTGTTCCAAACTGCTCCAAGTTCCTGACACGGCTGCGGGCAAGACCGTGAAATGCCCGTGCGGCAAGCAGCTCCGAGTGCCCGCCCCCAAGGGAGCAGCTCCGGCCGCCGCCGCGGCACGGCCAGCGTCAGCATCCGCAAGGCCCGCAGCTCCGGCGCGGCGGCCTCAACCGGTTGCCAGTCCCCTCGGTGCCGACGCTGGTCTGTTCGATGAACTTACCGAAACCGACTTGGAGCCCGTCACCGTCGCTCCCAGACCCGGCATGGCTCCCGTTTCAACCAGCAGCGGTCACAATCCCTACGCGGCTTCGCTGCAAGATGGAGGAGATGCCCCGCAAGGAACTACAGGAAACTATGCCTCGCAAAACAAACGTTTTCTAAATTACTTCCTCGATGGAATCTTCCTTCCAATCTTCATGGGTGCAGGCAGTATGCTAGTTGGCCTAATCGCTCCCCTGATTCTTGGAAGAGAACCGAACGAAACAAAACTGGGCATCCTTGTCGTGCTCGTCTACTCCATGTTGCTTGCAATGTTTCTTATCTACTACGCCGCATTCGAGGCCATTTTTGGTGCGACGATTGCCAAGTTCATTACACGTACTCGGGTGGTATCCGTCGATGGTGGCAAAGCTGGATTCGGAAAGATACTCGGTCGCTCCCTTGCCCGAATGCTACCTTTTGAACAGTTCTCATTTCTCTTCGGTGACAAACGCCTCGGATGGCACGACACGCTTTCGGGCACACGTGTGATCGACATCAGCAAGTCATGAACGAATAACAAACAGCCTGCGCCATTAAAGCCGCAACGTTGCAAGCTTGCCGAATCAATGGATGAGACGGCCAGCCTCAACCAAACATGGTTGCGACTGCGTCAACACGCGATTCAAACACGAGACCAGGGTCCCAGGAGTCCAGGCCGAGGCAACCAAAGCAGCAATCCGACGAACAAAACGGCGCTGATGGTCCAGCGGCAACACTATGTTGCAACACAGTCCAGCCCTCCTGCAATCAGCCCACACTGGATGAGTGTTCGATTAGCGAAGATCAGTGTTCAGTACAGTTCTGTTCCTGAGGAACACTGATCTCCGCTAATCGAACACGAATCAGTTTCTCATATGACCAGCTTTGGCGATCTTGACAACTCACCTAGCGGCGGGTTTCTACGACTCCGCCCTGAACGAAGCGACCGATGCCTGAACGACAAGAGTTTGTACCAATACCAGCGCCCGTTGCCAAACAAACGAAGGTACGCCGAAGGCCTAGCGTAAAAACCATGTTGTCGGACCGGTGAATCGGCATTCCGTGTTCCATTGGTGGAGGCTCGCAAGCCCGAAGCATAAAAACGGGTCATCTATTCCATGATCTTGCCGCACCAGAGAAAGTCAGCGAACATCCGCCAACTCGGCTCGGTCTCCGGGGGCGATAGTGGACGCTCGGTGAAGTACTCGCAAGCCGCGTAGAGAAACGACGGTATGTCACCGTTTTGCCAATCGTGAGCGCCACCAAGGCAGTACCGTGTGGGGTCATTACGTTCCAGTTGTTGTGCCGACTCTCGTTCGGTCGCCAACGCATGAACAAAGGCAACAAAGGTGTCGCGATCACGAACGTCCTCCAGCAGGTCGTGCAGTTGCGACATTGGTAAACTGAGGTCCGACAACGGAAGTTTTTTACGACACCGCCCTAAACGAAGCAGGCGATGTCTGAACTAGGGAAATTGTAACAAGGCCATGCCCCGTTGCCAAAGAGCCAAGGTGTGCCCGAAGGGCCTCAGCGTAAAAACCATGTTGCACGCTGTTACACGGGTGAATCGCCGAGAAATGCGACCCTGATTTCGTAGTATTCGTCCACTGATTCGACGAAACCATTTTGCCCGGCACACACCTGACAGTCATCCTCGAAGACGATGGGAAGATAAGTAAAGGTGATCCCACTGGAGCCATCGAGTGTATCCATCACGCCGCCCACGTAATCAACGAGGCTACGGTTCGCATGCAACTTTGAAGCGTAAATCGTCAGGTCCAAGCCAATTGGACCGAAGTACCAAGCACGTCCCGCCATCGCAGCGACAGCGGCAGTACGCAACGCGACGAAGGAATCGTAACGGGGGTGCTCAACATTACGGATTGATTCTGAGACATCCTTGTACGGAGGAAGTCCATCGACGCGGAAAGCGATCGACTCGCCAGCAAGCGGTGCGGAGCGAGATGGCAATGGCCCGGGATCGTAGGGGAGGAGGTCCATTCTGGAGGCGTACAACGAGGATCTGGGCGATAAGGTGTCGTCCATGTTGGAAAGAGACGTAGTTCGTTTCCGCGATGATAACATCGGACGGTTTCTTATGGGACTCGCGGGTAGCTTCTTTGCAACGAGGCAACCCAACCCAATTCGACTGTTTTGGATCTATCTCACGTTTGACGCAACGCACTGACGATCGGGACGGTAGCGGCTTGGATCGCGGGAATGAATCCCGCAAGAACTCCGACCACAACTGATACCGCGGTTCCCGTGACCGCCAATCCTAACGATGGTCGAAACGCGATCGTGGCTCCCTCGGCTCCGATCGCGAATCCACCGAATCCGAGAGCGGTGAGAGCGAGCGATGTTCCAGCGACCCCGCCCACCACGCACAGAATGATACTTTCGGCCAGCACCAAACGCATCGCACGGAGCGGACGCACGCCAACGGTTTGCAAAACCGCGTATTCCTTGATGCGGTCTTGGACGCTCATCACCGTGGTCGTCGCAACCAACGACAACACGAGTGCCACGCAGGCGTAGCCCAACCAATGAGCGAACCCAATCAAGTCCACCAAATCGGATAGCGTGCTGGCTTGGAAGGCTCCTTTCCGACGAGTCTTCGTCGCGACCGCACCAGCCCGCAGTTTTTGATCGATCGCGGCGGCCACGCGATCAGGGTCGGCCGTGTCAGTCAGCATGACTTCGTGCTGAGTCACCAATCCGGCCGCATCCAAACCTCGGGTGTATTGAAGGAATTGCAGACTGGTGTAGATCAAGTTCTCTTCCGATGGCACGTTGGACTCAAAAACTCCCGCGACGCGAACCGAGATTTCGCCGATCGTGAATTGATCACCGACTTTCAGTCCTCGCCGCTGAGCCACATTGCGGCCGACAATCGCGGCATCGCGAGTTGACTGGAACTGCTGCCAATCCCCGCTCGTCAATTTCAAAGGACGGGTTTGCTGGATTTGTATCGGGTCAGCTCCATTGAAAACCACAATGTCGAGACTGGCTCGGCAGTTGTTCGTCCATACCTGAATGGGCATCACGTCGCGCACACCCGGGATTTCCGCGATCACTCGTTCATAGTCCTCCGGCAAACGACTGCTCGTTGGACAGAACCGGTTCTCTTGGAACACGATCAAATTGCGATCCGCGTCGGAACCCGTCGTCAGCCGATGCAGGCCTTCTTGAACGGAACCCACAAAGCAGAACACAAACATCGCAACAGCTGCGCCAGTCACGGTCAGCAGCGTCCGCGTGCGGTGTCGCCAAAGCGTTTTCAATACATAACGAAACATAATCTCCATCCAAATTCGGAAGCCCCAATGTGGCATAGGCTTCCAGCCTGTGATTCTGCACCAAGTAGCTGATGCCACCTATCGTTCAACTAAGCAACGCGTGAACAACAAGTGACGATGTTAGCGGTGTGGC
>NZ_DDGH01000034.1:0-14733 GCF_002337565.1 Rhodopirellula sp. UBA1907 | reverse complement strand
ACCGGAGGGCTCGCGCCCTTCCGCTACGTCACTTGTTGTTCACGCGTTGCTAACTACCGAAGTCTCATCCAATCCAACCTCACGAAACTTGCCACGATCCAACACCAACTGCCGAGATGCGATTTTGGCAGCGTCCGTGTCGTGGGTGACCATCAACAGCGTGATGTCCAGTTCCTTGTTCAATCGCTGCAGCAGGATCTGAACCTGTTCACTAGTTTCCGTATCCAAACTGCCGGTCGGTTCGTCCGCCACGACGACTTGGGGGTGCGCCACGATGGCTCGCGCGATTCCGACACGTTGCTCTTGTCCACCGGACAATTGCCGAGGGTAGTGGTCGGCTCGATCGCTCAGCCCCACCGCTTCCAGTGCCAGTTCAACGCGTTGCCGGCGTTGCGAGCTGGTCATCTTCAGCAACAACGTTGGCAACTCCACGTTCTCATAAGCCGTCAGAACGGGAATCAAATTGTGGGTCTGAAAGATGTAGCCCAAATTCGCGGCACGCCAATCGGCCAACTTGCCGCGAGAAAGCTTAGTCACTTCTGTTCCAGCCACGCGAATTGTTCCGGCGTCAGGACGATCGATTCCGCTGACCAAGTTCAGCAGCGTGCTTTTTCCGGTACCACTTGGCCCCATCAGCGAGACGAAGTCGCCCGCCTCGATGTCGAGGTCAACCTCGTCGAGCGGTGTGATCGTTTCGTCACCCTTGCGAAAACTTTTGCAGACGCCACGCAGTTCGACCAATGCCATCAGTTCATCCCCATCGTTGTGTCTTCACGTTCGACCAAAACGGAATCGCCAGGTTTCAAATCCGAAGGAACATTGGCGATCAATTTGTCAGTGACGTTGAGTCCCGATTCAATTTCCACCAAGCCATCGCCTCCTGAGCCACCCACCACCACGGGAGTTTGCCTTGCCATCTCATCTTCCGTGACACACCAAACAAACGACCCCGACTCGCCGGTTTGAACCAATGCCTCCGGAACAAACAAGCGTTGTTTGTCTTTTGCCGCGTTGACATCGGACTCGGTCGCAGGTGACAGGAACGTGGCCGTGACCAACATCTCAGGGCTGACCGTGGGAGGAGGATCAATCAGTTCGACCTTCACTTCCAAGGTGTTCTTTTGAACGTTCGCGGCGCTGGTGGCTTGCAGAACCCGTCCTTGGATGACCAATGACGACGACGCGGTTTCGATCTCCACTGGCTGGCCTCGGCGAACCATCGGCACATCTTCCAGCCGCACGTCCGCGCGGACTTGCAGACGTTCGGGATCGTACATCTCGACGACCGTGCTGGCGCTGTGCCCCGTCGAGGACGCCATGCCCGAAACTCGGGTTCCGGGCGAAGCGATCAAACGCAGGATTCGACCATCCATGGGAGCCTTGACGATATTGCGTTCCAAAGCCAATTCCGCTTGCTTCTGTTGCAGCTTCGCCTCCTCCCAAAGTGCTTTCGATGAGGCGACCTTGGCTTTGGCTTCTTCGACCTGTCGCGTTTCCTCGACCAACAATTTCAGTTGTTTCTCCAACGCTCGGACTTTCGTTTTCAACGTATCGACCTCGCGTTGCAGATTCGGTTGGCGACGTTGCAGTTCTTGCAACTTGGCCGATTCACCCGCGTGGTCGCTTTCCGCACGAGCAACGATGCGTCCTGAGATCGCGCCTTCAGCAGATCGTTTGCCTTGCATGTTGTTCCGCGCGTACTCGACGCTCGCCTGGGCGGCTTCGATCAAAAACGGCAGTTTCGCGAGTTCCGTTTCCGCCCTCGCCAACATGCTCTGCGCGTCGGCGAGTTGAACTTCCAAGTGCACGGGGTTTTCAAACCGAACCAACGCAGCGTTCAATTCCGCCTCGGCGCGTTGCAGTTCACCCTGCCGGATTGCAACGGTGTTCTTTGCCTGCTGGACGTTCAGTTCCGCGTCGATCGAGATCAACCGCGCGACCGGTTCGCCGCGTTTCACCGGTTGTCCTTCGACCACCAACAACGATTCAATCACACCGGGGGCCAACGCCGCGACGCTGATCGCAGTCGGTCGCGGTTCGATCCAACCGGGTGATTGAAACAACGTTTGCCCCGCTTGAACGACCTCAGCACGTTTCGCGATCACTGGGATCACGGTGACACTTTGCCGTGGCATCCAGTGACGACCGGCAGCGACCGCGAGCAAAGCCGCAAAGCCGACCAGGATTCCAATCGGAAACACATAGCGACTGATCCATCGTCGACGACGAGACGCCGGCAATGGAGTGCTTTGTGTTGGCGAGCGGTCGATAGCCAGTTGACCGAGGTCCAGCGGAGCGTCAGCCATGGTTACTTGCTCGAACGAACAAAGACATCGCTGGTTTCCACGGTCAAGTTGCCTTGGTCGTCGCGTTTGGCAACTCCATGCACGACCACTGTCGCCAGTTCATTGACACCCAACAATTCGCGTGCGGTCTTTGAAACCGGGGCTCCCGACTCATCAACGACCTTCACGGTCGCGATGTTGTCTTTGACCTGATCCTGCGTGCAGCAATAATCCCAAGGCGTCGGGCAACCTTCTTCGTCGGCACAGTACGGGATCTTTGGATCCACGATCGTGAAAGCAGCCAGTCCGTCAACGAATGGTTCCGTGGATCCACCGATCAGACCGACCAAAGTCAATTCCTCACCATCGGCTGCCTTTTCACGAGCTTCCCCGACGGGCATCGCGTCGGCAGGTTCGGAACTGGCCAGGTAGGCCGAATCCGCTGTGGTCGATGAGGCTGCATCCTGGTCGGCGACTTCTGCACCACCACAACCAGCGATCAGGGCAATCGCTCCAGCCAATACAAAATATTGAAAACGCTTCATGGTACTTCTCTATCAAATGGGTCAACGAGTCAAACAGCTTTCAGTCCCGTTGCGACTTCTTCTCGCAACGCTTTCAGTGCCGGTGGCAACGAGCCAAGGACACCCAACAAAATTCCCACGCCGCAACCGATCAAAATTGCAACGCTGTCGATCCGCAATGTGAAAGCTCCCATCGTGAATCGAACCGCCATGCCGTTGAGCAGCAGCAACGCCACCACCCCGGACAACAGCGATCCAGCGGCCGCCAACAAGACGCCCTCCTGGACCACGCTCAGCAAAATCGCAAACCTTCGATATCCGATGGCTTGCAACGTTGCGATTTCTCGAATCCGTCCGGCAACGGATCCGTACATCATGTTCAATCCGGCAAACACACCCGCGCCGGAAACCAGCACCACCACAAACCACGCCAAAACTCGAACGGGTTTGTAATGTTGTTGCAGCGAGCCGTAGTAATCCGTTTCGCGAATGGCTCGCAGTTCCAAGTCCAATCGTTCTTTGCAAAACAACTGAACCTCCGCGGCTGAACGACCGGGCTGCAATCGAATCGCGACCAAACTCAGGTCTTGGCGTTTGGTCGCGGTTTGAAAGTCACCCAAGGGGCACCAGATTTCAGATTCGTATGCCGACCCGCCGGAAGCAAACCGGCCACTGATTGTCCACTTGCGTCCCTCAAACTCGAGTTGCCTACCAAGTTCCAATTCACTTGGTTCACGCCCAAGTTTCGTGGCAACCAAGCTGCCAACCATCACTTCGCCGTCCGCCGGCCACGTTCCCTCAACCAACTGAACCGAACGGCGTACCAACGGTGCCGACGTTTCCACGCCCCGTACCAAACCGAGTCCACCCGGGCCCGATTCAGTGGCGACTCGAGTGCCGAGATACAACTCCGGTGACACATGACTGACGCCGAAGCGTTTCATCGTTCCATCGAGGCTGGCCACCAACAACGATGGCGTCCGAGCGGCGATGGACGAGTTCTCGATGTTCTCTTCCGAGTTCACCGAATACACCAACACCACGTCTTCATCCCCGCTGATCGCGAGCGACCGTTCCAAGCCGCGAATGAATCCAACGACCACAAACACCAACATCACCACGGTGGCCAATGCCACCAAAGTCAACGCGGTGCGGACCGGCCGCCGGGCCAGGTTGCGGACGCCGTATTCCCATGGCAACAGCATCAGCGAACGCCTCGGGACACGAGTTGGATGCAAAAACGGATGGCGAATCTCATCTTCAACGTTTCGGTTTGGACGTGAACGTGCCGTCGGGAGTAATCATCTTCTTTGGCGTTTTGCCAATGCTTTCCATGATCTCCCAGATTCCCTTGGGACTTAGCTTCACGCCGTCCTTGGGGACCAATGTCACGGACTTCTTTTCGATACTGCAAACGACCTTGGTGACAGCATCCACCGAATCAAACCGAGCGGTGATTCGTTTGACGCATCCGCCACACATCTCACCCACGGTCATCACGATTTGGTTGGATGCTGGCTCCTTGGCTGACACCGGTTCAGCCGAGGCGGAGGTGGGGGCGATCAAGGCGAACGCAAGATTGGCCAACGCGACCATCCCCAATCCATTGCGTTTCAAACTCAACATCATCTTCACTTCTTCCATTCAAAAAGAGATACAAACGCGACGAGAGCACAACCGTCTGTTCTGCCATGACAGACAAACGGATCGAATGCGAGCCGATCCAAACAGGTTGTCAAAGCACGACGGAAACCTCACGCAGTGCAATCACCGACCACAGATCCAACGAGGTCTCAGTCAATGAACGCGCAGCAACGCATGTTCAGCGCTGGCGCGATTACAGAACGACCTGGAAGATCAAATCAGCCAAGATTGGTGCGCAAGACGCACCTGACGGCCAGATAGACTCGCGCAAAATGGCAAGCCACGACGCGAACACCAATTCGCATCGGAGGAGAAAAGCGACATCGATCGAACATGGACCACATTGGTCCAAGCAACGACCAAACTGGGATCGGGAAGATCCAAATCGCTCTCGAGAACGGCACCTTCGCAAATGCAGTTCATGCAATTGCAATCGTCTCCGCATGGGGAGGAGTCGCCACGTTTGGGATCGAGATCCGACGTGGACGCTGGTGCAGATGATTCATCGTGATGGCAGCAACTGCAGGTTGCTTCAGCATCACTTTCATTGCATGTTGCTTCCGTTTGACACGAGAAGCAACGCAGAGGGCACGTCAATAAATTGACGACCAACAGAGCGATGAAGAGCGGGGTTTTCATGCTTCAAAGTCTAGCAACGCTCAATTATCCGAGCAACCAGATTCTCGCAGAAGCCAAGCGTTCGGCGGACTCGGTGAGCTTTGATCGAGTCGTCAACGACACGTTAACACATGCAGGATGGGCACTCTTGCCCGTCAGATTTGCGGATGTCGGCCAAGAGTGGCCAACTTGCATCCTAAAACGCTAGGACCGCCCGGTTGGGGCGAAGTCGTGGAACAGAGCTTTCGCAAACGACGACGGTCCACAACACCCAACATTTCACAGTCCACAGTCAGGTGCAGGAACTGTGGCGAACGCCGAGCGGCTCACATCCCCGATGACACTTGCGTACCTGTTCAGGCCAATGCCGCTTCCGAAGACTGCTTCGTTGACCAGAAAAGACTGCCCGCCAAAACGAACGCCTGAGCCGCCGACCAAAGCAGCAACGCGGACCACCAATGAATGACGATCTGGTCTTCCCCCGCGATCGATCCAGTCCGAAGCCATCCATCGGGCGCGAGCAACCATCCACCGGCAACCACCAACACGCCGGGAATTGCCGTCGCCACCAAAATCACAAACGACTTCCCGATCCCTTTCGCTGAGGCCGCCAGTATCAGGCTGGCAACGTCCACCAAAGCATAGACGGCCGCAAACCGCATCAAGCGAATCGCAAGCGGTTGGATTTCTGCTCTCTCTTGCTGACTGATCCCACCCAACGGAATTCGCAACAGCAACTCAGGGAATGCGGCGAGTGCAATCGCCAGTGTCATTGCCACGACCAAGCCCAACCCCATCCCTCGACGGATGGTTTCCGATGCCAACTCAATTCCTTTGGATGCGAGGGCTTGCCCGGTAACAACCGTAACCGCGGTGCCCAAACCAATCGCGGGGATGGACAGCAACTGATACATGGTGAGCGCGGCGGAGGTCGCCGCCAAACCAGTGACCGATGCCGCACCAATGACCAACAACACGAAGCTGAACAAACCTGACCGAATCAATTGCTGCAATCCAATCGCGGATCCCGGCACGATGATCTCGTTCATGACACGACGACTCGGTCGCCATGCGGCACCAATGTGGCGTCCGAACGAATTCAAACGCATCAACATCATCGCGAACACAGCGACTTTGAACCACATCGCAATGGTCGTTGCGAGAGCAGCACCAAAGACACCCATCGCGGGCAAGCCCAACCCGCCGAAAATGAACCAATAGTCCAGTCCGACATTCAGCACCGACGAAGCGATATTGGTTTGCAAGATCGGCCGGGTCACTCGTCTTCCTACGAAGAACGCGGTCAGGCCGGCTTCCAACATGGATGCGGGCGCGACCAACAACAACGTTTGAAAGTAGCGAGCCTCCTGTTGCGCCAGTTCAATGTCATGTCCAAACGCTTCGAACAAATCGGGGCTCATCCAACCGATCAATGCGAACGCTGGAACGCAAGCCAGTGTGAACCACAAACATTGCCAGAGCAGCGACCAAACCCGAAGCGCAACCGCTCCCCGGCCGCGCTTCTTCCCCATCGCCATCGCTGCGAGCGGGGTAATAAAGCCCATTGCGGTGACGGGAATGCAAGCGATCGCCCAATACAAGTTGCCGGCTGCCATCGAAGCTGCTGACGACGTCGGCCCGTACCACATCAAAAGCGTGCGGTCGGTGAAGAGCGTGATCGAGAAACAACCAACGGTGGCCGCCAGCGGAATCGCAACCGCCACCATCGCACGATATCCGTACGCGTCGGTTTCGATACGACGGGGCGATTCGGACATGAGTTCCTACAAGAGAAAGGACAGCGGCCAATCGTCGGCGGTCAGATCAAAAATTGAAAGTGCGTGGATCGCGACATGGCGACGTTGAACAAAACGCGTTCAGCCTCTGGCTCAAAAAATGCAGTGAAGGCTCGCAGATAGTTCGCGACTACGCAAGCGAAACACGTGCCAGCGCATCGCGTCGCCCAACGTGACAACTTAAACAGGAACTAACAATGTCCACCACCAGCTTTTCACAGCGGCAAACCAAGGCAAACCATCACCTAGCCAGCCCGCATGCTGGCCCGAGTTCCGGCAGTGGAATGCTGACTCGTTTGCTCTCATCGATGGCTACATTGATCAACCAATCTGATCGAAAGCTAACCGATTCAGGAGTCATCAATCCGATCGCGGAACGCGTGTCCGTCGTCGCAACTCAACGCCGCTGAGCAACTCCCCACGACCTTTGGCACGGTCGTTGCTTAAGCCGAAGCCGACGGAATCGAAAACGACATCACGGATGATCTGAGTATCAATCACCCGTTTCAAAATCCATCGGCTGGGGAGCCACTCGCGATGAAAATCGGCATCATAGGTCATCTAAAATTTCCCATCGCGAAACCATACGCAGGAGGTTTGGAAGCATTCACTCACGTGTACGCAAACGCATTGGTGAACCGAGGTCACGAGGTCACTTTGTTTGCTTCTGGCGACTCGGATCCGCAGTTGCCTCTCACAAGCATCACACCCAACGCAACCATTCCCGAATCCAATGCTCGACTCGGACGAATGTGTCATGATTGGATCGAAAGCGTTGAAGACGAAGCCTACGCGGCCCTCATGCTGCAACTCAGCACGAGTGATTTTGATGCAATTCACAATCACTCGCTCAGTCCCATCCCGCTGCAGTTCTCACATCTGCTTCCAACACCTTTGATGACGACGCTGCATGCACCCGTCTTGCCTCGTATGGCAGTGGAACTGCGTCGACGCGGCCCGGAAGCGTGCGGGCAATTCATCAACATCTCGAATGCAAACGCGGATGCTTGGCGTTCGCTGCTACCCGAGCAATCGGTCATCCACAATGGAGTCGACACTTCATTCTGGGTACGTTGCAAAGAAGAAAAGCAGCGGCGAGCCATTTGGTTTGGTCGCATTCTGCCGGACAAAGGAACGCACTTGGCGTTGCGAGCAGCACATCGCGCTGGCATTCCACTCGATGTCGTCGGCCCCATCTCGGATCAAAACTACTTTGACACAGAAGTCCAGCCACTGCTTCGTTCAGAAGACGCATACCATGGACACCGCACCCACGAAGAACTTTGTACGTTGATCAGCCGCTCAGCGGTGACACTCGTTACACCATGTTGGGACGAGCCCTTCGGATTGGTCGTCGCAGAATCGCTGGCATGCGGGACTCCCGTCGCAGCTTTTAATCGCGGTGCATTGCCGGAACTGATTGGCAAATCCACAGGACGATTGGCCAAACCAGGCAGTGTTCGCGAACTGGCTCAGGCCATTCTCGGATGCATGAGGTTGCCCGGTGAAATATGCCGCCGAGTTGCTCAGGAACACTACAGCTTCGACCGGATGGTGGAACAATACGAGTCGCTGTACCAAAGCCAATCCGACTGGAGCTTCCCGAATGAGGTCGCCGCGTGATCGATCGCCAACCTCATGTGGGCTTCTATGTCCACTATCACGGAATGGGCCACAAGCATCGGACCGAAGCCATCCTTCGACAATTGCAAGTGCCCGCATCGGTTGTGACCAGCCGGATTCATGACCTCGATTGGAACGGCCCGACGCTTGCGAACGTTGTCGGAATCGAATGTGACAATGACGACGTTCCAGTGCGTGGAATGCAGCAGGCACAAGACGTCTCCGCTTTGCACTACGCACCGCTATGGACCGATTCAATCACAAAACGAGTTGCCCAGTACACACGTTGGTTGGATGAAAATCGCCCGGACGTGATGGTGGTTGATGTCTCCGCAGAGATCTCGATGCTCACGCGGTTGGCATCGATTCCGCAGATCGTGATGCGTCAACATGGACGTCGCGACGACCCTGCTCACTTGGCCGCTTACGAAGCCGCTCATTCATTGCTGGCTCCATTTCCGGAATCAATGGAAGATGACATCACACCCGACTTTGTGCGAGACAAAACGGTCTACCTGAATGGGTTTTGCCGCGAGCAAACAATCGAATCTTCGAATCAATCGCAACGAAACAAGTCGAAACGCGAGCGGCCAATGATTGTCGTGATGTTTGGTCGAGGAGGCACGGGCGACGTCCACCAACACTTGCGAGACGCGGCGACTTCGGTTCCGCACGCTGACTGGGTCGTCCTCGGAAAAGACGATGATTCGGACTCAGAACGAACACCGCCGAATTTGTTCTTCGCCGGATGGCAGGATCGGCCCAACAAATGGATCGCTGACGCCAGCGTCGTCGTTACGTCTGCCGGTCACAACAGCGTGATGGAACTCGGGCATGCTCAGTGCCGGTTCATAGCCATCGCGGAAGATCGCCCGTTCGAGGAACAAATTCGCAAAGCCAAAATCCTCAGCCGTGAACGATTGGCGATCGGATTGACCGCTTGGCCCGTATCAAGCCAATGGTCAACATTGATTGACGAAGCGATGTCGTTGGATCCATCGCCTTGGCGAAAGGTGTTCGAACACGACGGAGCCGAACAGGCCGCGGAGCATATCACTCGAGTCGCTCGTTGGTCGCATGAAGCCAGAATGTCTCGAGAGTTGGTGACGCTATGAAAGTCAGTGTTCTCACCATCGTTCGCGGACGACAGGCACATCTCGAGAATCAACTGAAGGGATTGCTGCAATCAGAGATCCTGCCGCACGAATGGATTGTTGTTGGCATGAATCAGGAGGTTTCACTTCCCGATGGCGAACGCTTTCCGATTCGAACATCCAGCGTTCATCATCCGACCGAGCCGCTCCCACTGGCGCAAGCTCGCAACCATGCGGCTTCGCTTTGCGCAACCGACGGCATGGTGTTTTTGGACGTTGACTGCATACCATCGCCCGACATGATCGGAAATATGATGGAAGCACTTCGAACCGAAAATCGATTGTGGATGGGATGCCCTCGATATCTTCCCGCAGCTGCAGCCGATGGTGACTGGCAAATGGATCAACTCGAACAGCTTGCGGTCGATCATCCATTGCAACCTCAGCTTGGAGAGCAAGAACGAAAAGCATCCGAGCGATACGAGATGTTTTGGTCGCTTTGCTTTGCCATTAGCCGTTCTTCCTTCCAACAAATCGGAGGCTTCGACGATTCGTTTGATGGCTACGGTGGCGAGGACACGGATTTCGCGTTCTCTGCACGCAAAGCCGGCGTTCCGTTTGGGTTCGTCAACGCCGTTGCCTATCACCAGCATCATTCGGTTTGCAAACCACCACTGAACCATCTCAAACCAATCGTTGAAAACGCTGAACGGTTTCACCGCAAGTGGGGCGTGTGGCCAATGGAATCTTGGCTCAACGCTTTCGCAGATCGAGACCTCATCGACTTTGACAAGGACGCGGAGTCAATCGCGATCCATCGCTTGCCATCCGACACCGAGATTGAAGAGGCGACGTCTCTTACCCCAGCGGGTTTTTGAGCCGATCGGCCGTAGCGGATGCGAACCAATCGCGACCGCGGACATGCTTCGATTATTCGAGTTGAACACGTGCTCCCGAGTTCTGGCACGGTAGTTGCAACCTATTTCCATCATCGAACAACCGTTTGATGAAACTGTCAACTACAGCAAACTGAAGGATTACACATGTCTCTTGAAACTAAAATCGATCTGAACGAAACCACTCTCGAAAAGCTTCAAAAGCTGATTCGCGCCAACATCGATTCGTACAACGGCTTTCACGAGTCCGCTGAAGAACTGAAGGACGAGCGTTTAGCAACGTTGTTCCGCAGCATCGGCGATGAACGTTCGGCGATGGCCGCCGAACTGCAACAGTATGTCGAGTTCAACGGCAAAGCAGCCGAAGACGACGGTAGTGTTGCCGCCAAAACGCACCGCATTTGGATCAATATCCGAGGCAAGTTAAACGGTGGCGACGCGACGGTAATCCTGATCGAAGCCGAACGTGGCGAAGACCACATCAAGGAAGCCTACGAAGATGTCTTGAAGGACACCGCAGGCAGTGCCATGAACGATGTGTTGAACGCCCAATACGCCAAGGTCAAGGCCGGCCACGACAAAATTCGCGACCTTCGCGATGCCTACAAAGCCAGCTGATCACGGTTGGCGAAACCATCTCGGTTTCCAAACCGAACAACGAAAGCCATGTCCAATGACATGGCTTTTTGTTTGCGTCAACGAAAAGCCGCGTGTGTTCCAATCTTTCGAACTCGCGATTCTAGCCAAGAACGAAGCAGACAATGGCAAAAGCCAAGGCAACCCAACAAGGGGCAGCCAGCTCTGCCAGACACGGAAGCTTTGCCAAAGGCCTCAACGTGAAACCCATAATGTCGGGAACGTCCAGATCAGTCTAGTTTTGCACGAACTTCTTCAGAGCAACCAAGAGAGGATGCGAACTCGTTGCGAAGCCGGGCCGAAAGCTGTCCAAGAGCCCACGAACGTGATTTGCGACCATCATCGAATTTGAGGTGTTCGACAAAGACCACATGAAACAGTGACCGCATTTCTGGGTGTGCATTGGCCAGCAGCCGATCCGCCATCTGGAAGTACGCTTTTACGAGCTCGTTATCGCCATCGTCAATCGCGTTCTGCGTCGCGTGGTAGAAACGCGAAAAGGCAATGTGCACGCGCATCTTCGCCGATTCGCCTTCAAATTCAGCGGCAAGATCTGGGAAACGCTCGAGCACCCATTCAAGAAATGCCGTGCGAAATGCCAATACGCTAGTGCCCGACAACCGACGTCTATTACGACACCGCCCTGAACGAAGCGAGTGATGTTTGAACGACAAGTGATCCTACCAACGCACGCCCTCGTTGCCAAACAAGGAAGTTGTGCCGAAGACCTAGCGAAAGAAAATATTAGGCAACCGGTTGCGTCCCGATCGAGCGTCGATGCACAGAAAGCCAACGAGAAGCCGAGGCAACAGGCAGGAGCATTGCGTTGATGAGGACGACACGGATGAGCACACCGATGATGAATACGATGTCCTGATCGGGTGCGCCGTCCCAATCTGGTTTGGCGATTTCGGATTGCACCCATTGAGCGTCGAGCCATATGACAAGCAACGCAATTGCGATGTGACCAATCATGATGCCCCAACCCCGGCCCACAAACGAAGCGATGCCCGTGATTGCCACAAAGAGCAGCCACAGGAGTAGCGAGTAGGACAGAAGTTGGTACAGCAACCAAGTCATGAGCAGGTTGGGTCTAGGGCGCCTAACCGAAGGTTTTTACGACACCGCCCTAAACGAAGAGAACGATGTCTGAATTACGGAAATTGTACCAAGGCCAGCGAGCGTTGCCAAAGGACGAAAGTGTGCCGAAGGACTCAGCGTAAACCCCATGTTGGGCGTCGCGTTGATCCCGCCGAGGCCGCCCTGCCATAACCAAAATGGCTGCACGGACAGCGCAACTGCGGTTTAGTTCGTCTCGAATTCATCGCGGCTGACGTAAAGACGGTAGTCAGCATCGAGGTCAGCAGCCCAAGAACGCAGCGCTACAAGCAGGTCGGCATAGGTCGCAGTGTCAAATTCGAGCGAGTACGGCCAAATGCCAACACCGCCAGACGGCATGTCCTCGCAGGACACCTGAAGTTCGTGATCGCCCCTGGTCGCCGTCAGTTCGTGGCAATACATGTGGACGTTGGGTCGAAAACGCAGCGTCCAACCATTGTGCAACGTCTCGGTCATGTGATTACGCTAGCGACGCCCAACGGAAGGTTTTTACGACACCGCCGTTACCGAAGCGGTGGAGTTTGAATCACGAGAGCTTGTACCAAGGCCAGCGATCGTTGCCTACCAACGAAGGTGTGCCGAAGGCCTAGCGTAAAAATCATGTTGTGCGGCACAGACGATGGGGCCACGCGGCGAGAAGATGGCATCGAATGCTTGCAAAGAGCTTGAAACGCGGAGAAAGCGGAAGAACGGAGGTCGCGGAGTGATGCGAAAACGCTTGCATCCGAGCCGAAGTCATTTGACAATGGCGTTAGTCGCACGACGCGCACCCATCCGCGAAGCAGGACGTTCGAACGTATGGGTGCGCGTCGCGCGACCATTGCATTTGCCAGCGATCGGTTGGACCACAGAGGACACAGAGAGCACTGAGGTGAGCCACGGATGCACACCGATCAACACAGATGCAACCGATTGTCTGGGCCGCACAACGGAAGGTTTTTACGACACCGCCCTAAACGAAGCGAGCGATGTCTGAACTGCGTGGAATTAAACCAAGGCCAGCCCGCGTTGACAAAGCTGGAAGGTGTGCCAAAGGCCTAAAGTAAAAGACAGGTTAGGCGAACGTGCCATCACCGTCGGTGCCGAAGAACAGTTCACTTGGGGTCCGGACGCGTGCCAATTGCCCAACCGTTTCGTCGTTTGTACCGCCAGACGATGAGCACCACACGTCGTAGCGTAGTGGCAGGTACCAAGATGCGAAGTGAATTGCCCACGCGATCCGCCGCGGGCTCATGTCAGCACCGAGGTATTTATCGGTGACCGACTTGAGAAGTGCGAGGTACCGGTCCACCCATCCGGGCGGAAAGACGCCGTCCGATACAAGCATGCCGCATGGCGAGCCATCACCAAGCACGTGGGCGTAAAGCTCGTATTCTGAAGAACTAGAATAACTAATCGCTGAGGTCGCCTAACGGAAGGTTTTTACGACACCGCCCTAAACGAAGCGAACGATGTTTGAACTATCGGAAATTGTACCAAGGCCAGACCGCGTTGACAAAGTTGGAAAGTGTGCCGAAGGCCTAGCGTAAAAACCATGTCAAGCGCCGTCCGCGCAACAAGCTAGAGCCGAGCCAGCATTCGCGGAATAATCGAACAAAGGATCGGCCGATGCAGTCGAGCCCGTTCGTCAAGTTCGGGTTGGGTTCTGCGGTCTTCGAGGCACCATGGAAGGTTGTAGAGGTAGTCATCATCGGCGAGTTCGCGTAGCCGAAGTTGGAAACCGTCGCGAAACCAGTCGGGCAGTGAGTCGGCAAGATCGATTGAAGCATCGACATCGTTGTAGTATATGACGTTCTGGATGAGCGAGTGGCGAAGTTCCGATTCGGTCATCAACCCGCGTTGGAAGTTGTGGAACAGTCGAGCACTATCGTCGGCGAGCGTCAAAGATCGAACCTGAGGCGTACAACGGCAGGTTTTTACGACACCGCCGTTACCGAAGCGGTGGAGTTTGAACTACGGAAAATTGTACCAATTCCAACGTCCGTTGCCAAACGAGCGAAGGTGTGCCGAAGGCCTAAGCGTGGGCTGTCAAAAGGTTGGTATTGACACCGCTTTGGACCGCGCAGGTTTTGTTCCTCGACTTCGCCCCAACGGGGCAGCCCTATGCCAGCCCAGGGCAACGCCCTGGGTTGTGGCGGGACCAAGATTGCAAAGCCCCAACGGGGGCGGTCCTAGCGGGTTTTGGGGAGTCTTTCTTAGGGCCGCCCCGTTGGAGCTGGTGTCGGAATCTCCGTAACGAAACCCCAGGCGATGCCTGGGGCTATCTTAGTGCTGCCCCGTTGGAGCGTAGGACAGAATAGAAATCAACGTCGCATTCTCCGTGTCAATACCGACCTTTTGACAGCCCAGCGTAAGCGTAAAAACCATGTTAGCCGCCGATCAGCGCAACGGCGTGAGCCACATCAAGGCCTGCTCGGCGAATTCTGAATCGAGAGTCTCGTCTCCAACGAACGTAGAGATCAACGGATGCAGTTGTTTAGCAACGCACGGTGAATAAC
>NZ_DDGH01000023.1:88437-118119 GCF_002337565.1 Rhodopirellula sp. UBA1907 | reverse complement strand
CCCCTCACCCGAGCAACGCCTGAAGGGCGTGCTCGACCTCTCCCCCAATGAAATTGGGGGAGAGGTGACGGAGAATTGTGCGTTCGATACTGCTGCACAAGATAGCCAGCCGCCCACTTCGGCAACCTGCTCTCACAAACCGTTCGGCCACCGTCGTTGGATTTTGGCCGCGTTGATTGTCTTGATGGGCGGGGCCGCGTTTGCCCAACGAGGCTACTGGGGACGCCGCAACCGATCTCTTCCCGCCGACCGCAATGGTGTCCCGACTTGGGAAGTCGATCCGCGATTCCCCGAGGACTGCTTCACGTTCGTTCGAATCGAATACGATTCCTACGGCGGACGTGGGCGAGGTGGCGGAGGCTGCTGGACGGACTATCCCGACAGTGATCTCAACTTCTCACTTCGATTGCAACAACTCACCTCCATGAAGGTCAATCCTGATCCGGTGGTCATCCGCCTGACCGACGATGAATTGTTCGACTACCCATTCATCTACATCATCGAACCGGGTGGCCTCGTCTTTTCCGACGAAGAAGTGAAAGCTCTCCGCAAGTATTGCCTCAACGGTGGCTTCCTGATGGTGGATGACTTCTGGGGCGATTCCCAATACGAAAATATGCGGAGCGAACTCAAACGCGTGTTTCCTGATCGCGATCCTTTTGAGGTTCCTCTGGAACACGAGATCTTTCAGATCGTTTACCCGCTCAAAGAAAAACCTCAGGTCCCCGCGATCAACTCCGCCAGACGCCGCGCCGATGGCAGTGTCGGTTCGTGGGAATGGTCTCGTGACGGAAGCGACACCAGTGTCCCTCACTATCGCGCCATCACCGATGACGAAGACCGCATCATGGTTTTCATCTGCCACAACACCGACCTGGGCGATGGCTGGGAACGAGAAGGCGAAGACCAATGGTACTTCGATGAGTTCTCGGTCAAGAAAGCCTATCCGATGGGCATCAACATCGTGACCTATGCGATGACCCACTGAGTCATTCCTTTGTATCAACCACCGACGGTTCCGACGCTCCTCCAACCCGATTGCACTTCATGACAACGGATACCATGACCCACGAAGACGAAGCCCAAGTGGTGGAGCAAATTCGCGACGGACGAGAGCGAATTGTCCAAGAACTATCCAAGGTCATCATTGGCCAAGAAGAAGTCATCGAGCAGTTGCTGATCTGTTTGTTCGCCGGCGGCCACTGCTTGATCACCGGTGCACCGGGGCTCGCGAAAACACTGCTGGTCAGCAGCGTCGCGAAAATCTTTCATTTGAATTTCCAGCGGATTCAGTTCACCCCCGACCTGATGCCAGCGGACATCACCGGGACTGAAATCCTGGAACAATCCGCCGATGGTCACCGGCAACTGCAGTTCGTCAAAGGACCGATCTTCGCTAACGTGATCTTGGCCGACGAGATCAACCGAACACCGCCCAAGACACAAGCCGCACTGCTCGAGGCGATGCAGGAACATCAAGTCACCGCGGGCGGCCAACGTTTTGAACTGGAAGAACCGTTCTTCGTCTTGGCGACTCAAAACCCGATCGAGATGGAAGGCACCTACCCGCTTCCCGAAGCCCAACTCGATCGTTTCCTATTCAATGTTTTGATTGATTACTTGCCACCCAAGGACGAGTTGGCCGTGGTCATGCAAACCACGTCGACCAAGCCGGAACCGATTGAGCCGATCTTCACCGGCGAAGACGTCGCGAGATTCCACGCCGCGGTTCGACGCGTTCCGATCGCGGAATCAATCGCCGCTTACGCCGTGCGTTTGGTCGCCGCGACTCGGCCTGGTCGTGATGGAACGCCAGACTTCGTCAACCAATACGCTTCCTGGGGTGCGGGTCTGCGGGCCGCCCAAACATTGGTGCTCGGTGCCAAGGCGAGAGCATTGCTCAAC
This sequence comes from Rhodopirellula sp. UBA1907, assembly GCF_002337565.1. Classification (NCBI taxonomy): domain Bacteria; kingdom Pseudomonadati; phylum Planctomycetota; class Planctomycetia; order Pirellulales; family Pirellulaceae; genus Rhodopirellula; species Rhodopirellula sp. UBA1907. The sequence goes on along the minus strand of NZ_DDGH01000023.1, from coordinate 116,214 downwards.
GGCCACGCTCACGTCCGAACCGAAGACATCCAGGCTCTTGCTCACCCAACGCTTCGACACCGAGTCCTACTGAGTTATCGAGCCGAGGCCGAAGGTTTCAACGTTGAGAACTTGGTCACACGACTTCTTCAAGAAATCCCCACGGAAGTCTGATTTGAGCTGGTTTCAACGTCAATCTCGCTCGTCGGGCAAAGCCACCAACGGCAGCACGGGCACTTTCCAGGGCAACTTATCCAAGCCCTCGCGAGCGACCGCTTCGTCGCCGGACGGCACCGGTGAAACCGCTGCCTCCATGGACCCGCATGCGCTGATGCGGATCAAGAACCTGCAACTGCGATCCAAGCTCGTCGTGGAAGGTTTCTTTGGCGGACTGCACCGAAGTCCTCTTCACGGGGCTTCGGTCGAATTCAGCGAATATCGAGCCTATTCGCCTGGTGACGATCCACGAGGACTGGACTGGAAACTGTTCGCTCGCACGGACCGCTATTACATCAAGAAGTTCGAGGACGAAACCAACCGACGCTGCTACTTGTTGGTCGACCAAAGCCAGTCAATGGGTTACGGGTCGCTCGAATACACCAAAATGGAATACGCGAGAACGTTAGCCGCGACACTCGCTTACTTCCTAACTTTGCAACGCGACCATGTTGGACTGATGACGTTCGACGAAGCGATCGCGGATGTTGTTCCGGCTCGCAGTCGGGTCGGCCACCTGCGTCAGATCCTCGCCTGCTTGGCTCGCCCAACCTCGGGATCCGGAACCGACGTCAACGGACCGATCTCTCAAATTGCCGCGATCACGCGTCGCCGCGGCTTGGTGGTGCTGATCAGCGATATGCTATCGCCGACCGAAGACCTGCAACGTTCACTCGCACTGCTGCGTTCGCGACAACATGAAGTGATCGTGCTGAGAATCCTGGATCCAAACGAAGTGAATCTTTCGGTGGACGAATCCAAGGTCTTGGTGGACATGGAAACGGGACGCAAGATCCAAGTTGATCCCGATGCGACTCGCAAAGCCTATCAGTCCGCCTTCCAAGAACACGCCGAACAGATCGAATCGATTTGCAACGCCGTCGGAGCCGCGATCTACACCAGCACGACCGATCGACCGCTGCAGGAAGCGCTGTCTGATTTCGTTTCCGCTCATCAAAGGCGAGCGGTAGGTGCTAGTCGATCAGGCATGCTGAGTTCAGGAGGAACCTCCTGATGAGCATGCTCGCCCCGTTTTTCCTGGCCGGTGCGTTGGCCGTCGCCGCACCGATCTTGTTCCACCTGATTCGGCAGCATCCCAAGGGTGCCGTGCCGTTCAGCTCGGTGATGTTCCTGCGAGAAGTCCCGCCGCGACTGACCCGCCGCAGCCGCTTGGACCAGTGGCCATTGCTGCTCCTTCGAGCACTGGCGTTGCTACTGTTGGCCGCCGCCTTCGCCAGACCGTTTCTGCGTGGTGCCGACGACCAGTTCAATAACACACCCGTCCGGCGAATCGCGGTGTTGGTTGACCGCAGTGCCAGCATGCAACGAGAAGACCTGTGGGAACAAGCGATCAAAAAGGCTGAAGCGGTCCTCACCGACCTTTCGGCGCAAGATCAATTCGCGGTGTTTGTCTTCGACAATAAAGTCGATCGCATCTGGGAAACATCGCTCGCGGCAACGTCTGATGAACGCCAAAACGCTCTCGCCCTGCAAGCTCTCACGGAAATCCAACCCACATGGCGAGCCACCGATCTCGGATCCGCGCTTCGCGAAGCCGCCGATTGGGCACAGTGGCCAACCGAGTCACCGACGCCGAGTGAAGACGGATCAGCCGATATTGAAGCGATCACACGAGGGCAGCTACCCGGTCCCGCCAGCATCGTTTTGATTTCCGATCTGCAAGACGGATCCAAAATCGAGGCACTGCAGCAAAACACCTGGCCGGAACAAGTCACCTTGGACATCCGGCGTGTGGTGCCGAAAGAACAAGGCAATGCCACCGCGATCATGATGAATGATCAAACCCTGGAGAACTTGCAAGAATCATCCGCCTCCGATGCCAATCGTAAACTGCCGGTCCGTGTCGTTAATTCCAAACTCGCTTCCCAGTTCGATCTGAAGTTGCAATGGAAGGACGCGAGTGACAATCAAACGATTCAGGTCGAAGCCGACGCGACCCAGATTGTCCGTCTCGATCAACCGGCGGATTCAGTCACCGCGATGGTGCTGTCCGGTGACAACTCGCCCTTTGACAACACCATCCACTGGGTCGCTCCCGAGAAACGCTCGTATCGACTGCTACATGTCGGCGGCACTCCAGACGATCCTCGCGAAAGTTTGTTTTATTATCTGGAACGCGTTCCTCTGGACAACGCAACCCGAACGGTCTCGATGGAAACCGTCACGGTCGCTCAGTTGCCAACGGACTTGGATCCGCGTGAATGCCCGTTGGTTGTGGCCGGCGATGTTGCCAACACCGACGCCTTCACGCAATCGCTGATGACATACACCGAAGCGGGCGGCCGAGTGTTGTTCGTGATGGACAACTCCGATGACGCGGAGGATCTGATCACCTGCATCGCATCAGTGACCGACGACGATGCAATCTCCACGGAAGAAGCCACGATCGACGACTACGCCATGTGGTCGCGAGTTGATTTCTCGTCGCCCCTATTCGCGTCGATGGCAGACCCACAATTCAACGATTTTAGCAAAATCCAATTTTGGAATTACCGAAACGTTTCCGGACTCGAAGAAGCGGGTTGGAACATCCTGGCAACGTTCGATTCAGGAGCTCCGGCACTGGCCCAATCAGGCAACGTTTGGTTGCTGACTACGGGTTGGCAACCATCGTCGAGCCAATTGGCGTTGTCGACCAAGTTCATTCCGTTGATCGCTCAGATGTTCTCTGGCAACGAAGGAACGGCGAGGTACGTGGCCGGACACGTGGTGGGAACGCCGCTTCCGTGGCCGCCAACCGAAGATGCTGAACTGGTTCGCTCGGACGGTGCGTCATCGCCTTACGAACAAGCCTCTGACGCTGACTTCATCGATCGCCCCGGTGTTCATCAGTTGAAATTGCCGGGCGAAGACCCCATCACATTCGCGAGCAACCTGGCCGAGTCAGAGAGTCAAACCGACGCGATGGACGAAGACACGCTCGAACGTTTGGGCATCGGACTGGGTGAAGCAGCCACGGCAGAAAAACTGACTCAAGCGACTCTGCAACTTCGAGATCGCGAATTGGAAAGTAACCAACGTTTGTGGCAATGGTTGTTGCTCGCTGCGATTGGAATGTTGGTGATCGAAACCCTCTGGGGAGGACGCTATGCGAAACGAATTGCTTGATTGCATCGATCCCGTGATCCGTCGAATGCGACGACTGCGTTTTTGGCAATCGCTCGGCTGGCTGGCGTGGACGATCGCGTTGATCGTCCTCCTTTGGCTGGTGTGGACACAGCGAACGTTTGCATTCCTATCGTCGATGACGCTCTCGACCTCATCGCTTTCCACGTCTGTCGCGATCGTTTCGACGTTGGTGATCGCGACGTTGGTTTGCTTGATTGCCGCTCGCTTGCGCATTCGAAACGTCCAATCCGTCGCTCGAAAGATCGAAAACCGATACCCGGATCTGGACCAGCGTCTGATCACCGCCGTCGATGATTCGGTTGCCAAGCAGCCCGACAACTATCTGAATCAACGTGTGATGCGAGAGGCCCGCGAACACGCCCGTCGCAACGATTGGCCAGATGTCGTGTCGTCACGTTGGTTGTGGGTCAACCGATTGTTTGGATTGTCGGGAACGCTGGCGACGCTCGCCTTGGCGGCTTTCTTTCTCCTGGCCGAACCAGACTCATCAGCCAAAGCGTCATCGGTTGTGCTACCCAAACCCGACGTGGTGATCCAACCCGGCAGCACCGAAATTGAACGCGGCACGAACTTATTGGTGACGGCGGAATTCCAAGCCGATTGGATCGATCGTCAATCCGCGGTGGAACCAGAACTCGTCCTCACGGCAATCGACAATCAACCAGTCGCGAATGCGACAGACGCCGAAACGATCGCAGAGGATCAAGCTGAACCGCGTGTTGCACGACTGCCAATGCGGCGAAGCATGGCTGACCCGATCTGGGGCGGTTTGGTTCCTGAAGTCGATGAGTCCTTCACCTACCGAGTCGCACTGCCTCACTGGTCAAGCGAAGAATACCGGGTCGAAGTGTTCGAATATCCGGCTGTCACCCGAAGCGATGCAGAGATCGATTACCCCGAGTTCACCGGGCTCGAGAACCGCCGCATCGAAGACACCGTGCGAGTCTCGGTGGCCAAGGGCAGCAAAGTCACATGGTGGGTTCGAGTCAACAAACCAATCACCTCAGCCCGACTCTTGCCCAAGCCATACAAGAAAAACGAAGAGCACTACGAAGACGCATCTCCGTTGGAATTGACCCAAGACACTGAGCGTCCCTTGTGGTGGTCGGTCGCAATCCAAGTGGAGGAAAGCCAACGATTCGACGTGGAACTGAAGGACGACAAAGACCGGTCGAACCAGCTATCGACTCAGTTCATTGTCCGAATGCTTCCCAATCAGTCGGCAAAGATTCGCCCCACGGTTGGCGGCGACGTCTCCGTCTCGGCATTGGAAGAGTTTCTCATCGCCGCGGAAGTCCGAGACGACCACGGGCTCTCCCGCGCGGGCGTCTCGCTGACGTTCGCCGGCAAACCGCCGCAGGACATTGTGTTGGCCGAAAACATCGCTGCCAATCAAAAGCAAACGATCCAGCACATGGTCGACATGGAATCGCTCGAGGCCAAACCCGACGATCTGCTGTCGTATTCCTTTTGGGCCGAGGACAAGGTCGCTGGTGAATCCTCCGAGACCGAAGTCCGTCGCACACAGAGTGATCTGTACTTTGCCGAAGTCCGACGTTTCGAAGATATCTTTCGTGAGGGCGATCCCCAAGCCAGCCAACCTTCCGAACCGTCTGAGCCAAGCGAACAAGAACAACAAGCCGAAGAGCTGATTGAAACGCAAAAGCAAATCATCCAGGCCACCTGGAAACTACTGCAATCGACCGTTCGCTGGAACGAGCAAACAACAGCGGACGTTCGTGTGATCGCTGACTCGCAACAAGACCTCATCGCTCAATTGGACGAACTGGCTCAAGAGCTCACCGAAGACGAAGCCAAAAAGCACGCAGCCAACGTCCGCCGATCGATGCAGTCCGCCGATAGGGAATTGAACAGAGCGATCGAGACAAGCGACCGTGAACCATTGTCTGCTGCCGTGGTCGCGGAACCATCCGCATACGCCGGTCTGCTTCGGATGCGAGCCAGTGAATTCGAAGTCACGCGTTCACAACAGCAGCAACCCAGCCAAGGCTCCGCGGGACAACAAAGCAAACAACAGCAACTCGACGAATTGGAACTGGACCAAGAAGAGGACCGCTACGAAACGCAGCAACAAGCTCAGATGACGCCGGAGCAGCAAGCTCAACGTGAGACGCGTCAAATCCTTAGCCGGTTGAGTGAACTCGCCCGTCGACAACAAGACCTCAATGAGGAACTGGCTCAGCTTCAATCCGCGATGCAATTGGCGGACGACGAAGAAGAAAAGGAAGAACTTCGTCGGCAACTCGAACGTCTTCGCGAGCAACAGCAGGACATGCTTCGTCAAACTGATGAACTGATGGAACGCATGAACTCACCCGAGAACGCATCCAACATGCAGGAAGCCAGCGAACAACTCGAACAGACACGTGAAAACATTCGCGAGGCTGGCGAAGCGATGGAACAGCAAGATGCGGCTACGGCTTTGTCCAGCGGCAAACGTGCCGAGCGCGAACTCGAATCCGTCCGCGAAGAAATTCGCGAACAGGCCGCCGGCCAGTTCAACGAAGCGATGCAGTCAATGTGGGACCGAGCTCGCGAATTGAACACGGAACAAGAGGAACTCGAAGAACAATTGTCGGAGATGGACGCTCCCAGCGAATCGCCCGGTTTGCGATCCAGCGGCAACCGCGAAGAACTCAAGGACGCTCTGACCGAGCAGCGTGAGTCACTGGGTGAATTGATGGAGGACATCGAAGAGGTCGTCCAAGAAGCCGAAGAGTCCGAACCGTTGCTCGCGCAAAACTTGTACGACGCGTTTCGCGAAACACAACAACGCCGGACGGAAGAACGACTCGATGCCGCCAGCCAACTTCTCCAGCGTGGCTTTGATGCGCAGTCTCAGCAGATGGCAGGACAAGCGGGCGAAGCGATCGAGGAATTGAGCGAGAAAATCGAATCCGCCGCCGAAAGCGTGCTGGGCAACGAAGGGGAAGGCTTGCAACGCGCGGCGAATTTAGCCGAGCAATTGGAATCCGCCGTGGAAGACGAAATCCAGCAAGCACGAGGGGATGATCCCAACGTGGAAGGGCAGGGCGGAACGTCAGAGCCATCGGAACGTCAGTCCGGAGAAGAAGAAACCCAGCAGGGACAGCCCGCTGAGAACCAGCCAGACCAAGGGCAAGAGCCAGGGCAATCCGGCCAGCAACAACCCGGACAACAACAAACCAGCGAGGAAGGCCAACCGGGCCAAGGTGGCCCCGGTCAGCCGCAGGATGAACAAGAGCCAGGCGAGCCAACTCCCGGTGGAGAAGCAAGTAACTCAGAAACACCAAGCAACCAATCACCAGGAGAGCAATCGCCTGGCGAATCGGAAGGTGGCCAACCATCAAATTCGCCTTCCCAATCCACCTCGCCGGGGCAGGGTGGGGCAGGGCAGGGCGGACAAGCTCAAGATGGAGAACCTTCCTCCGAGCCGACTCCAGGTGAATCATCCGAGAGCACCAATCCGCAAGAATCCACCGAGCGTCCGCAAGGGCCTCCCGGTCTTCGCCCCGGCTCACAACCGCAGCAAGGCCAACCACAAGAAGGCCAGTCACAGTCTCCCTCCATGTCGCCCAACGCGGGTCAATCCGGCGGTGCCAATCCGACGGCCGCCGAAGCTCCATCGTCCTCTCCCAGCAACTTCACTTCACCGCTGACCGGCGAAGGATTTCGTGAATGGTCCGATGGATTGAGAGACATCGAACAGATGGTTTCCGATCCCGAACTGCGTTCTCGAGCCACACGAATTCGGGAACGAGCCCGCGACATGCGTGAAGAGATTCGCCGCGAATCAAAACCGCCTCAATGGGATTTGGTCGAGGAAATGATTGTCGAGCCGATGCGAGAACTCAAACGCGATCTCGCCGAAGAATACATGCGTCGCAGTGCCAAGAAACAATCGCTCGTTCCGATCGATCGTGATCCGGTTCCGGATCAGTACTCCGAAGCGGTGCGTCGCTACTACGAACGAATCGGGAGCGGGCTTTGAACGACGCTTTGGATTCATCTGACAACTGGACCCAGCATTTGGTGTGGGGTGCACCGGAGTGGATCGTCCCCGCGGCGATTCTCGCGGTCGTGCTCGCCGCTGCGATTGGCTGGTCCTACACCCGATCTCGCGCATCCACCCCAATTCGCGTGCTCGCGGCAACGCTGAAGCTGATCGCGGTTGCATTGATGCTGCTGTGTTTGCTTCAGCCGATGTGGCGAGGCGAACGTCCTCGACCGCAGGCCAACTTGTTTCCGATCTTGGTTGACACCAGCCAGAGCATGCAGCTTCAAGACGCGGACGAAGAGCTTTCACGAGGCCAGAACTTTGCCAACACATTGGGCGCCGACTCCGACTGGCGAGTTCAACTGGAACAGACTTTTGACGTCCGCTTGTTCGGTGCAGATTCACGATTGAGCCGCTTGGCCGACATCGACACGATCGAGTTCAATGGCATGCAATCATCCATGCAAACATCAATCGATGCTCTGTCGCAACGACTGAAAGGACGTCCCGTGGCTGGTGCGTTGCTGTTCAGTGATGGCAATCTCACCGATCCCACGGTGGAACAAATCGCCAGCACCAATTTCCCGTTCCCGATCTTCCCCGTGCTGCCTGATGCTCCGACCACACCGACCGACTTGCGATTGGAACGAGTCAGCGTGACTCAAAGCGATTTTGAGACGTCGCCCATGACCGTTCGCGCTGATGTGATGGCGACTGGACTGAAAGACCAAGAGGTTGTCGTTCAGTTGCTCAACGCATCAGGGACTTCCGTCGAAGAGAAGACCGTCACGATTGAAAAGGAAGGCGAACTGCAATCGGTTACGTTTCGTTTCCGCCCCGAACAATCTGGACCCCAGTTCTATCGAGTGTTGGCCTTCACTCCGTCTCAACGCAAATTGATCCGTTCTCAAATCGACGAAGGCAACGCGTGGCTGGAAGGATCTTCGGGCGATGAAGCCACGTTGCGAAACAACCAACGTTGGATCGACGTTCAACCTCGGCGTGGCCCGTTCCGAATCCTTTACCTGGCCGGACGTCCCAACTGGGAATTCAAATTCCTTCGGCGTGCACTGCAGAGCGACGCTGAAACCCAGCTTGTGGGCCTGCTTCGAATCGCGGACAAGGAGCCAAAATTCAGTTTCCGTGACAAAGGCGTCAACAGCAGCAACCCGTTGTTCGCTGGCTTGGGCGAGGACGAGGAAGAGACCCGAGAGCAATACGATGAAGCGGTCATGATCCGATTGGGCGTCAAAGAATCCGAAGAGCTCAGCCAAGGATTTCCCGAAACGTCGGAGGAATTGTTCGCCTATCACGGAATCATTTTGGATGACATCGAGCCGGAATTTTTCACACAGGATCAAATGTTGCTTCTGCGGCAATTCGTGAGTCTGCGAGGCGGTGGGTTGCTGATGTTGGGCGGCCAGGAATCATTCAACGATGATTCCTTTGGGAAGACACCTCTGGGCGAACTGTCCCCCGTCTACGCACCACGCAATCGGCCCGACCAACCAGCTCCCGGTGGCAAATGGTCGATCACCCGCGAAGGCATGCTGCAGCCTTGGCAACGACTACGCGAGACGGAAGCCGCTGAAAAGCTGCGACTGTCGAAAATGCCACCTTTCCGCGTGACGCATGAAGTCGGCGACATCAAACCTGGAGCCATCGAACTGGCTCAATTGGAAACAAGTTCTGGCCGCCCCACACCCGCATTCATCACCCAGCGATTCGGAAAGGGCCGAACGGCGGCCATGCCAATCGGCGACTTCTGGCGATGGTCGATGCGGAAAAACCAATACGACAACACGAGCGAAGTCAGCGACGATCCCGCTCAGGCATGGCGTCAAATTGCACGTTGGTTGGTGGGCGAAGTCCCTCGCCGCGTGGAACTGACCATCGAACCAGATGGCTCGACCGGATCCACCAACCTGCGAGTCTTGGTGCGAGACGAATCGTATCTGCCGATGGAAAATGCAACGGTGACGCTCAACGTGACTGGTGAAGATGGCGTTTCAATCCCGCTTACCGCTCGTCCCGATGCAAACGAACTTGGAACCTACGCCGCAACGTTTGTCTCGCGTGACTCCGGTCGGTTTACCGTTTCAGCCGATGCGAAAGCAGCGGACCAAAGCTTCATCGGAAACGACGAAGGCGGCTGGGTCAGCGATCCCGGCATGGAAGAAACCCAGCGATTGTCGTGGAACATCAGCTGGCTGGACAACTTGGCCGAGTCCACCGGTGGTGAAGTCCTGCGAGTGTCGGACCTGGGTGACTTTGTCAGCGACCTTCCCAATCGAGAAATACCGGTGACCGAGACTTGGGTCTATCCTCTTTGGCACCAAACATGGGTGATGCTACTCGCGATGGCCTGCCTGTGCGGCGAATGGGGACTTCGAAGATGGAAGGGACTCGCATGAGCAACCGATCAAAAATGCTTCGTGGAAAGCACTGGGCCCAACTTGGCATTGCGACCGCATTGTGCTTGCCCACGTCAACTTTGGGTTGGGGACAAGACACATCGTCGGTCGAAGCAACCGCCTCATCCGAAGCAAGCCAACAACCCGAATCGGCTGATTCAAAAGAAAGCGAACTCATTCGCGGCGATTTGATTGTCGTTGTCGGCGCGGCGGGCGAAGAATCGTATGAGCCCGTCTTCCGCGAGTGGTCCGACACGTGGACGCAGCTTGGAAAGACGTCAAAGCTAAACACCATTCGAATTGGCGAGGCGTCTTCGAACAATGAACAGAGTGATTTGCAATTGCTGGAGCAAGCCTTGCAAGATTTGGAAACGGATTCCCCACGACCGCTTTGGATCTCGCTCATTGGGCACGGAACATTCGCACGCAACGTCGCCAAGTTCAACTTGCGAGGACCGGACGTTTCCGCGGGCCAAATGAAGAACTGGTTGGCCGGTTTCAAGCGTCCCGTTGTGGTCGTCAACAACGCTTCATCGAGCGGTCCGTTCATCAACGCATTGTCCGGCCCCAACCGAATCATCGTCACCGCAACCAAGAGCGGTAACGAACAAAATTTCGCGAGGTTCGGCCAGTACTTCGCAGAAGCTCTTGCGGCGATTGATTCCGATCTCGATCACGATGACGCTGTTTCGATTCGCGAAGCGTTTGTCAGAGCCAGCAAGGATGTCGAGCTTTTTTATGAAACAGAAGACCGGATCGCGACGGAACACGCGTTGATGGATGACAACGGCGATGGCTTGGGCACGAAGGCCGACGACCTTCGCAGGAAAGTGCTCACACCGGAACAATTGGCAAAGCTCGATGGGAAACAGGCGAGCCGAATGACGATCGCCCCGGTTGCCAACTCATTAAATTGGACCGACGATCAACTCAAACGCCGCGATGAATTGGAAGACCAACTGGATGCGCTTCGTATGCAACGGCTTTCTGATCCCGCCGCGTTTCCTGACAACCAATGGGCGGACCACCTCGAGAAAATCTTGGTCCCGCTCGCCGAACTCTACCACGAAGTTGAAAGCAACTCGCCTCCATGAATTCCCCCACTCGATTGAAAGCTTCTGTCTGCGTCGACGCTGTTCTCGAAAACCTGTCCACCGTTGATGCGATGAAGCTGGTCGCTGAGTGTGGCTATCCCGCCTTCGAATTTTGGAAGTGGTGGGACAAAGACCTGGACGCTATCAATCAAGCACGCGAGGAGTTGCAGCTTCAAGTCGCCGCTGTCTGCACGAAGTTCGTCAGTCTGGTGGATCCCGACGTGCGAGCTGAATACCTGGCTGGCTTGAAGGAATCCATCGCCGCGGCTGGGCAACTGAATTGCCCCGTGCTGATCTCGCAAGTCGGCGATGCACGACCGGGTGTCGATCGGGCAGAGCAACGAGATTGCATGGTGGCGGGTTTGAAAGAAGCCGCACCGATGCTGGAAGATTCCGGCGTTGTGCTGGCAATCGAACCTCTCAACGAGCTGATCGATCACGCTGGCTACTACTTGGTCCGCAGTGACGAAGCGTTCTCAATCATCCAAGAGGTCGACAGTCCCAACGTGAAGGTGACGTTTGACATCTATCACCAGCAGATCAGCGAAGGCCATGTGATCGCCAATTTGACGAAGAACGTTGATGCGATCGCTCACTTTCATGCCGCCGGCAATCCCGGTCGGCATGAACTCGATCGAGGCGAATTGCATTACCCGTCCATCTTCGCGGCGATCGCGGACACCGGCTACTCCGGCCACGTTGGGCTGGAGTATTGGCCCGTCAATGATGCCGCCGCGGGGCTTCGCGAGGCGGCGTCGTGGATCAAGAAGGTTTGAACTTCTTCTTGCCGCGTTTCGCGGTTGGTGCGGTGCTTCCATTGTTGCGAGACTTGTTGCCGAACGAACGCTTTCCGCCACTGAAGCTCTTGCCGCCCGAACCACCGTTGCCGGAGAACTTGCCTTTGCGAAAACCTTCCTTGCGGAAGTTGCCGCGACGGCCATCGCCTTCGAAGTCATCGACGACGTCACCGGCTTCTTCAAGGTTCAACCGTTTGCCGGCGACCCAAGTCTTGCGAAGCGTTTGATAGATGTCCGAAGGCATGCCTTCGGGCAGGTCGATCAAGGTGTGCGAATCGCGAATGTTGATTGGCCCGATGTATTCGCCATCGATACCAGCTTCATTGGCAACCGCACCAACAATGTTGCCGGGTTTGACTCCGTCTTGCCAACCAACATCGAGGCGATAGCGAGTCATGCCTTCTTTGACGGGCGTGAGTGGACGACCTTTGGGGCGACGAGGTCGATCATCACCGAAGGATCCACGGTTACCGCGATCGTTCGAACCAAACGAATCACGCCCACGAGAATTGTCTCGCTCGGAACGTTCCCGTTGCTTCTTCGGACGTTCCTTCAACAAGAACGGACGTCCGTTCTGACTCATTTCGGCCAATGCGGCTGCGATCATCTCCATCGGTTTGCCGGATTCTTCGGCATATTGAGCGATCATGTCCTTGTAGATGGTCAAGTCTTGATCAGCGGAAACATCGGTGATGCGTTGCTTGAAACGCCGCACGCGAGCCTCGTTGATGTCGGCAACCGTTGGAATATCGATAATTTCGATAGGCTGCTTGGTCGTGTTCTCAATGAAGCGAAGCTGACGACGCTGAGCGTTGGTCAAGAAGATGATCGCTTGCCCGCTGCGTCCTGCCCGGCCGGTACGACCGATGCGGTGCACATACGATTCGCTGTCGTGCGGCAAATCAAAGTTGAACACGTGACTGATCCGTGGCACGTCCAAACCTCGAGCCGCCACATCAGTCGCAACCAAAACGTCGAGTTGCCCGCGTTTCAGTTGGTCGATTGTCCGCTCGCGAACTTTTTGTGGCATGTCGCCGTTTAGAGCGATGGCGGAAAACCCTTGCTGGCTCAGCTTTTCGGCAACGCTCAGCGTGGAGTCTTTTGTTTTGGTGAAGACAATCACTCCATCGGTTTCTTCCACTTCCAGGATACGAGTCAACGCGTCAATCTTGTCGCGAGGCGAAACAAACAACGCACGCTGGCGAACTGAAGCGGCGGTGATCGTTTTTGATTTGATCGTGATCCGAGCTGGGTCGTTCAGGTACTCGTCAGCGATCTTGCGAATTGGCTTTGGCAGCGTCGCCGAGAACAACGCTACCTGGCGTCCTTCTGGCGTTTTTTCGAGGACAAACTGAACGTCCTCCAAGAATCCCATGTTGAGCATTTCATCTGCTTCGTCGAGCACGAGGCAATCGAGCGAACCGAGGTCCAAGGTACCGCGTTTGACGTGATCAATCACTCGGCCGGGCGTTCCAACAACGACTTGAACGCCACGACGGAGCTGCTTCAGTTGGGGTTCGTAGTCTTGACCGCCGTAGATAGCAGCGACCTGAAAACCACTCAGGTCAGCACCGTACTTGGTGAAAGATCGAGCCACTTGGATCGCCAATTCACGAGTTGGTGCCAGCACCAGGACTTGCGGGCGACGGTTGCGAACATCGACTCGCGACAAGATCGGTAACGCGAAGGCTGCTGTTTTGCCGGTACCAGTTTGCGACTGAGCAAGAACGTCGCGACCATCCAACATGTATGGGATGATTTCGGCTTGGATCGGAGTTGGTTTGTCGTATCCCGATGCGGCAACCGCCTTTTGAACTTCATCTCGCAGATCCAGGTCTCGGAACAAAGGCTCCGCCGGTTCGTTCGATTCCGGAGCCGCCTTCGCTGGCTCAGCCGCTTGGGCTGATTGATCTTGAGCGGGCTTGGCGGGTTGTTCGCGAACGGGTTCAGCTTGCTTCGCAACCACTGGTTGTGAGACAGGCTCTTCGCTCACAACTGGCTCAGGTTGGACAGCTGACTCTGGTTGAGCGACTGGCTGTGCTTCGGCGATCACCTCAGGCTGCGAAGAAGGAGCTGATTCTTTGGCCGGTGCTGGTTCGCTCACAGGCTCAGCAACCATTTCGACTGGCGGAGCGACTGGATTGGGTTCGACTGATTGCTCTTCGGGTGCAGACTGTTCGGGAACAGCCTGTGCGGGCTCAGCGGGCACTTCAGGAGCGGCCACGGCATTCACTTCCGAGACAACCTGCTCAGCGACTGGTTCTGGTTGCGTCTCAACCGCCACGTCGGCAGCTTCATCGGTGCAGTCGGCTTGGTAGAACAACAGGGATTCGTCGACAGCAGGCGATGGAATTTCGCTCGGGTCGATCACCGGGTTGGCATAGTGAGCCGCCCATTGTGCCGATGGATCAACAACCGACTCGGTTGTCGACATTTCAAATGTGTCCTGAGCTTGTTCTTGCGAATTCAACTCGGACGTGGGATCGACCAACGTTTCCTTGGAAGCGGGATGATCAGACATCAAAAAACTCGTGCGGTTAAAAAGGTAGCCGCACCCACGCTGCGTATCGCAGGCGGTCATGGTCGCGGCAGAATTGGTAAGGATGGAATGCCAAACCAGAGGACTCGTTCAGAGCCCTGGACCTGGTTGTCTGCAGTTCGATTCAGTCCTCCTGGACTCTCGAACCTTTGCATTCCGACACAACCACGACGCCGCTTCTCATTCACCAGAAAGAATCCGTCTCAAGCGATCAATCAAGACGCTCAACGGACTGGGTAGCCACTCGGGTCGAAACCGAGCGGATCACACTGAAGACCTGTCGCAGAAAAGCCGATTCGCGACGTCGATTTGCACGCCGCCGACTTCTGTGGCCCAGGAGAGTAATTGAATCACAGATTTTGCAATAGGAGGAAAACCAGAATCTCATTCGGGTTTCCACGAATGCGGTTTCTGATCCCCTCAACAGCCGGCAGCACCCAATCAAGCAACAACGGCTTCCCGCCGATGTCGGCATCCCCCCCATCTAAGCGAGAATGTCTCCGGTTTCGCTATTTAGCGCGATACTTTCAATCTGAGCAAGTGTTAACAAACGGAACTGCGCCGCCTTTGGGGATTCTCGGCCCGTTATTCGCGAAAAAAGGCTCCCATTTCTTCGCAATCAAGCGTGCACTTCGATAGACCGCACGCTAATATGCTCAAAATGAAGCACGCCCGGCTTCATCTTTGAACCCGGTTAAACCAGGGCGAATCTGTCAATTTTGATTCAATTGAGGTTTTTATGAAGTCACGCTTTTCCCGCCCTCGCGGTTTCACCTTGGTGGAATTGCTTGTGGTCATCGCAATCATCGGCGTACTTGTCGGATTATTGCTCCCGGCCGTGCAGGCCGCCCGCGAAGCTGCCCGTCGGATGAGTTGCAGCAACAATTTCAAGCAAATTGGCTTGGCAATTCACAACTATCACTCGGCATACAACCAGATGCCAATCCATGGAGCAGGTACCTACGTCCCAGGCGGTCGTGACCTTTGGGATCAACCAAGCCCGGTTAACGGGTACACCGGCACGTCAAACCACCGTCTATCGATGCTGGTTGGTCTTACCCCTTACATGGAACAACAAGCGTTGTGGGAGCAAATCAGCAACCCACTGGCGATCAACACGAATGGAAGCGTCCGCAATCCACCATGGCAGGCGATGGGACCGAGACCGGACGAGCTTCAATACCCACCGTACGCAACTGACATTCCTACCCTGCGTTGCCCTAGCGACCCCGGGCTTGGACTTCCCGCTTTGGGCCGGACCAACTATGCAGCCTGCACAGGTGATTCATCGTATCGTTCCCGCGATCCATATTTGAACGTCAATGAATTTTCCGATGACGGAAGCGTCACATTTCCCTACACCCCAAACAGTGGAACTTCGCAGCACTCCAATGCGGCGCACCGCGGAATGTTTGTGCTCACTCGAGGAATGAAGTTTCGCGACACAATCGATGGCCTGTCGAACACCGTCATGTGCGGTGAAATCACGACAGACCTGGGTGACAACGACGCGCGAACATCACTGCCTCGCGGTGATGGAGTGGGCGTCACCGGCGAACGCCAGAACTGCCACCTAAATCCGTCGTTCTTGGAAGCAACCCTTGACCCAGAGCGACCACAATTCTGGATCCCAGGACTCAACATCAACCCAAACTGGGGCCGTGGATACCACTGGCACGACTGCATGCCAGTGTATAGTCAAATGCACACCATCCTCGCACCAAACAAACAGATTTGCACAGACGCGGCAGGAGCTGCTCACGGCGACTTGGTGGCAACCGCATCAAGCCGTCACCAGGGCGGCGTTCACGTTCTGATGGGCGATGGAGCCGTGAAGTTCATCACAGATTCGATTGAAGCTGGCAACTCCCAAAACCCCGTTGTTTATCTCAACGGTTCTGCTGCGAACAACAATCAACCGGGAGGCAAAAGCCCGTTCGGTTTGTGGGGAGCACTGGGATCACGGGGTGCTCGAGAAGTAATCGACGGCGAGTTCTAGTCGCCGAATCCGTTTAAAGATAACGACTACGTCATAATCTTTCATGCATTAAAAAACAGCGTCGCTCCACTTGAGGGAACGACGCTGTTTTCGTTGACACTGAACCAAATCACTAAATTCGGAACTCACTTAGGACCGTTGTAGTCACCCAATGCTTTCGCATCTTCTTCTGCCTGCGCGTTGTAGGCATCGATCTTAGCTTGATCAGCATCTTCCAAGACATTTGTGGACTCGCCTGAAGAACAACCGGGCATCGCCAACAATAAGATCAGACACATGCCACAAAAAAAACGGATCATTATCTACCTCGTTTGCATACAAATCTTTCATCCCAGTAAAACTGGCCAATACCAATCATAAACATTCCGATCAGATTAGAACAGTGAGAGCCCAAACAAAAAACCTCTTCACGAATGCTCATCATATTGCACCATCAACCGTCGGGTCTACTCACATCATTGCAAACAAGAGACCAGGAAGGATTGATGCGCCGACTCCGCATCTCTCACCCCAACTATCTACACCTAACAATTGAGACAAAATTCGAACTGTCCACCTCACGCCCCATCGCGAATAAGAATCTGCATAAGATCCGCCAACTGCTTTTCGTTTGATCACCCTGACAACAATAGGCTTTGACACTCGAACAGCAAGCTTCTCTGTCCTGCAAAGAAAACCATAGCGCAATACCATGTAGTGCAATCTTGCCCGCCATCCAATGAATGCGAAAATCACCCCACCAGGGAGCCGGCACTGGAGCCCACTCCAAAACACTGTTTTTCGTCCTCACACGCTGATGAGCAAACAAGATGAACATTCGTTTTTCGACAGTACTTGCATGCTTTATCTCACTTGCAGGCTGCACCAACCTACCCATCTTTAAAATCAACCATGCATTTTCGCAGTACTTAGGACAGGCAACATTTCAAGAACCCAGCAGCCCATCGCCGGGAGTACGCACTTCCATGACGGGACTTGCCACGGCATCCTGGTATGATGGAGACGAATTTGACGAAGATGAATATGACTGGGAGACTGAGTGCCTGTACGAAACTGCTGGCGACGAAGATCCTGAATCAGGGATCAGTGCTTATTTACTATCGAAAAGCCGCGCGAAACGAGCATCACCTTCCACCAGTCCCATCACCGACGTAGAGCACGAATCACAGACTGAGTTCATCGCGGAAGCGACCAACACTGGTTATGCTCAAACACATGTTTCCGCTATCGCCGACGTCGACTATGAGGTCCTCGCCCCTTCGAGCACCGTAGTAGTTGCATCCGGGACCCTCCAATTGAGAGTCGACCATCTATATGATCTCTTAACCACCAACTTCTCCGGATGCGGAACCGGCGAACCTCAATGGACCCTAATAACTGGAAACATCGAAGGGAAGGCAAACAACCACGTAGTCTGCGGCCTGTCGTTCATTTACTACGACAATGTTGATCAGGTTCTTGGCGTAGGCGAAACGATCCTGAGCCGCCAG
Source organism: Rhodopirellula sp. UBA1907 (assembly GCF_002337565.1). Lineage (NCBI taxonomy): Bacteria > Pseudomonadati > Planctomycetota > Planctomycetia > Pirellulales > Pirellulaceae > Rhodopirellula > Rhodopirellula sp. UBA1907. The sequence goes on along the minus strand of NZ_DDGH01000023.1, from coordinate 98,539 downwards.
GCCTACATAGACTCCAATGGAAGCCAAAAGTACCGCCACGAACTGCAGGTTGGTGGAAGCCAAAAGACGTTTCCCTACGAGGAAGTTGTCGACACCAGCAAAGCCTATCGCTTGGCCACTGCGACAGATTCTTTTACCGATGTAAACTCGCCATATGAGTCTACCAAAATGAGCAACGTTTACTGCTATGGTAAAGCTACTGCAATCGCGAACTACTATAGCACCACACCCGCTTCCAACATATCGTTGCCAACATCTACCGCGACCATTTCGGTGGACTCGAGCTATAGCCTCGAAGGCTGGAGCTATGATGAGATTGCGAACCTACTTTTCGTAGACGAATGGGATGGACTCACCGACCCGAACTAAACATAGGTTGCGTGCACGCATTCACGAAACTTTCGCTCGTCGCTCGCTCAGGCATCTTGACAAGCTGAACGGGGAAGTGAACTCGCTAAAGGCCTTTGCATGAAGCTGGCCTGGGAGCACACATGCTTTCCGTTTATTTGTGTCAGCTATTAGGAAACAGTGCGTCCAGCGTGAGCTGGCTCCAGGTTTCCAGGTGTTCGCGTTCTTCGCGAAGTTGTTTCACGGACACGAACTGGCCTTCGGCGAGCTCAGGTTCGTTGCTGGAAACGAGCGGTTGTTCCAGGATGAATCGGTGGACAACTCCTAGGTGCACCCGGCCAACTTCGTTGCTCGGGTCATATAGCAAACCTTCTCGCTGATCCACGTAGGGTGCTCCGATCGTGACTTCCTCTTCCAACTCACGACGCATGCCGACGGTGTACGGATCTTCTTCGCCGCCGGCGTCTTCCTGACTGATGTGGCCACCGACACCGATGCTGCGTTTGGCGTGCAGACGTTTTTCACCCGAGCCACCACCGCGAGTGTATTGAAACCATTTGACCTCCCCGTCAGCCGGGTCTGTCCACTGCATCACCACGTAGGGAATCAATTGCTTGAAGCTTGGATCGAGCTCCATCGCACCGCGCGGACGATAAGACAATTCGTCGCTGGCGAGAATAGGTTGCAGGAATCGATCCACATTGCGATCAAACCCTTCCAGGTGCCCAATCGTTTCGATCAAGGTCGCGGGAATGACGAGGACGTGTTCTTCGGTGGTGGCGTTGGAGGACATTCTGCAATCGAAGTCGTGGACAAGCTGGAGGTTTCAAACCAACCGAGGCCGTGAATCGGCTCCCGATTGGTCGCTGGCAGTGTAACGAATTCTCGTCAGAGCGAATCCCGTCGAGGCCGGCGATGCTGCCGAACCAAACCGCTGACGTAGCGATTCCCATCCACGAAAAAACGCAGTGGCAATTCAGCGGACTGGGAAATTCCGATCCGAGTCGTGGTGGTGACACGGCTGCTCGAAATTTTGGGCCCAGCGAAAACACGCCAGTTCCGATCGAGAATCGGATCCACTCCGTCGCACGACCGGTCAATCGCGAGGGATTGGCATAGACGCCCGGGGCCCGTCGTCAGCGATCTGCCGTCGGTTGTTTCCGATGGATCGAAGCCTCGATGGTGGATCATTCGGTCGATACCCCAAACCGGCTGAAGAGCCCGGATCAAAACCGCCGAACCGCGCCCGACCGATTCGGTGACCAGATTCACGCAGTGCTTGGCATGAATCGGATAGACATACAATGTGCTGGGCCGTCCGAACATCGATGCATTCCCGGGTTTCTCACCTCGCGCGCTGTGACTCGCAGCGTCGCGACTGGACAGGTAGGCTTCGGTTTCTACGATCCAACCTCCAACCCAGACTCCCTCGATTCGTCGAGCGAAACCGCAACCCAACAACTTGGGAGCAACGACAGCGGGTCGACGGTCAAAAAACTGCGGCAGCAACGACCGCGTCAATTCCCAATCGATCCGCCGATCTCCTTCGTCATCCACACGGAACTGATTTCGTTTTGCATCATTCATCAAAACAAACTTATCGCGCGCGTTGGTTGATGCCCATCGATGAGGCTCCGATTCCCAACGGGATGATGATCGTTGACTCGGGCGTGATCGCTTCGATTGGATCCTTTCAGGATTCGAAGATCGATGGTGAGCTGATCGACCTTGGAGACGTCGCTATTCTGCCAGGTTTGGTCAACGCTCATACGCACCTGGAGTTCAGCGACCTTGCGAAACCCGTCGGACACGCCGGCATGGAATTGGCCGACTGGATTCGCGAAGTCATCACGACCCGAGGGATGGTCGATCACCAAACGCGACAACAAAATGTTCTCAGAGGACACGGAGAAGCAATTGCGTCAGGCACGCAACTGATCGCGGACATCGTGACCACGCCGCTGGAAACAATCCCAGCCAACACGATCGCATTCGCGGAAGTCCTGGGACTCAGCCAGGAACGGGGCGATGAACGAATGGCGAAGGCCGAACAACATCTCGCCAACAACGCATCGCCCGATTCGCGATGCGACGTCGCTGCCATCAGCCCGCATGCTCCGTACTCGACACCGCTGCCGTTGATCGAGCGGTGCGTAGAAATTGCAAAGCAGCTCAACACGACACTCGCCATGCACGTCGCGGAATCACCTGCCGAACGGGAGTTACTGAGCAACGGGTCCGGCCCGTTTGCCGAGTCATTGCGAACACTGGGATTGCCGGTCGAAGCGTTCTTTCCCTGGACGGAAGCGAATCCAATCTCGCACCTGATTCAGTTGCTCGCCGACTCACCTCGAGCGTTGATTGTGCACGGAAATGATTTGACCGAGTCCGAAATCGAGCAAGTCAAATCGCACCCGAACTGCAGCATCGTGTACTGCCCGAGAACGCATCATTTCTTTCAGCATTCCAAGCATCCCGTTGCAGAATTGCTAGCCGCAGGAATCAACGTCGCGATCGGGACCGATTCACGTGCCAGCAATCCTGATCTGGATCTTTGGGGCGAGGTTCAGCACCTACTCAAGCATCGGCCTGACTTGAACCCAACAGACGTGCTCCGCATGGCGACCGCCAACGGTGCGGACGCGTTGGGACGATACGCGACCCACGGACGGTTGGCCGCTGGAATGCCAGCCAACTTCATCACCGTCGCAACAGAAGCAGACCGAGTCGATCAGCTTTGGTCGGACTTCTCAACCTCATCCGTGACGTCTTCTTCGGTGTCTTCCGCCGCTCGGCCAGCACCCCAGAGTTGAACCGCGTCGTAAAGAGCGTGAGCGGTGATCGGGATCAGCAGATTGCCAGTCACGATCAACAAAACACCAAAGTACAAACCCATCAATGCGGTGACGACGATGTACAGTTTGGTGATCGGATGGAACATCCCGAATGCGAACGAGGAGACCAGCCAGGCGGCGGTCAACTCCCATCCACCGACGCGAGACCACCAAGCCATCAGACCTTCGTCCGGCCAAGCAAATTCGGTGACCGAGTTGGGCAAACTTCCCAGCCATCCGCCATACGCCCACCATCGCGACGGGGCCTCTAAATCGGGAGCGAGCGACGCGACGTCTCCGGCCAGCCACGGCAACAACCAACCACGAAACAAGAGTTCTTCGCCGACGCCAGCACACAAACTGATCGCGAACAACTCCCACGCGTTCAGTCGCAGCATCAAGCCGATCATGGGATGATCGCTGAGCTTGTCGAGCTCTTCGATGGCCGGGTGTTTGATTCGCCGCAACACGGCAACGAATAACACCAATGGAATGGTCGCAACGATGCCCAGCCCAATTCCGCCAATGACCGCGGACGAAGCGACTTCGTTCAGCGGCGGAACCAGTTCACGAGCACTGGGACCGAGCAGGTATCCGAGAATCAACGCCAGGGCACCCAAGCCGGCTTCGACCGCGACAGCAGTCCGAAAGACATCGTCCGGGGTTTGTTCGTCGTCCGCGTTGGTTTGCGTCACACGCCTCTCTCAGGATGGGCTTCGGTGTCGGTAAGGATTGAACAACAAGTAGTTCAAGTGGCGATACAGATCACTGGAATTCAGCAACTCGGTGTGACGTCCTTCGCCGACCAAGTTGGGGCCATTGAGCAACATCACCCGATCACATGAACGTAACGTCTTCAGCCGGTGAGGCAACATGACCACCAACGAACCAGCATCCGCGAGTTCTCGCAGCGCGTTCAAACAGGGATCTTCATTGACATGCTCGGTCGGCGCAGGGGGCTCTTTCGCGAGCACAATCGGCGGCCGGTGCAACATCGCCCGTGCGATCCCGACCGCGTAGCGAACATCGGTCCCGAGCGAATCCGAATCTTCGGTCGCTCCTAAATTGGACCCCGGTTCGATGATCGTCTCCAGGCCGTCAGGCAAGCGAGTGATTCGCTCGTAGATCCCAAGTCGCTCGAGCGTTTCGACCATGTCACGGTTGTCGACACTGCGGTCGACTCCCGCCATTAGGTTCTCCCGCAACGAACCTTCCCAGAGCGGCCCATCGGGACCGATCCACATCACATTTTTGGCAAGGGCTTGCGGGTGAACGTCGAGCAATGAGATACCATCGATCTGAACCTTGCCGCGATGCGGACGACCAAAGCCCATCAACAATTCCAACAGAGCTCGCGTCGAGACGTCTTCAGTACCCAAGAAAGCCACCAGAGACTTGGGCTGCAGCGACAAACTCAGATCGCGCAAGATGGCCTTGCCCGAAGAATCTTGAAGCGACACATCTTCCATCGTCACGCAATCGCGAAGACCGCCCAGCCCAACACGTTGCTCGCTCGGCGACGCTTCGCTGTTGGGCTGCAGATACAAATACGCCGATTCACAAGCTTTGCTGCTGCGGCGAAGTTGACGATTCAGTTCGCTCAATCGAGCAGCGGCCAAGGCTGCACCGGTCAACGAAAGACCAAGTACCAACGCGGACGGAAGGCTCAAGCCTTGTTCGCCTTGCAACGTGTTCAGGCCCAGCCCCAACAACATGACAGCAATGGCAACGCCACCGGCCATCATCATCACTGGCCACAATCGACCTCGACGCGCGTCATCGCCCGCAATCCGACGATCCAAAGCTTCTAACTCTGCTTCGTAGGCTTGATCGGCCAAACCACCGGCCTGCAATCGAGCCATCATAGGTGCGTCGCCGATCAAACCGATCAAGCGATCACGAATTTGTGGGATTTCGAATCGGGACAATTCCAACCAATCTGGATTGCGAAGCTTGGCGTACAAACGCCACAACGCCACGCCACTGATAACCGCGAGAATCGCGAGCCAAACATTCACCAGCAGTGCAAGCGTCACACACCCGATCAACATCAGCACGCTTCGCGGAATGGACCGATACCACAGCGACAAACCGCGTCCGACTTCGGGCAGGTGACGACCGATGATGATACGAGCTCGTTCACGCTGAGCCGCGGCGCCTTCGACTTCTGCGCGACGCAAGCTTTGCTTCAGCGTTCGCGAATGCAACATCTTGATCACTCGCCGCGAGCGAGCGTCTGCTGACCGCCGGTGCAACCAAACGGCCAAACAAAAGACCGCCGCGATTGCCAACGACAATCCAACCAATCCAAACAGCTGCGTGACTTTGCTTTGGGCCAGAAAGAACTCCGGCACGGGGATCGACAGGTGCGTCCCCAGGCGAACCGGCGACTGCGTCAGCCCATCGCCTTCATCGACCAGTGCCGCGATGATGCCAAAGACCAGCACCAAGATTGGAATGATCAAACCCGCGATAGCGGCCCAAACCAAATGCAGGGGCGCGCCCGCTGCTTCGGGTTCGCGACGTGGTTGTTTCAGACTGGAAAAGCGATTCACCGTTGCGAGCCTCGTTGGATATCTAGCCACCGTTCGTTTGTCATCCCGACCGCATTTGTTGCGATCGACGATCCGTCACGACCGGTCACCGTTATCCTCAAACGAGTTTCCAATGCAACAGATATGGCGATCAAGCCAAATCGCGATCTTCGAACAACAACATCGCAACCATCCAAATGGCAATGACAAAGACCACAAGATAGTTGAACGCGGCGGCCAAGTAGATCAGCGGGATGGCATTTCCCGCATCCACCGCCGCCTGGACGTTGAATGAGTTCAGGTTGGGGACCACGACCGCTATCAATTTACCAACAAATCCGACCAGCTCGGTGTTTTCCCTCGCGGAAGCGACCAGCGGACTGAGCAGGTTGCCGACAACATAGATCGCGAAACAGGTGATGAAGTTCGCCAGCAGCGGCAAACGAGTCGCCAAGGCCACCGCGATTCCTCCGATCGCCATCGTTTCCATGAAGTACAGCCCCAAGATCGGAAGCGTTGTGATGATCTCTTCGTGACCGACTTGCCATGGCGGTTGCTGCTGGCTCGTTTCGCGAGCGTCATAGATTGGCTTGTACGACATCACCACCAACAGAACAGCCGCCAAAATCACGAACAGCACCAACACGGCCAACATGATTCCGGTGTACTTGCCCAAGATGAACGAACGTCGACTAACTGGTTTACTCAGCACAGTCAAAGCGGTCCGGCCATCGATTTCGTCGCTGACCGATGTTCCCGCACTCCAAACGGCGAGCAACATGCCCAGCACCATGATCATGGTCACGCCGCTGTCCTTCAGCAGGCGAATGTCATCACCCAGCGTGTTGAACGGGAAAATCCCAAACAGCAGCACGGCAAAGATACCGATGGCCAACAGCAACAGATAAAGCGGCTGAGCCATTTCGTTTTTCGCGGTCGACAAAGCCAATGCCCAAACACGCGGTGCAGCTTGTCGCATCGCCATGAAGCCCGTCAATGTCAGGAACAACGCGACAGCGGAGAAAACAATCGACGAAGCCTGAGGGATCTGCGGCAGGTTCTTGAACGTGAACGTCACTTCAGCCGGGTCGATCTCTTGGTTGTAGATGTGCAGCTTGGCCGGATCACCTGGAATCGGTGGCTGCTCACGGTCTTGATATTTGTAGGTGACCGCTTCGGTGCTGCCTGGGTTCAATTCGATGGGAGCACGGCTGAAGGCTTCCGCTTTATCGGAGTCAGCCAGGAAGACTTTCTTGTCACTCTCAATCCGTAATTCGGCGACGTTCCGGAAGTTGTAGGTGATTCCGGCTGGCAAGAACTCGGGGATGTCTGGATCAGCCGAAGGTGCGATTGTCGCGACTTCGACCACCGTGCCGTCACCGACCAAGTTGACCGCGGGGACGCTTTCGAGAATCGCCATGGGCTTTTCAACAAACGGCGTCGAGCCCAAGCCGATCACGGCAAAGAGCCCCAGTGTGCCCAAGATGTACGGGATAACACCTTCGCCCAGAATCGACATCCACTCCGATCGAGTCCGGTGCCACATCCCGTAGATCAGGCCGAAGCCCAGAATCATTCCCAAAGTCACCAAGGGCAGGAAGAGCAATTGCCCGTTCTCACCGCCTTGTGGGACGTAGAAATAGCACAGCAACGCGGAGAAGATCGCTCCGGCAATCAGCGACAACGTCACGCCGCGTTTTGGGTCGTCGGCCAAATTCCCGAGACCGGGAATGAAGGACAATGCACTCAAGACGCCATGGATCACCGCGGTCACCAAAGCCCCCAGCAGCAAACCCATCGATAGCACCCAAATGGGCGTGACGAATACGGGCAACCACTTGCCGACCTGGGCCAGAGGGAGCAAACCCGATTCAACATCAGCAAAATCGGAGAACAGTGAAATAGCGGACCCAGCAATCATGCTTGGCGACTCGTGTCGAGAAAAGTACGAAATGAACCTTCGGTCAGGCTGCTACGTGAGACCAACTCATTTGGTTTGCCGTCGAGGCTCGGATTCAACGGATTTGTTGGCCGGCGTGATCAACTTGATCGAACGAGCCATGAAACAGCGAATCAGAAACGGCGAATCAAACCTTCGGGCTGGGCTTCACCCCGGGGGTTTTCTTGACCCCAACCCGAAAACCGCCGGTCGCTTTTAAATGCTGACGCAGTCGGGCACGGCAGTTCGCCGCAAACCTCGCAACCGTTTCGGTGCGGTAATCAGGGTAGCTCCATCGGTGATGAATCCAACGCCCACCAACATAGTTCAGGGTGACTTCCGCAAAGATTCCATCTCGCAAATAGATTCGGTGGTCGCGGTCTTTGATCGTCGCCAACACCAATTTGGCTTGGCTGACGTACCCCGGATCCAAATTCAACGGCCGCGACTCGGGATGATCCGACAACGATGCGTATTCGGATTCCCATTCGTTGGTGACGTTTTTCCAGTCTGCCAATCCGGCTGGATCCGCGAATTGGGCAATTCCGATCAGCTCTTTGGTCAGCCCATCGCCCATTTCAGGCTGGTAAAACCCGCCGGCTTCGAACGGACTGGGCTCACCTTTTTCGCCCAGCTCGCCCCAACGTTCTGCCAATCGTTGCTTTGCCCACTGACGAGCCTCCTGGTGCCGTGAGATCACGGCGCAGAAACGGACCACCGGTTCGATCAATCGAATTTCACTCATTCCGTCACTGTTATCCTTCGTATCCTTCGCAACCCGGTGTCTTCACTTGCCTGGTGCCTTCACCTGCATCGCCAACAAACTCCCGACCAACCATCCGATCTCGGGCGGGCGGTCGATCTTGGGTGGGCCCTCGGATATTGAGCGAGACAGGGCAGGGGTGTCAATCGATCGATCCCGGCCCCAAACACGGACTACCGCAAGCCGAAGCGAATGATATCCTGATCCGCGAAACGAGCATGATTTGCCTGAGGTTTCCTCCACACGCAACCATCGCTTTCCACCTTCATCCAACAGGCGACGAGTCAACATGCATCCTTGGATCGCGGATCGAACGGCCTCCTTTGATAGCAGCGGAATTCGAAAAGTTTTCGATCTCGCTGCGAAACTGAAAGACCCGATCAACTTGTCCATCGGGCAACCGGACTTTGATGTCCCCGAGGAAATCCAGGACGCGACCGTCGATGCGATTCGATCCGGAAAAAACGCTTACTCGCCAACCCAGGGTATCGCGCCGCTACGTGAGAGGTTGCTGGCGGAGATCAACGCCAAGTATCCCGGCCAAAACCGCGACGTCTTTGTCAGCAGCGGCACCTCAGGCGGTTTGGTCCTTTCGCTGCTGTCGATGATCAATCCGGGCGACGAAGTCATCTTCCTGGACCCCTATTTTGTCATGTACCCGGCACTCGTCAGCCTGTGCGGTGGCATCCCCGTGACGGTCGATTCCTACCCGGACTTCCGCTTGGATCCAGCGAAAATCGAAGCCGCGATCACTCCCAAGACCAAGATGATCCTGGTCAACAGTCCCGCCAATCCGACGGGTGTGACCGCGTCGGAGCAAGATCTTCGGGACGTCGGTGAATTGGCGGCCAAGCACAACATCGCTTTGCTGTCGGACGAGATTTACAGCCGGTTCTTCTACGATGGCGACTTCGCCTCTCCCGCGGCGACCAACCCCGACACCATCGTGATCGATGGTTTCAGCAAGTCGCACGCGATGACCGGATGGCGAGTGGGCTACGTCCACGGACCGCCCGAAATCATTGCGACCATGCTCAAGATCCAGCAATATTCGTTCGTCTGCTCGCCTCAGCCCGCTCAATGGGGAGCCCTCCGAGCGATGGAGGTTTCGCTGGACGGCCACATCGACGATTACCGCCGAAAACGCGACTTCATGGTGGAACAGCTGGCGCCGCACTTTGAACTAACCAGCCCCGGCGGTGCGTTTTATCTGTTCCCGAAAGCCCCCGGCACCGAAGGCGGGACGGCATTCGTCGAACGAGCGATCGCCGATGGTCTGCTGATCATCCCCGGCAAGATTTTCAGCGACCGCGATTCTCACTTCCGCGTCAGCTTCGCGGCCAGCGATGACACGCTGCGTCGCGGTGCCGAACGCCTGATCAAGCTGGCTGGCGACAATCGCTGACCGATTTGTTAGCCTGCTGCGTTCCCAACGCAGAAATTTCCTACTTTCAAACATCCCTGATCGAGTTTTTGCATGTCCGCCGATCCGACCCAAAATCATCGTCTGGCTACCCGTGCTCTCCATGCCGGACAAGTCGCTGACCCAACGACCAAAAGCCGCGCGGTGCCGATCTACGCCACCACCAGCTACCAGTTCGATAGCACGGAACACGCGGCGGCCCTGTTTGGCCTGGCTGAATTTGGCAACATCTACAGCCGGTTGATGAACCCGACGGTCGAC
>NZ_DDGH01000023.1:81331-88272 GCF_002337565.1 Rhodopirellula sp. UBA1907 | reverse complement strand
GATGAACCCGACGGTCGACGTGCTGGAAAAACGCATCGCGGCACTCGACGGCGGTGCAACGGGACTGTGCTTTGCATCCGGACAGGCGGCGATCACGGCGGCAGTTTTGGCGATCGCACACAGCGGTCAAAACATTGTCAGCAGCACTTCGCTGTATGGCGGAACATGGACGCTGTTCACGCAAACTCTGAAGAACCTCGGCATCGAAGTTCGCTTCTTCGATCCGGATCACCCGGAACAAATCCACGGCTTGGTCGACGAAAACACTCGTCTGGTCTATATGGAGAGCATCGGCAACCCACGAAACGACGTGCCTGACTTCAAGGCGATCGCCGACGCCGCTCACTCGGCACCACACGGGGCGATCCCAGTGTTGTGCGACAACACCGTAATGACGCCTTACTTGTTGCGTCCGATCGATCACGGAATCGACATCGTGATCTACAGCACGACGAAGTTCTTGGGCGGACACGGCACTCACATCGGTGGCTGCATCGTCGACAGCGGAAACTTCAAATGGGCCGACCAACCTGAAAAATGGCCTGAGTTCTGCGGCCCCAGCCCTTCCTACCATGGTGCCGTTTTCGAAGAGCATCTGCGTGGCATGGGCAACATCGCTTACAACGTTCATATCCGCACCCACTGGTTGCGTGATACAGGTGCAGCGATGAGCCCGTTTGCGGCGTTCCTGTTCCTGCAAGGCATCGAGACACTTCACCTCCGCATGCCTCGCCACTGCGAAAACGCGATGAAGGTTGCTGAGTTCCTGGAAGCTCACGACGCAGTCGAGTGGGTCAATTACCCCGGATTGAAATCGCACTCTCACAACAAATTGGCTGAACAGTATCTCACCAATGGCAAAGGCGCGATCCTCGGCTTTGGTATCAAGGGTGGAATGGAAGCGGGCAAGAAATTCATCAACGCCTGCCAACTGTGCTCTCACTTGGCCAACATTGGTGACGCGAAAACGTTGGTCATTCATCCCGCCAGCACCACGCACCAACAGCTCGCCGAAGACGAGCAACGTCGTGCCGGCGTCAGCCCCGAGTACATTCGTGTTTCGGTTGGGATCGAAGACATCGACGATATCCTCGATGACCTGAAACAGGCTCTTGCTGTTGCGACCGCGTGACCCCAAAAGCAATCGAAACGTTGCTTCCGAACAACTGATCCTCCCGCGAAAAAACTTCCGGGAGATACACTCGGGTAACGATGTTCGAAAGCCAAGCTTCCATGGGTGAGCCTTCCAACGAAGATCTGTCCAGCACCGATGACGTGCGGACCGACGCGCCATTGGCGTACGCGAAGTACGTGACGTTTGACCAGCCGCTGCCGCTTGAACGCGGTGGCGAACTGCCGGAAGTGCGATGCTGCTACGAGACGTGGGGCACGCTGAACGACGATGCATCCAATGCCGTGCTGGTCTGCCATGCTGTGTCGGGTGACTCGCACGCGGCTCGCCACGATGAAGACGACCAACCGGGTTGGTGGGACGGCTTGATCGGCCCCGGACTGCCGATCGACACGGACCGGTTGTTTGTGGTCTGCCCCAACGTTTTGGGCGGTTGTCGCGGCAGCACCGGCCCGGGCGATGCGGATCCGACCTCGCCCGACGGCACGCCCTACGGTGCCAACTTTCCACGGATCACCATCGGCGACATCGTCGAAGCTCAAAAACTCTTGGCTGACCATTTGGGAATCCGCCAGTGGCGAGCCGTGGTCGGCGGTTCACTGGGCGGTCATCAAGTCTTGCAGTGGATCAATCGCTATCCCGATGCGGCGAAAACCTGCGTCGCCATTGCGACCTCTCCACGACTCAACAGCCAAGCACTCGGGTTCGATGTCATCGCTCGCAATGCGATCCAAACCGACCCACACTACGCCGGGGGCCAGTACTACGACAAAGACCAACGCCCGGACACGGGTCTGGCGATCGCGCGGATGCTGGGCCACATCACCTATCTTTCCGTCGAAGCGATGGAGGCCAAGTTCGATCCCGATCGCCATGATCCGCGGCAGATCGCATCGCAATTCGAACAACGATTCAGCATTGGTTCTTACTTGGCCCATCAAGGTCAAAAGTTCACAACTCGCTTTGATGCAAACAGCTACGTGACTCTGTCGATGGCGATGGATCTGTTCGACCTAGGCGGCACGCGGCTGAAGTTGATGGAAACGTTTGACGAAGCAACTTGCGATTTCCTGCTTATCAGTTTCAGCAGCGATTGGTTGTTCCCGCCTGCTCAATCCAGAGAAATCGTCAACGCTCTGACCGCTTTGGACAAACGTGTCACCTACGCAGAAATCACCACCAACGCTGGCCACGACGCATTCTTAATCGCGAAAGACATTGCGACTTATGGACCTTTGATCCGTGAACGATTGAGAGACACGGAAACGCACCCCGCGGTCCCATCGGACATCACGCTGAACGTGGACGAAGAATCAATCTTGGAGATCATTCCCGCCGGATCCAGCGTGCTGGACCTCGGTTGCGGCAACGGACAACTGCTTGCCGCAATTCGCGATCGACATCGCACACCAGCGCCGGCAGCAACGACGCATCGACTGATGGGAGTCGAGGTGGCTCAGGAGAACCTTCTGGCAACCGCGATGCGAGGCATCGACGTGATCGACTACGACCTCAACCACGGACTGCCCGCGTTCATCGACGACCAGTTCGACTACGTGATCCTCAACGCGACTTTGCAAGCCGTCGAGAACGTGGTGGAACTGCTGAACGAGATGCTGCGGGTCGGCCGACACGCCATCATCAGCTTTCCAAACTTTGCGTATCGCCAACTCAGAGATCACTACGTGACACATGGGCGATCGCCGAAAGCACCCGGCGAGTTTGACTTCGATTGGCACAACACGCCCAACCGACGCTTCCCCACGATCGCCGACGTTCGCGACCTCTTGGGCCAACTGAACGTCGTGATCGATGAAGAAGTCTTCTGGGATGTTGACCGAGGTCAACGCATTGAACCCGACAACGATCCCAACCTGAATGCCGATACCGCGGTGATTGCTTTTCACCGCGAAAAACGCTGAATTTGGTTCGCACTGAACCCGGGCGACGAGCGTCGCCCGAAGGTCAATCGATCAAAATTCGGTGTCGATAATTTCACGTGCGGCACGAGTACCCAAGGCACCCCAAACGCCGAACGGTGACTTCGAACCAGGCGTCAAGAACCCACCACCTTCGCGAACCTGAGCGCTGTTGCTGTTACCAGCTTCGATCGAATCGGTGATGAACTTCACCGCACCATCGCACATCAAGACGTGAACTCCGCCTTGGTGACGACTGCTGGGGGTGACATCGCCTTCGCGTTCTTGGTTGCCTTGGAAACAAAGCTCATCGTTGGGTGCCAAGACAGTGACGAAACCGGTGTACAACGGACGAGCGAGAGCCCATTTGAAACCGCGACGCTGCTCCGCATCTCCTGTGAACGGTGTTGAGCCATCGTTCCGCCAGAACTGAGGACGCTCCACATCGATGTACTGTCGGCATGACAATGCATTGTTTTCTCGCCAAACCTCAACGGGGCTGTCGACGGCATGCGAACGCGTGTCGAAGTCGCCCAAGTCGGTGATGATCTCGCCCATGGCGAGAGTATTGGACAAACCATCGAGGATGTCGCGGAACTTCGTCTGCGTTCGTGGAATGAAAGCACCACGACAAGCACTTTGTTGATAAACACGCAAACCACGACTGGTACCGTTATCAGCGGTGTCCCCCACATCGCACAGCGTCCCAGAGTCACCCAGGCAAACGGCATAGTTCGTGCGACCATGAGCGGGCAAGCCAACTCCGGGATCGCTGGGGGCAACGGAAACTCGGAAGGTTGGTCAGCCACGGGTCGTAAGGAATCGCGGCGTGGTCGGCCAACTGACGGTTAGGCCACGGCCCCATCGCTTGGAAACCGGTGTCAGTGGGATTGCTAATCACTTCCCACAAACCTTGCTGCTCAATGAATGGCAACATGCCAACCAGAGCGGACAAGTCCGATCGGTTTCCGCCGGGCGGGTTGATTCCTGTGTCTGGTGGATACTGGGTGTACGTCCCCGATCCATGCTTCGGCATCGCGTTGTATGCCGAGTGATAGTTGTGCATCGCCAAGCCGAGCTGCTTGAAGTTGTTGCTGCAACTCATTCGTCGAGCGGCTTCACGTGCCGCTTGCACGGCGGGCAAAAGCAAACCGACCAGAACGCCAATAATGGCGATCACTACCAGCAACTCCACCAACGTGAAGCCCTGGCGTTTTCTTTGAGAACTCATTGAAAATGACCTTGAGAAGAGAAGATGCCTGATGAAATGACAAAGCGAGACTCGCGAATCACGAGTGCCAATGGGAAGCCACTAAGGCTTGGTTGGATCTGATGGAGAAACCTCAGGTTTGGGCTCTTTGAGCTCAGGGTTCGCATCCAAGAATTGGGTCAACTCATCAGTTGAAGTGGCTTCCGGCTTGGATTCAGCGCAACCACTGATCGCAGCTACGCCAACCAAAGCGGCCAGACCGAATGCTTTAGAACGACAAAACTTCATAGACTTAACTCCATAGATTTACGTTCGATCGTGACATGATCCGATCGACAAAAATTTCTTATTTTCTTTGGTCACACAGCCACTCGGCGAAAAGAGAACGCAAGATTGGCCGGAGGGTGAAAAGCAACTAATGAGCAGGAATCATGCTCAATACGCACGATTAATCAATACATTTCCACATTAACGTGCAAATATTACATCTTTTCGGCCAGCACTCACCCCCAAAACCGCAACGACTTCATGAAGATTGCGTGGGGCAAGTTTGAACCAGACGGATCGGTCTGACCGAAGACGCTGGTGAAACACCCGTGCCATAAACGCACGAGCGGAACGAAACCCCCTCTGCCAACGAGAAAGAAAACGCCGCAAAACAGGCCTATAGACAGACTCAGCAACTTAGAGTCATGAACCTGTTCTGCGGCGATCGGAATACGTTTTCGATCAGCTTTGCTTTTTGTCGGCGATCAGGATGACTCGATCTCCGATTTTGACCGGAACCCCGGTGACGGTGACTTCGTCGCCCTCACTCGGCTTTTTCGCCTTCGATGCGAGGCCCATGTCGACGGTCATCATCTTGTCGCTCTCGGTTTTCAACTTGACGACTAAGTGTTCTTTCCCGCGAACCGTGGCGGTCTTGGTTGACTGCACCTCACCGGTGTACCGACTGCCAGATCGTTCCACCTTGTACATCCCATGCTTCGGCAGATCGATTGCGGTCGCCACCAGCACTGTCTTGTCGCCTCGTTTTACCATTGGTCCATAGAAGGTGGCTTCGTCATCTTTGAAGAGCTGAACTCCCGTTGCATGTCCGCCGAGATCGATCCAAATATCTTTCCCGTCTTGTGATTTAACCTGCATCATCATCGAGTACTCGTTGCCTCGTTGAACGGTCCTGATATCGCGAACCGTGCCCTTCACCTCGTGGCGTTTCCCACTCAAACCGTCTTTGACGGACTGGGCGATCTTGGATGGAGGAACGGCGTTTTTGGACGTGCTGCCGAGTTCCGAGTAGTCATAGTTTTCATACAAACCATCGCCATCTTCGTCGTCGTAAGTGACGTAGGCGTCGTTCAGGGAATCACCGTCGCTATCGATGTACCGGGTCGATCGCTCGTACGTGCCGTCTTCGTCACGATCCTCGTACGACACATAGCTCTCGTTGTAGTCCTCGCCATAAAAAGTGTCGGCGGGAATGATCAATTGATCGTTGTCTGAATCGCTGCTTGTGCGAGCATCTTCATAGGAAAAGATCTCGTCATCCCAACGTCCGATGGCCTCGTCCGTTGGGTTGTAGTCGTTGCCGTCGAACCATTCCGAGATGTCGTACCAAGCGTCGTCTTCGACTTTGCTGCCGCGGTCTTCGGCGTCAAAGTCCCCGGTTTGCCCCATCGCGACTGGTGTGCAGGCAAGCGGGAAAGAGACAGCGGCGGTCGCGACCAAAGAACGAAGAATTGGTTGTTGGCGATGGAGGAATTTCATGAGGTGAACCTTTTGTTTGGTGTTGTTGAGTCCCCGCGACTGCCGCGGACCGACATTGAAAACACCACCAAAGGAGGCAAACGGCGCGCCACCTTCGCCGCTTAAGGCTGCATGACAGACCTCACGCGACTGCACCACCCGATCTCGCACCACTGCGGTCGCCTAGCGATCAATTCACCTCGTCATCTCAATCCGATTCGTCCCTGAAAATGCTTGCATCCCTGCGGCATCCCGCATCAAATCGGGCGGCCAGACGGTTTGCCGTGTGCTGAACCGACCGGTAGACTCCCGCGATTATGCCTTTTTGCCGCTAACAAGAGATTGCGAGCATGAGCTTTGGAGCCGGTGCAGACACGCAATTCGATACCATGCGCGGTCGCGAATTTCCTGCGATTCGTCAATTCACCATTTTCCTCGAGAATCGGGTCGGGCAATTGCTCGAAGTCGTGCGTCGATTTGAGGGGACTGGGATTCGAATCGTGGCCCTATCGATCAATGACGCGGCGGAATGTGCGTTCGTTCGCTTTCTCATCAGTGACGCGGATCGCGGCCGAGAGATTCTCGAGCGAGCCGGGTTGGCGATCATCGAGTCCGATCTGGTTGGCGTCGAGCTTCCCGAAGGTCCTCAACCTTTGCTTCGAGTTTGCACGGCGTTGCTGCAGGCAGAGCTGAACATCATTCAAGCGTACCCGCTGTTCATGCGTCCGCACGGCAAACCAGCGGTCGCGATCATGGTCGAGAACATTGACTTGGCGATGAAAACGTTGACGGAAAAAGGTTTCCGAATCATCACCGAAGATGACTTGGACGCGGACAACCTTCCGCCGCAAGACATCTACTGAGTCGGAATGCCTTCTCAGGCCAAACCGCACGATGGTTGATCACTCCGTACGATGGCCTTCCAAGGCCGTCG
>NZ_DDGH01000023.1:80701-81205 GCF_002337565.1 Rhodopirellula sp. UBA1907 | reverse complement strand
TGGCCTTCCAAGGCCGTCGAAACCTATGCTGGCGACTTCCCACGGCCATCTGAATCAGGTTCGACAGCCTTGGAAGGACATCGCACATCTCATCCAACCGCCGCCTTCGTGACTTCCCCTCATGAGTGAACTGCCTCCCTACGATTCGTTTTTATTGGTGTCCTTCGGTGGTCCAGAGGGGCAGGACGATGTGATGCCGTTCCTCGAAAACGTTTTGCGTGGCAAGAACGTGCCGCGTGAGCGGATGCTGGAAGTCGCCGAGCACTACAAACACTTCGGCGGCGTCAGCCCCATCAACGAGCAAAACCGTCAGCTCATCGCGGCACTGCAAAAACGATTTGACGCCAACGGAATCGACTTGCCGATCTATTGGGGCAATCGGAACTGGGATCCATACTTTGCCGACACGCTTCGTCAAATGAAGACGGATGGCAAGAAGCGATCGCTGGCATTTTTCACCAGCATGTTCAGCTGCTACAGCGGATGTCGCCAGTATCGCGAAAA
>NZ_DDGH01000023.1:80029-80493 GCF_002337565.1 Rhodopirellula sp. UBA1907 | reverse complement strand
AAAGTCCGTATGGGATTCAACCATCCTGGCTTCATTGCCGCGATGGCGGACAACGTTACCAAAGCGGCCCAAACCATCGACGCATCGCCAGCCGAAACTAAGGTGCTGTTCACCGCTCACAGCATCCCGATGGGCATGGCCGACAATTGCGACTACGAAAAGCAACTCCGAGAGTCGTGCCGTTTGGTGGCTGACGCTTGCGGTGCGGTGGACTGGGATCTGGTTTACCAAAGTCGCAGCGGCCCACCATCGCAGCCTTGGCTGGAACCGGACGTGTTGGACGCAATCGCGGAGATGGACGACGCCAAGAAATTGGAATCGCTGGTGATCCTGCCGATCGGATTTGTCAGCGACCACATGGAGGTCCTGTTTGACTTGGACGAGGAAGCCGCCCAGCTTTGCCAAGAACGCGGGATCAAAATGGCACGAGCCTCATCGGCGGGAACACACCCGGATTTCGTCGA
>NZ_DDGH01000023.1:72316-79851 GCF_002337565.1 Rhodopirellula sp. UBA1907 | reverse complement strand
ACCGCCTTGGGCGAACTGGGCCCCTGGCACGATGTCTGCCCACAGGATTGCTGCTTGTACACGCCGCGGCGACCTCCGACGGCGGGCGGGCGACCGGTTCAAGCCAATTGATGCGGCGGCTAGAATCAGCGACGTGCCATCTTGATTCCGGCCACACCGGCTTCGTCATCTGTCTTCGAAGCGGTGCTTCTGCCCCCTTTTTGATCCTTCGTGAGCACCATGCCTCGACTCGCCCACCAAGTCTTCTTCACGACCAAAGACCGCAGCGACGAAACCATCAACGCGTTGCTGGATGATTGCCAAACCTACTTGAACGACCATCCCGGTTTGGTGGGCTTCGCCGTGGGACGCTGCGAGCCCGACTACGACCGCCCGGTCAACATGGACTTCGACGTGGTGCTGCACACGGTCTTTGAAGACCGCGCCGCCCATGACGCTTATCAAACAGCACCTCGTCACCTGGAATTCATCGAGCGTCAAAAACCCAATTGGGCCGAAGTCCGAGTGTTCGATTCGAATCTTCGCGACTGATCTCGTTCAACTTTCACAACCACGTTTCACTCTCTTTTAAAAGCAAATATCACAATGAGTGTTTTGGTCACCCAAAAAGCCCCTGATTTCACCGCCACCGCTGTCATGCCCGATGGCACGTTCAAAGACGACTTCAAGTTGTCGGACTACAAGGGCAAGTACGTCCTGTTGTTCTTCTGGCCTCTCGACTTCACGTTCGTTTGCCCAACCGAAATCATCGCCTTCAGCGACCGAGCCAAGGAATTCCAAGACCTCGGCGTGGAAATCGTCGGCGTCTCGATCGACAGCCACTTCACGCACTTGGCATGGACCAACACGGCGCGCAATGAAGGCGGCATCGGCAAAACCGAATATCCATTGGTCGCCGACTTGAACAAGCAAATTTCGCGTGACTACGACGTGCTGCTCGACGGCGGCGTGGCTCTGCGTGGTTTGTTCTTGATCGACCAAGAAGGCGTCGTACGTCACCAAGTCGTCAACGACTTGCCACTGGGCCGCAGCGTCGACGAAGCACTGCGAATGGTCAAAGCCCTCCAGTACTTTGAAACCAATGGCGAAGTCTGCCCAGCCAACTGGCAAGAAGGCTCGCGTACAATCAAAGCGGACGTGGAAGGCAGCAAAGAGTTCTTCGGCGCCGAATACAAAAGCTAAGCAAGCAATCGAGCGCATCCCCATGTGGCAATTTCAAGATTTCGCGGCGCCGACTCCCGGCTCCGCTTGTGACCAAACCGCAGGCCAGTGCTTCACCGCGCACTGGAATGCGGATGGGCACGACTGGGTTTGCCACACCGCGGGCGGTACCAAGGGAATCAGCTTCGGCGATCCCGATGGTTCCTTGCACGTGAACTTGTTGCCAGTTGGCGACGACACGCTTCCCGTCGCCACGGAACAATCCGTCCGGGGCGACGTTTGGAACGTGACCCTTCCCCAGGCCGACAGCCAGTACTCATTGCGACTGGCTCTGCGAGTGGTGGAAGCCACGGAAACTCGACTGGTCATCGAGCCCACGCTGTCGATTCAGACGTTGCTGCTCGACACGCATCCAACACTGGACCTCACCGCCTTGGGTGATTGCGGCGTGATCTTCGACCAGGGCGACACGCTGGGCGACGGCAGCCCGCCGATTTCAACCGTTCAATTACACGGCGAAACCGGCTCCATCGCTGTGCTACTGGCACCCACAGACGCACCGTTCACAACCGATTTGCGTCGAGAAGGGCACCTGCAACTGCGTCTCTTCGGCGAATTCCTAGAAAAAGGCGTGATCCGCAAGGCTCGGCCCTGGATTGTCCTGGATCGCTCTGAACAGGGCGTTTCCGAGGCGGATCTTCAGGCGTATTTGAAACGATTGTGCGAAACGCCCCTGCCTTTGACGGCTTGAGCTTGCGTTTTTGGGCCTCCAGGCTATCCCGCACATTGAGTTTGGCTTTTCAAGAACGCGTTGCGCGGCAAGAATAGCGGGCTTCCCCACCCGCCTCCCTTCTGATTGGCCGACAGTTCAGTGGAACGCCGACTATTTTCGTTCATCCTCTCGTCGATGGCGTTTTTCCTGATCTACATGTCCCTTCGGACCATGTTCGCGCCACCACTGCCACCGGAGGAAGACGCGGTCGCCGAAGTCGACGGCGAAACCGCTGAACCAGCCGAAGACTTGGTTGCCGACACGGATGCGCCCGAGGCCGGCGAAGGCGACGGGGAAGCGACCTCCGAAGAAACAGACGTGGTTGAGCGTCCCAGCTCGCCAACTTGGTCGACCCTCGGCTCGATGGACCCGACCAGCGGCTACGTGATGCTGGTGACGCTGAACAGTCGCGGCGGTGGCATTGAGCGAATTGAACTGACCGAACGCAAAGAGAACGGGCGTCTGAAATACCGACGCGTCGACGTTCGCTCCGGATACCTCGGGTACTTGGCCGCCGACCCGACCGCAACGGACCTCGGGATCCGGGTCAACGTGGTCGGACCGGGAACGCCTGCGGATTTGGCAACCGCCGCCGGTGTGCAAGGCGGACTGAAACCTGGCGACATCATCACCGGGTTCAACGATACCAACGTCAACAACCTGTCCATGCTTCGCGAATCGATGCTGGAAACCAAACCAGGCGAATCCGCAACCGTCACGGTTCTGCGGAACGAGAAATCGATCGACTTCAAGACCACGCTGACCGAACATCCGCTGGATTTGGTTCGATTGGCCGAACACGGTGGAGATGACGAAGTCGCGGGCAACCTTTCTCGGCTGTCATGCCTGCTGACGGTCGGCCGCGTCGGACGCCGTGAAATCCAGTCGGGCGAGAAGACCATCGAAGGAATGGTCGACACGGGCGACTTGATCTGGGATGCCTCGCAAGACGGAGCCAAGGTTTCCTATAAATTGCAATTGTCCGACTCCGAGATGGAGCCAGCTTCCGGCAAATCGGTGGCACTGCAACGCACTTACTCGCTGAAACCAGACAGCTACTCGCTGGACATGGATGTGCAGATCGACAACCGGGCCGAGGAAGCACAGGAACTCGCATATCGCATTGAAGGTGCCAATGGCATCACCCTGGAAGGCTGGTGGTACAGCAACAAGATCAGTCCCAACTGGGGTGGCTCGGCCGCTCGCGACATCGTCTACAAGACCACCGCCGAAGGTCACGAACTGGTCTCCGGTTACGCTTTGCTGAAACGGGCGAAGAACGAATCCGAAGCGGATGACCAAACACTGTTCGCTCCCGATTCCGCACCGCCGGCTCGCAACCTGAGTTACATCGGTGTCGACGCCCAGTACTTCACCGTCGCGATGCTGCCACCGGAAGGCCAAGAGTCACTCAAGACATTCCGTCGTGCCGCCGCGAATATTATCGCTGACCCAACTGCGGTTCCCGACAACAAAGAACGCGCGGTCAACGCCAGCTTCTATCTCGACAGTGCCATCGCCGACGTGCCCCCGGGATCGTCGCTCAAACAATCACTCCGATTGTTCGCTGGCCCCAAACAGCCCGACGTGATGGAAGCCTACGGTTTGGGCGATTGCATCTACTACGGTTGGTTCTCATTCGTCGCCAAACCTCTCGGCGGGTTGCTGCACCTGTTCTCCAATGTCGGCAACTACGCGTTGGCAATCGTGCTGCTGACGCTTTGCGTTCGTGGCTTGATGTTCCCGCTTTCGCGAAAAGCGGCGATCAACGCCCAACGCATGCAAGAGTTGGCCCCTGAACTGAAGAAGATCGCGGAGAAGCACAAAGACGACATGGAAGCTCGTGTCCGAGCCCAACGCGAACTTCAACAGCGTGTCGGGTTCAATCCCATGGCTGGCTGCGCCCCGATGTTCCTGCAATTGCCGATCTTCATCGGCCTGTACCGAACTCTGTCCGTCGACATCGAACTGCGACAAGCCGCGTTTGCATCCTGGACGACTTGGGCGTCAAACCTGGCCGCTCCCGACATGATGTATTACTGGGGCGACTGGATGTGGGACTACTTGGGAGGCCGCGGCACCGGTTGGCTGGGCCCGTACTTCAACATCCTGCCAATGATCGTGGTCTCGTTGTTCCTGGCTCAACAAAAGATGTTCATGCCACCGGCAACGGACGAGCAAACCGCCATGACGCAGAAGATGATGAACTACATGACCTTGGTCATGGGGCTGTTCTTCTTCCGTGTGCCCGCTGGTTTGTGCATCTACTTCATCACCAGCAGCCTGTGGGGAATTGGCGAGCGGATCTTGGTCAAGAAAACGCTGCCATCCAAACCTCACTTCGATCCCGCAACCCTGCAGGGCGCCGCCGCGGGTGGCGGAACGGTCGATGGTAAAGTCAACAATTCGGCGGGTGCCAATGGAAAGAAAAGCTCCGACGGCAAACCCAAAACGATGGCGGATCGACTCCGCGAGCGATTGGGAACCCCGGAGGAAGAAGCCGCCCCGCTGCCAAAAGACCGCAAACGGCCACCATCCGGGAAGTCCGGAAAATCCGGCAATAAGAAACGCCGCTAGCAGGCTCAGGACCCGCGATTCAAAACCAGACGTAGCGAGTTCCGGCTGATGGGAGTGGCACTCTCCGTATCAGCCGCCGGGCGACCGCCCCGGGTTGCGATCATGCCGACGGAGAGCCTCCGTCGGCTACAGGTGCTACCGACACAACACCTGCCGACCGTTCGCGTCACGCGACTCGACGACCGCAACGCGATGAGGGCGACTGAGCCGATTGCTTGAAGCCGTATCCGGGCAGGGCAGGGCGGTGGTTCAATCGGCCACTTCCCAGCCTTTCTTGGTCAGAATCAATTCCACTGATTCATCCACTTGTTCCGCTTCCAGACCATCGACTCGAAAGGTGGTTGGAAAACAGCGTTTCATGCTGACGGTGGTTCGAGGCGGCATCTCGATTTCATCGACACTTTCATTGGTTTCGATCGAAAGAGTCTGGACCTTGCCTGATCGGTTCAACACCGAAATTTCGATTTGAGCCGATTTGGGACGGCCAAATAAATGGACGGCGTAATAGGTCGTTTGATCGGCCGTCGCGACAGCGGCCCCTGTTTGCGTGATGTGTTTGGCCACGATGTTCTCATGGTGCGGCGGTGAATCGATCCATCCCTGAACGAAGATGTCGATCAAACTCTTCGCGGTGACTTCGCCGGTGTTAGTGCGATAAGCGATGTTCTCTCGAACGACGCAGTAATCGTATCCGGCCGCCTTCGCACGCTCGGCGGGCGTGTTGCCATCCGCGCGGTGGCCATACTTGCCCGACTCAGCCATAAACTCCGCGAATTTTTTCGCGGTCGCCTGCAGCTCGTCGTTCACTGCCAGCTGACCGAGCTCCTTCTTTTTGCGGTAGTCGTTGATTTGCTTGACGATTGCCTTTTCAACTTCCGCAACCATTTCGCTATCGCTTTCCGACTCAACGGAGACCGCCGTCGATTCCTCTTGAGCCACCAACGGACCGACAAACAACAAACATCCGAGCACCAACCAACCACGCACCGCATCGCTCCTGATAGAGAATTTGAACCGAAAACCGAATCGCCCGATAAGCAGCGTGATGCAATCGTCATGCCTAACTTTCCGGCATCTGCTTCGTCACGGGCACCGCTCGATGCCAATCGGGCACAACAAGCGATTCCCTTCGTCTTCGTCGAGCTGGTAAAACGTGTCGCAATCCTGGTTTTCGGCGAACTCTTCGCTGTGCCACTCACTGATTTGACACCGTCCCGACTCAGCATGCGAATCCAAGCTCCCTCCTTCGTCGATCTCGAAACGCCCACCGGTCCGATGCGGACGCATTTGTTTCGTCCGGACGGCCCCGGCCGCTATCCCGGTGTGATTCTCTACAGCGAGATCTACCAAATGACGGCTCCGATCGCCCGCACCGCAGCCGTGCTGGCGGGACACGGTTTGCTGGTCGCCGTTCCGGATGTCTATCACGAGTTCACCGAACTGGGCGAGTCTTTCGCCTACGACAAAGAGGGCACCGACCGCGGCAACCGCTTGAAGATCGAAAAGGAAATTACCGCCTACGATGCCGACGCTCGATCCGTCATCGACTTCTTCGTCGGTGACGAAGGCTGCACCGGAAAAGTCGGCACGGTCGGCATCTGCCTGGGCGGGCACCTGGCATTTCGAGCGGCGATGAATGAGGAAGTCGATGCCGGAGTTTGCTTCTATGCCACCGACATTCACAAACGAAGTCTCGGCAAAGGGATGAACGACAACAGTCTCGATCGCATCCCTGAAATTAAGGCCGAGATGCTGATGATTTGGGGCCGGCAAGACCCACACATTCCCGCCGAAGGACGGCGGATGATTTACGACGCGATGACCGCGGCCGGCGTCAGTTTTTCCTGGCACGAGTTCAACGGCGAGCATGCTTTCATGCGAGACGAGGGGCATCGCTATGACCCAGAACTCGCCCTGCTGCTCAACTCGATGGCGTGCCAGCACCTCAACAGCCACCTGCGATAACGGCCGAGAAAACGAATTCATCGCCGATTGGCGATCCCGCCTGGCAATTTGGGGTTGGATGGAAAATCGTCCCACTTACGAATGAGCGACGATCGCGTATCCTTTGCGGTTCGTTTTCGCGAAATTCGGAACCTTCCGCCAGCTCCTGATGGATCGTCCCGTAGCTTTCTTCCCCTCGAACCCTTTGATTTCGACCCGTGTTACGAACCCACACCTGCGGCGCGCTTCGCAAATCTGACGTCGGCTCCCCCGTGACCCTGTGCGGATGGGTGGACAGCAAACGAGACCATGGCGGAGCCGTTTTCATCGATTTGCGGGATCGTTACGGACTGACCCAGGTCGTCATCGGGCCACCCGAAGCCAACGAAACGCTGATCAAACAAGCCGGCCACGTGCCCAACGAAAGCGTGATCTTGATCCGCGGCGTGGTGGCCGATCGATTGGAAGGCAAAACCAACGCGAAACTGGAAACCGGTGAAATCGAAGTTCGCAGCGAACACTTCGAGATCCTTTCGGCCTCCGAAACGCCTCCCTTCACGCCCGGCCAATCCGATTTGCCCGGCGAAGATTTGCGTCTGAAGTATCGCTTCCTGGACCTTCGCCGCAAAGAAATGCAGCAGGCCTTGATCCGTCGCAGCGAAATCATCAAGTGCATGCGAGACTACTTCGCCGAGCACGATTTCATCGACGTCGAAACGCCCATCCTCGGCCGCAGCACACCCGAAGGAGCTCGCGATTACCTGGTCCCCAGCCGCGTGCATCCGAGCAACTTCTACGCGTTGCCTCAGTCGCCGCAGCTTTACAAACAAATCTTGATGGTCGCCGGTTTTGACCGCTACATCCAAGTCGCCAAGTGTTTCCGCGACGAAGACTTGCGAGCCGACCGCCAGCCCGAGTTCACGCAGCTCGATTTGGAAATGTCTTTTGTCGACTCGGAAGACATCATCGGATTGATCGATGGCTTGGTCGCCAAGACTGCCAAACAAGTTTTGGGCAAAGACATTTCGCTGCCGTTGCCTCGCATGACCTACGCGGACGCCATGCGTCGCTTTGGTTCCGA
>NZ_DDGH01000023.1:69091-72159 GCF_002337565.1 Rhodopirellula sp. UBA1907 | reverse complement strand
CCATGCGTCGCTTTGGTTCCGACGCTCCCGATTTGCGTTTCGGTTTGGAAATCGTCGACGTCACTTCGGTGGCTGCGAAGACCGACTTCCGAGTCTTCCGCGGAACCGCCGACGCTGGCAACTTCGTCCGTGGCATCAACGTCAAAGACGCCGCCCTCAAGTTCTCGCGACGGCAGATCGATGAGTTGACCGCGTTTGTGCAACAAGACTTCGGTGCCAAGGGCTTGGCTTGGTTCCGCGTCGAAGATGACGGAACACTGTGGAGCCCGATCGCGAAGAACTTTGAGCCTGAACACTTGGCTGAAATCAAAGAGTTGATGGGCGGCGAACCCGGTGACTTGCTGATGTTCTTGGCCGACACCTGGGAAGTCACCTGCAAAGGCCTTTCCGGTCTTCGAAAACGTTTGGCCGTGGAACTGAAACTCTACGAAGAAGGCGAGCTGAACTGCAGTTGGGTGACCGAGTTCCCAATGTTCGAAAAGGACGAAGAAGCCGGTCGCTATGTCGCCATGCACCACCCCTTCACCGCTCCTCTCGAAGAAGACTTGCCACTTCTGAAAGAGTCGCCTGAGAAGTGCCGCGCTCAAGCCTATGACTTGGTCATCAACGGATCGGAAGCTGGTGGTGGAACGATTCGGATTCATGACAGCAAGGTTCAATCGCAAGTGTTTGAACTGCTGGGCATGGACGAAGAAACCGCTCGCGATCGCTTTGGGTTCTTGCTCGACGCATTGCGTTTCGGTGCACCTCCACACGGCGGGATCGCGTTGGGCGTCGATCGCTGGGTGATGCTGTTCGCTGGCCTCGAGAACATTCGCGAAGTCATCGCGTTCCCCAAAACGCAAAAGGCCGCCGACATGATGACGGGTGCTCCTGGCGAAGTGGACGCGGACCAACTCAACGAACTGCACCTGCGAACGGTCTCCGCCAAAACCTGATCGCGGCCTCGCATCGATCCATTTGCCCGGCTCACCTCGTTGGTTCGCCAACCAAATCTTGCTACAAACGTTGGTTGGAGCGAGGTCAGAGCAGGGCAGGGCGGTCGTGCGTTCACTGCTGTCGGATCTCGCCGATTGAATCTCTTTTCCATCGACGGATCGCATCATCGCCGCTAATCGCCACCTCGGTTTGTTTGGAGCCACCAGCGTCGGCGTCGGTGCGATCGTGGGTGGCGGCATCCTCGCACTGGCCGGAGTCGCGTTTGCGACAACGGGCCCATCCGCGATCTTGGCGTTTGGTCTCAATGGCGTCATCGCGATTCTGACCGCGCTCAGTTTCGCTGAGATGGCATCGAAGTTCCCCGAGTCTGGCGGGACTTACACCTTCAGCCGCAAAGTCCTTTCGGTCGAATCCGCCTTCACAGTGGGCTGGGTCGTTTGGTTTGCATCGATCGTTGCCTCCGTTCTTTACGCGATCGGCTTCGGAAGTTTCGCGACGCTGCTGCTGAGCGAATTGTTCGCGACTCAAGGTTCGGTCCCGCATTGGCTTGGCGAACCTTGGAGCGTCCCGGTCGTTTCGCTTGCAACGACCGTCGGCATCGGCGGCTTGATGACGTTTCGGACATCCGGCGGAGGAGCTTGGATCAACGTCGCCAAAGTGGCTGTCTTCTCGGTTTTGATCATCGGCGGATTTTGGGTGCTGACCGGGCAACCCGTTTCCAAAACCACCGCTGAATTACGTCCGTTTCTCGCATCTGGTTGGGGCGGCTTGGTACAAGCGATGGGATACAGCTTCATCGCTTTGCAAGGATTCGACTTGATTGCGGCGGTCGGCGGTGAAGTTCGCGAGCCGAGCAAGAATATCCCACGAGCGATGTTGTTGTCGCTGATCATCGCGTTGCTGATTTATTTGCCACTCCTGTTTGTGCTTTCCACCGTCGGTACCGATGGGTCTCAAAGCATTCGCGAATTGGCCGCATCGGATCCTGAAGCCGTGGTCGCTTTGGCCGCGCGGCATTACCTCGGCACATCAGGTTATTGGCTGGTGTTGATCGCGGCGGTCCTCTCGATGTTCTCGGCTCTGCAAGCCAACCTGTTTGCTGCATCGAGAATTGCTCTCGCGATGTCGCGGGACAACACACTTCCAAATGCACTGAGTCGCTTGGCCGCCGGATCCGGTTCCCCTTGGATCTCGGTCTTGGTAACGACCGGCTTGGTGTGCTTGCTGATTCAGCTTCTGCCAGACATCGCGGCGGCGGGTGCGGCATCGAGCTTGATCTTCTTGGTGACATTCGCGATTGCTCATTGGTTGGCCATTTTGGTTCGTCAACGTAGCGAGCTGACACCGCCACCGTTCCGAGTCCCCGGTTACCCAGCCGTTCCTGTCGTTGGCGGTTTGGCTTGTTTGGCCTTGGCGATTTTCCAAGGCATCGCGGTGCCCGAAGCCGGAATCATCGCGGTCATGTGGATCGCGATAGGCGGCGTTCTGTTTCTGTCCTTGTTTGCTCGTCGAGCACGCCTGACCGATGTGTCCAACATCGCCAGCAATCCCGAACTCTCGCGACTGCGTGGCAATTCGCCATTGGTTCTCGTACCGATCGCGAATCCCAACAACGCACGCGCCATGATCGCGTTGGCGGATACATTGGTTCCCGCCGCCCTTGGACGGGTGCTAGTTCAGACCGTCGTCGTCGCACCTCATGACTGGGATCCGATCGTCAATCACCGCCCCTCGGCACAGCTTCATTCGGTGATGAATGAGGTTCTGCACGCTTCGGCAAGTCTCGGTGTTCGCTGCGAGACGCTAACCACAGTTTCCGCGGAACCGATGATGGAAATCGCCCGCGTCGCCAAATTGCATCAATGCCAATCGGTGCTATTGGGCTTGAGCGAGATCACTCCGGAAGCACGCGACACGCCGCTGGAAGGTTTGCTCGGCCAACTATCCAGTGACGTCGTTGTGCTTCGTGCTCCTAAAGATTGGCAGCTCGATCAAAGCCAGCAAATCCTCGTGCCGGTTGGTGGACGTGGCGGCCACGATTATTTGCTCACGCGATTGCTCAGCAGTCTCTCTCGCGAGCAACAAAGGCAAGTCAAGTTTCTGCGAGTGATCCCCACCGATACGCTTCG
>NZ_DDGH01000023.1:68546-68955 GCF_002337565.1 Rhodopirellula sp. UBA1907 | reverse complement strand
AAACGCATCCGCAAAGAGCTGGATCGAACCTCGCGCGTCAACGCTGGCAGGGTTTGTGAACGCGAAGTTGTGCTGAGCAATGATCCAGTCAAAACGATCGCCGATCGAGCTGGCTCAGCGGGACTGATCATTCTCGGGGCTCAGCGACTGGGCCCCCGCCGAAAACTGTTCGGTGACTTCACCCGCAAGGTCGCTCTCGAGTCCGACTGCCCCGTGATCATCATCAGCCGCCGCGGCTAAAGGACGAAAGAGCCAAGGTGTCATGGCATCAATCAGCATCGTTCCGCTCACCGAGGCCCGAAGGGTCGACACAGCAATCCCATCCGAGCAGAAAGACGCTGACAAGTCACGGAAGACAGACATCGGCAAGCTCATTGTCTCGTACCTGGAGGTCGTGCAGTTTTTGAGT
>NZ_DDGH01000023.1:63168-68291 GCF_002337565.1 Rhodopirellula sp. UBA1907 | reverse complement strand
GGAGGGTGATTTCAACCTTGCGAGCACGGCACTCCAAAACTGCACGACCTCCCTGCTGGGGAGCCCAACGCTTGCTGCGATTGGTTGCGTTCGTGCCGACGGAGAGCCTCCGTCGGCTACAGGTGCTAGCGAGAAACCAGCCTAGAAAGATTCAGAACCGGACAGGAGCCCCGATTTCGTGCAGTGCGAGGCAGGAAACACCTTCGCGAAATCAGGCCAACTCTTTTTTCAACTTCGTCTCGGCATCATCCATCTCGCCCGTCGAATTGAACTCGACTTGGACCATCTTCAACCGAGCCGTGTCGCCGGCGGTGATGGTGACACGGCTTTTGCTAACGCCCAACCATTTCGCGAGCGATGCGATGACCGCTTTGTTTGCCTTGCCGCCTTCCGGAACCGCGTGGACCGACACTTTCAAAGCCCCGTCATGTAGTCCACCCACAGAAGCCTTCTTGGCTTTGGGAGTCACCCGCACGCGAAACTTCCACGTCAGTCCATCGTGTTGTCGATCCAGTCCGACGCTAGGCTCACTCATCCGCTTTTCATTCCTCCGCGGGTTTCGACAACGCTGCGGAGCGACGCCCCAAGTTGCCATAGCGGTGGTAGTCGTGCGAGATCGATTGCTCGTTCAAGTACCGCAGGCACTCGATGCGACCATGATCCACAACCGGTTCATCAATGACCGTGATGAAGTTTCGCCCGCAAGCTCGACGAATCGACTCTTTCGCGGGAGTCAGCGTACGCATCCGGCTGACACCGCCGCCTTCGATTCGCTCGATCACCTGCTCGACAGATTCTTCGATCGGATCAATCAATCCTGGCAACCAATCGGCGGTGGTTTCCAGCATCGCCGACTTCGAACGATCCAGCTCAGGCGACAGAGAAAGAGTGAACTGAGTGCCCACACATACCGCGGCTGAAATCGCCACGATCGCGTCGGCGATGTCGTCACCCTTCTCGATTCGAATCGTCATGCCATCGACGGATCGATAACGACGAATGTTGTCTTGGCCAACCAACTGATAAGTGTCGTGCTCCAATGCGAAATCGGTCGCGTTGGCGATTTCTTGCGAGGTGATCGCACGTTCGATTCGGAACTTCTGTGCATCCCCCAACATTTCATCCGAGTAACGACCACGCTCGATCCAATCTCGCATGCGATCGAGCTGATCGTGCGAAGCCTCCACTTCATCCGTCGGCGGTTGCCAGTCGCTGACGTGCGTGACACGAGAGAGAGCGAGCACGTAGTTGGGACCACCGGCTTTGATGCCGGGTCCGTAAGCGGACAAACCAACTCCACCAAACGGCTGTCGCAACACGATCGCACCGGTCGTCGGACGGTTGATGTACAGGTTGCCAGCGGGGATCGATTCTCGCCACAGCTTGATTTCTCGATCGTCCAAGCTTTCCAGTCCGCTGGTCAGTCCATACCCGGTTGAACGCACGATCTCGATCGCTTCTTCCAGTCGACCAAATCGCATCACGCCCATCACCGGACCAAACAACTCGGTCGTGTGAGTGAAGCTGCCTGGTTGTACGTCCCATTTGACACCTGGACGGTACAACGTCGGATTGCCATCAACGTGCTCGGACATCACCAACCAAGATTCGCCACCCTCGAGTTCTTGCAAACCACGTCGCAGTTTGTCGGTTGGCGGATCGACCAACGGGGTCACGCGTGTGTGCAAATCCCAAGCGGAACCGACCGGTAGGCTTCGAACCGCGTCGGCCAAGATTTCTCGGAATTCCGGATCATCGAACACTTCGTTTTCGAGCAACAACAGCGACGTGGCACTGCACTTTTGGCCGCTGTGTCCAAACGCCGAGTGCAGCACGTGCTTGATCGCCAAGTCACGGTCAGCCATCGCGGTCACGACCGTCACGTTCTTGCCGCCCGTTTCGGCCAGCAAGTGAAGATCCGGTCGCACGTCCAGCATTCGCTTTGCGGTTGATGTGCCACCGGTCAAAATGACGGTGTCGACGATCGGATTCTTGACCAACCATTCTTCGGCAACTTCATCGTCACAGATGACAAACTGCAATGCGTCGCGAGGAACACCCGCGTCCCAGAATGCTTGGCACATCAACCAAGCCGGCAGCAACGTTTGCATCGAAGGTTTGACGACCACCGGGTTGCCCGCAGCGATCGCGGCTGCGATTCCGCCACATGCGATCGCCAATGGGAAGTTCCATGGCGTGATGACGGCTACGACGCCGCGTGGTTCACACCGGATCCCATCGCACTCGTCCCAAGCCTTCATGGTCAGCGGATAGAACTCCAGGAAGTCAATCGCTTCACTGACCTCAGGGTCCGCTTCGGCAACCGTTTTGCCGGCACCGGCCACCATACTGCCGATCCAATCCCCACGTCTTTCGCGAGCCAATTGAGCCACCGAACGCAGGATGGCAAAACGCTCATCAACCGATAGATCCGCCGCCCAGATCGATTCGCTGGATGCTTTGACGGCTGATTCAACCGCGGGCGAAGTTGCCTTCTTGTACCGACAGGTCACAACGCCAGGACGCGAAACATCGTCGGTGGTGAACCATTCTGCTGAAACGCGATCATCTCCATCGAGCGAATCCACATCGGGCAAACCGACCAGCACCGGCGTCACGCGAGTTGCCTGCTCGTCGCAAAGTGGTTTCCAACGATCCAGTGTTTCTTGTGCCCACTTCGAATTGTGGGGCAACGACCAATCGGTGTCCGGTTCGTTAACGAACTTCGTCCAGTGTTCCGCCGCGGGTGGCTGCACGGGAGTTTGGTACCGGTTCTGTGTTCGTCGAGGCTGCACCGAAACCGTTTTGCAATCCATCAACGCATCCTTGAATCGCCCCGCCAACAATTCAAAGTCAGGTGTGTCCGGCTGCAAGCGATACGCGTGACGCAGGAAGTTCTCGGCACCGGTGTTTTCATCCAAGCGGCGAATCAGATAAGTGATCGCGTGCAAGAAATCTGATTTTGTACACGCCGGTGCGTACAACAACATCGCCGCATCGCGTTCGGTCAGTGCGCGACGCTGATGATTCGCCATGCCTTCCAGCATTTCAAACTGGACCGAGTCGGATGCTCCTGATCGCTGGGTCCAAATCATGGCGAGCGCCACATCGAACAAGTTGTGCGAGGCGACGCCGACGCGAATGTTTCCATCCGCTGCGGCGGTGATCAGCTCCCACAGCATGCGTTTGAAGTTCGCATCCGTGTCATGCTTGTTCGTGTACGGAGCCAGCGGCCATCCACCAACGGAAGCATGCACGCGTTCCATTTCAAGGTTTGCGCCTTTGACCAATCGGATGGTCAATGGAGCACCACCACCGGCGACTCGTTTGGTCGACCATTCAATCAGGTCTCTCATCACCAAACAGGAATCCGGGACGTAGGCTTGCAATGCAATCCCGGCTTGAACGGATTCCAAATCGTCGCGTTCTAGAGTCTCGCGAAGCACGTCCGCGGTCAGATACAAATCGCTGTACTCTTCCATGTCCAAGTACACGAATTTGTCTTTCGCCTTGGATCCATCGTCCATGTGGTTGGCGTTGCGATAGAGCCGTTCCAAACGGTCGGCGACCATCCGAATCGTGTGCTCTCGTGCCAGCGGAGACACTTGGCTGTAAAGCGTGGTGAGCTTGACCGAGATACATCGCACCTCGGGCATGCGGAGCAATTCATAGAACGACTGCATCCGCTTCCGTGTTTCGTCGTCACCCAGCAGTGCTTCGCCGAGCAAGTTGACATTCATCGCGACGCCGTGACGCTGACGCGATGCCAAGTGCGGAGTCAATAGATCTGGTTCCGCCGGCAGAATCACATTGGCCGTTTCACGACGCATCTTTTCTTTGACCAACGGCACCGCCACGCCGGGCAAATACTCGCCAAAGGATTGGAACCCTTTCAGCATGGCCTGTTCAACAGGACTGAAGAATCGCGGAATGCCCTGCAGATCCAACAAGTGGGTCATCTGGTCCGCCACACGGGCCGGCGTATGTGTCCGGAACGCTTGATCGGTCATCTCAACCAAAGTGGCTTTGTCGGCATCGTGGCCGATCATCCGGTCCAGTTCGGATTGCTGGCGACGTTCCTGTGGTGTCTGCAGTGCCCGCGACTCTCGCAAGAGATCAGCCGCCATCTCAATCGCGGCGGCGGCATCCTGCTCGGGGTCAAACCCCTTCGATGTTGACGACAAGGTTGAGTCGGGCTGATTCAAGACACGATCCTTAACAAGAGATTCTGCGGAAACGAAGATCGAAGACACGAGGTTCGCCGATCAACCATTGACGGCTAAACTTTGGCAACTTGCAACCGCCTGTTTTGACAACGATTTCTTTACGGCATTCCGCCGCAACCCAAAGACGCCTGCAATGACGACTGATTTGCCGCAACATGTGTTCCGTTTGCGAGTTCGCTACGACGAATGTGATCCGATGGGCCTGGTTCACCATTCAAATTACTTGCGATATTTCGAAATCGGACGGACGGAGTTCCTTCGATCATCGGGGGGCCGGTACCGCGAAGTGGAAGAAGCGGGCCTGTATGTCGTGGTGGTCCACATCGATTGTCGCTATCGTGCCTCCGCACGTTATGATGATGAAATCGATATCGTGACGAAAATCGCCAAAATCACCGCGGCCAAAATCATCCATGAATATGAGATTCGCCGCGGCGACGAGGTGCTCGTGCAAGCGACCGTGACATTGGCGGTGATAGATCAGAACGGTCGATTGCAACGTGTTCCCGAAGCATTGTTGACGTAAAGCTCTTTGACTCTTTCCTTCCTGGTGCCCTCCCAATGCGTCCTGACCAACCTACCCGATCGCTCAGCAACCGCCGCCAATTCCTCCGCCGCCTCGGAATCACTTCCGCCGTTGGTTACGCCGCGTACTTGGCCCACCAAGTCAGCCCCTCGCCACTGAGCACCAACGCCAATGGATTGCTGGGGCAGGGCAGGGCACTTTGGGCAGCCGAAACGAGCGAAGCAACATCGGAATCCAGCGGCGGCTACCTGAAGCAGTCTCTGAAAGCCGGCATGATCCGGGCCGGTAAGTCCGACGCCGCCAACCCTTGGATCGAACGGTTTCGAATCGCCAAAGACGCCGGCTTCGAAGGCGTCGAACCCAACACGTCA
>NZ_DDGH01000023.1:49832-63099 GCF_002337565.1 Rhodopirellula sp. UBA1907 | reverse complement strand
GGCGTCGAACCCAACACGTCACCAGGAATGGACGTCAAAGCGATGGTCGCCGCGTCGGCGGAAACCGGTTTGACGATCGACGGAACCGTCGGTGGCTATCACTGGGGAACAACACACACGAGTCCCGATGCAGCAACTCGCAAGAAAGCTCAACAGTTACTCGAAGAGTCGCTTCAGCAGACCGCCGATTTGGGCGCCAACACATTCCTAATCGTTCCGGGGCATGGCAAAGACGGCACGGCCGAAGAAGTCCGCCAACGAGCTTTCGAAGCTCTTGATCGCGCCGTTCCGCTCGCCGAAAAGCTCGGCGTCAAAATCTTGATCGAGAATGTTTGGAACCACTTCCTCTACGACCACGGTGGAGACGAAAAGCAATCGGCTCAACCACTGGCAGATTTCGTTGACTCGTTCAACACATCTTGGATCGGCGTCCAATTCGATCTCGGCAACCACTGGAAGTACGGCGATGTGGCCGAGTGGGTGAAGACTTTGGGACATCGCATCGGCAAGCTGGACATCAAAGGCTTCTCGCGTGAAAAGGGTCGCTTCACCGACGTTACCGAAGGCGATATCGATTGGGCGAGCGTCCGAAAGGCACTCGCTGAGATCAAGTTTGAAGGCTGGGTCGCGGCGGAAGTCGGCGGTGGCGACGCGGAACGACTGAAGAAGATTCACGGCCAAATTGAAACCGCCTTGCATTGCTCAAAATCGCTTTCACAAATCAAGGCGGAGACCGCGTGACGGCGTCGCAACCACTGGACCAAACCAACCAAGACTCTGAGTCAGCCTCCGCCGGTTCATCCGCCGCGGAGACAGAACACGTCAGCGTGATGCCGAATGAGATCGTGCAGTGGGTTCGAGAAATCAACCCGACCACGATCATCGATGGCACCTACGGTGGCGGTGGGCACACACGTTTGTTGGCCGAGGTTTTGGCCGACGCGGGCTCCACTTCCGACACGCCGCGTGTGATCGCGATTGATCGTGATCCCGCCGTCGTCCGTCGTGACGAGCAAAAGTCTTGGATTAAAAACGATCCGCGAATCGAGCTATTTCTTGGCAGCTACGAAAGCTCGCCCAAGGCGCTTGACGCACTGGATCTGAC
Source organism: Rhodopirellula sp. UBA1907 (assembly GCF_002337565.1). Taxonomy (NCBI): domain Bacteria; kingdom Pseudomonadati; phylum Planctomycetota; class Planctomycetia; order Pirellulales; family Pirellulaceae; genus Rhodopirellula; species Rhodopirellula sp. UBA1907. Next base: position 61,994 of record NZ_DDGH01000023.1, on the reverse strand, counting down.
GCACGCAGATGCGTTGGTATTGGACCTGGGTCTGTCCAGTGATCAGCTCGCCGATCGGAATCGTGGCTTCACATTCACGATTGATGAAGCGGAGCTGGACCTTCGGTTCGATCCGGAAAACGGAGTGCCAGCGTACCGGTGGCTGCAACAACACAGCGAAAAAGAAATCGCCGACGCGATCTATCAATTTGGCGAAGAACGATTCAGCCGCCGCATCGCCAAACAGATCTTCTTGCGAGCCCGCGAACGCAATCCGGTGACCAAGGTTGGTGAGTTGGTGGAGATCTGTCGTCGCTGTGTGCCTCGTTCACGCAATCACGACATTCATCCCGCAACGCGAACGTTTCAGGCATTGCGGATCGCGGTCAACGACGAGCTCGGTGGACTGACACGGACCTTGCAATCCGCTCCCGAGTGGATCGCACCCGGTGGCCGAGTCGCGGTGATCAGCTTTCACTCTTTGGAAGATCGCATTGTCAAAAATGCTTTCCGAGAAGATCACCGATGGGAAATCCTGACAAAGAAACCGCTGCGACCAACTGACGAAGAAGTCCAAGCAAACCCACGCAGCCGCAGCGCCAAACTCCGAGTCGCCAAACGAGTCGAGTGAATTCCGCAACCGTGACACGTCAACCTGCAGCACGTTGGTCTCCAACGTGAATCCACCCATCTCATTAGCGGACCACCGAGCGACAATTCGCGATGCCTTAATCGCCCCGAGAAATCAGCCAACCTTCCGGCGGCGGTGGCAGATCGAATGCGTTGTGATAGTCCCGCTGACGCATCTCGATCCAAAACAACGTCTCTTCTGCGAGCGACTTGTTCATGGGCGAGAACGCCGACCAGCGAACCGCTTCGGTCACTCGCTCCTTTGCCACAGTGAAGTCTTGCCGTGCCGCCGCGGCGATCGACGCGTTGATGAGTGCTGCTGCACTGCGTGGATGCGATTCCAAAACCTGCTGCCAACGCTGTTCCGCAGCCGGCCAATTGCCTGATCGAGCCAACTCGTTGCCACGTCGAATCGCTCGACTGCCCAGCGACAACCTTGGCGAAGCCAGAGTCACTTGTTGTCGATCGACACTGGCGGTGAGCAGCCGCTTTGTTTCCAGCACCACCGCGCGGCGTGTTCGTTCGGCCACATCGGGAATGTTCAATAGATGCGGGTACCGTTGCGCAATCAGTGCCTCGTCGACTGAAACCGGCATCCCGGCCGATTCCGCGTCGGGCTGCAATCCAGTCAATCGCCATGACAAGCTGACTTTGTCGTCGCGATCCTCGTGTCCGGTTGCCTGCAAAATTTCGCCGTGCAACAGATAACGCAATCCTTCGCGTCGAGCGGCTGCACTGACCGCCACATCGTTGGGTTCTTCTTCGAAACCCGAAACGAGCCGAATATTCGATGGGCTTTCCAGTTGCTCCGCCGCGATCAGCCGCCAACGCGAGGGTTGGTCCGCTAACAGAGCCTCCTCGATTGGTTCGGTCCATTCATTAGGCCCAGAGATGCCCATGAAAGCGACTCCAGCCGGTTCGGCAGTCAATTGGGGCGGTTGCCAAACGTGGACCGGAGCGGTGGTTTTACAACCCGCCAGCAAGATCCAGCACGCGCACACCCCTAACCAAGCACCTCGGGACACCCAAGGTGAGGGCCAGCATCGCTCGATGGGAATCGCCGAGCCTAGCATGCAGTGAAAAAGCTTCCTTTCGAACAAAACCGATCCCCGCAGAAAGAGACCTGAAGCGGACGGTAGCCAAACAGAACGTCTCGCGGCAAGTTATCTTGTGTGAACTAGACTTAGAATCTGTCCGTGAAACTCGTTCTCGCCCCGCGTTGATTTTTTGTATGGCTTCGTTGTTCGTCATTCGAGGACGTGACCAAGGAAAACACTTCCAGCTCGCACCGACGGTCACGCGACTGGGACGTGAATCCAGCAACAATGTGCAGTTGCTCGACAACGAGGCTTCGCGAAGCCACGCCGAAATTCGCGGTGACGGCACTGGGCGTCGTTACGAACTGGTCGACCTAGGCAGCAGCAACGGCACGCTGGTCAACAATCGCAAGATCACACGTCACGTTTTGACCAGTGGCGATCGCGTGGAGATCGGTTCGACGCTGCTGATTTTTACCGGTACCGGCAACGTGTCTGCTCTCGATGCCGCTCACGGCGTCGACATCGTTCGCCAAGTCCGCGGGGGCGATGCCAGCAACATCGTTTCTTCGCTGTCTCGCGAAGGCGTCGTCTCGCCATACACACCGGGTGGCTCTTCATCCAACGGCCCATCAACCGATAAACCCACGACCTCGCCGACGACTCTGCCGCCACCAATCCCGCCACCCATCGAGAATCAACCAGCGCCGTCTCGTGACCAGAAGGTCGATTCCTCGACATCGGATTCGGATAGACATGGTCAATTCCACGGGCCGCCGGTCATCGGTCGACTCGATGCCGACCGCTCGCTGGAAGTCATGTATTTGACCGCGATCGCGGTGGGACGGACTGACGACTTGGACGAGGTCTTGGATCGCGTTCTCAAGTTGGTCTTTGACTGGGTCGAGGCTGATCGCGGATGCATCATGCTTCGCGACCCGGAATCCAAACGGCTGACCCCGGCCGCTCGCTGCGATCGGGAATCGGCGACCGATGCAACGAAACAAAAACCTTCGTCCAAAACGCAAGACCGTATCCAAATCAGCCATACGATTTTGGATTACGTGCTGCAACACAAACAGGGCGTTCGCACAAACGACGCACTTGATGACGAACGGTTTGATTCCGCCGCGTCGATTGTTCAAGGCGGAGTTCGCGAAGCCCTCTGCGTTCCATTGCAAGGTCGATACGAAATCGTGGGCATGTTGTATGTCGACACTTACACCACGCCTGGAGAACTGGTTCGGAAAGGTGGCGCGACACGATTCCATGACGAACACCTTCGATTGATCACCGCTGTTGGACACCAAGCCGCACTCGCTATTGAAGACACGTTCTACTACTCGGCTCTGTTGCAGGGCGAACGTTTGGCTGCGATGGGCCAAACGATCGCCACGCTTTCACACCACATCAAAAACATCCTGCAAGGCGTCCGAGGCGGAAGCTATCTGATCGAATCGGGACTGCAAAAAGATGACACCGATGCAATCCGTCGAGGGTGGTCCATTGTTGATCGCAACCAAGAACGAATCAGCAACCTTGTGCTTGACATGCTGACGTTCTCAAAAGAACGCGAACCGGAACTACAAGATGGCAACCTCAACGAAGTTGTCAGCGACGTGGTCGAACTCATGCAGAGCAGGGCAGGGCAGAGCGAAATTGAACTCGCCTCTGACCTAGATTCGACGTTGCCGATCGCCACCTTTGATAGCGAAGCGATTCACCGAGCCGTGCTGAACTTGGTCACCAACGCGATCGATGCCGCCACCAAGACGGTTTTGGTGAAAACGTTTTACGATGCGGCCCAGGGCTGGATCGTCGACGTGGAAGACGACGGCGAAGGCGTTCCCGAAGAAGACCGCGAACAGATCTTCTCGTTGTTTGAGTCCAAGAAAGGCGCTCGCGGAACGGGCCTCGGATTGCCCGTCAGTGCAAAAGTACTGCGTGAGCATGGGGGCACGTTGACCGTCGATGACGCGGCAAGTGGCGGAGCTCGTTTCCGAATGATCTTACCGGCCACCGGAACTGAAATTAGCGAGCTATCACGCAGCGAGACGCAAGCTTAAGGCTCTCGTGGAGATGCCTTCTCTCATCTTTTGCAAATCGAAATTCCCGACTCACGCGAGGATTCACTTGAGCGGGAAGTCACTTGAACTGCAACGAGTCAAAGAACTCCGACGGCTTGTCGAGTTCACTTTCGTTGGACCGCGGCTCGCGTTTGCCGCCAACTAAATCTTGGATCTCGGAGTACGGCGAATACATCACGACCACGAGGTTCCGATTGTGAACAAAGATTTCGCAGTCCGAGCCTTCGATACCGCCCACGCCTGATTGCATGGTCCCCGCCATTCCGTCCACTCCGGACCGGGTAACGGGACGAGAATTCGAAAGACGAATTCTCATGTCTCGCAACAATTCTGCAATCGGAATGCTTGGATCGATTGCCGCCGGCAAATCAGCCACCACCAACGAGTACTGAGAACCGGTTTCTTTCCTGCGGCCGGTGAGCTCGTGAACCGTCGTGCCGGGGAACTGTTGCGACTTGTCTCTCCGGTCTTCGCCAGCCGGCATGTTGACGGTGTAGCCTTTGTAACTCACGGTCGTCCAACCGCTGTGAGGCGATCCCAGGTACCCAACGGCAAAGATCCCGCCGGCACACAGAACGATGCTCAACACACCGAGTCCAACCAAGGTCCCGATGATCTTGAGAGCAGCGTTTGAACCGCCTCCCTTTGATTTCTTGGAAGGCTTCGGCGGCTCATAAACCGTGACCGGTCCCGAGGGTCGAAAGACCGAAGCCGGTGGCGTTACCTGAGACGCGCCATAGCCAGGCAAGCTGTCGAACAGGTTTTCCGGAGGCACGTTGATCGGGACAGTGGAACCGGCCGGGGCTCGAACAGCGAGCATCAACTCACACTTCGGGCACTTCACTTTTCCCGCTCCCATCGTCGCAGGAATCTGCAACGTTGTTTTGCAGCGAGGACACACAATCCGACGTCCGGTCATCGATACTCCCGCGGTTCATCACCCGGCAATGAGCAAGAAAAAGTGTCACATGCCTCTTATGCAAAGCACGCAGCAGGCCGTTCCGGCAAAAGGCACCTGACACTTTCTCCCAACCGTTCTTCGACAGTGATGCGACAGTTGGATTGGCCCGGACGCCAGTTTACCCCAGCGCGGCGGCGAGTGCGTCTCGAACGACTGGTAGAACTCGACCTTGGACATCATCCAAGGTGCCTTCCAAAAACGCTCCCGCGGCGGCTTTGTGCCCACCGCCGCCAAATTGGCGAGCAACCTCGTTGCAATCCAAGCCGCAACGACTTCGGAAGCTCAATTTGAAACCACCCCGCACTTGTCCGACGAAGATCACGGCGGCCTGGGTGCCGCGAATGGCCAGCGTCAAATTAATTGCGTCTTCGGTGTCATTCGGTTGAGCGCCGCACAACTCGAAATCCTCTTTGTTGACGGATGTATAAACCAACGCTCCATCCATCTCGGTGATCGTTCGAGAAAGGATCAATCCGCGAAGTTTCAATCGGCCGAGCGTGTCACGCTCATACAGATCGCCGTAAACCTCACTGGGAACAACCCCCGCATCGATCAACCGAGCAATCGTTCGATACGTGTCCGAAGTAACACTTGGGAACCGGAACCATCCTGTATCAGTCGCAATGGCAGCAAACAAAGGCGTCGCCATCGTTCGCGTCAGTGGAACATTCAGCGCATCGGCGGCTTGAACGACCAAATGACCTGTCGCTTCGGACTGATAATCCTTGTACATCCGCGCGCCCAATTCATCTTCACCAACATGGTGATCGAGCACCATCTTGTCGGCTCGCGACGCACGGATGACGTCGCCCATGTCACCAAGCTGAGCCCAGGCGCTGGTGTCGAGAATCATGATGCAGTCCGCTTTCACGTCTTCGGCCTCAACCGAATCGCCCAGCACTTCGATGTTGCCAGCGGGATCCAAAAACGACAAAGCCTGAGGAGTCCTGTGAGCATTGATGATACGAACATCCTTGCCAATCGCTCGCAGGACTTCCGCCATTCCTAGTTCGCTGCCCAGTGCATCGCAATCGGGACGAATGTGGCTGACCAAAACGAACGATTGGTAATGTTGAATTTGATCAACAAATGCTTTCCAGTTAACTCCCACGAGCGGGTCTTTCTTTCAAGAACGAGATTGAAGAGATGAAACCGTTTCACGAACGGTTTGTAAATCGATTTGCAGTTGTTGTTTAAAGGCGGACGCATCGGCGAACTTAATCACGCCCCGAACTTGACTCACCAAAGTCAGCGACAACGACTTTCCATAAAGATCGCCATCATAGTCGAGCAGGTGGGCTTCGATCTTTGTCTCTTGGCGTTCGTTGAACGTTGGGTTCGGGCCAATGTGAACTGCCGTGGGATGATTGGTCGGACCTTCGCATCCTTCCCCACATGCCAGCGCCGCATATACACCGTGCTCGGGAAGCAACGTCTTCACACCGCCCAAATTCGCGGTTGGAAATCCCAACGTGCGGCCGCGCTGTTCACCGGTCGTCACCACTCCGGTCAAACGATAACGGCTGCCGAGCATTTGGTTCGCCAAAACGATATCGCCTGATGCGATCGCTTCCCGGATGCGTGAACTGCTGACCATGCGTTCGTCGCGAACCGATGGAACCACAATCTCGACGTCAATCTGACGCTCCGCAGCCAACTCTTTCAAACGCGTTGTGTTGCCGGCTCGATCGCGGCCAAAGAAGAAATTTGGGCCTTCGATGATGGCCTTGGCTGACAACTGTTCCACGATCAAACGCTGAAAGAACTCTTCGGCGGTTTGATTCAAAAAATCGCGAGTGGCCTCGCAAACAAGCAAATGATCGATCCCGGAACTGGACATCAGCTCCGCACGACGAGCCAGGCTGGTCAAACTAGGAGGCGCCCCGTGCGGCCGCAGCACCGATGCCGGGTGCGGGTCCATCACGATCGCGATTGCTTTGCCGCCAACCCGCTGAGCGTGCCACCGGACACGTTCGAGCAAAGCACGGTGTCCCAAATGAACACCGTCAAAGTTGCCGATACTGACCGCGCCACCCTGAAGCGATCGATGCAGGTCGGAGTCGCCCGCAAGGTCGCTCAAGTGGATCAGGGAAGTCATTCAAACGGAGCAGGGCAGGGGAGAGACAAAAGGAAACGGGCTGATTTTGCTCAGTATGCCTGATTCACCTCGATTTCGTCAGATCCCATAGTGATGGGCAATCTTTGAATCAGTGGCTTCCGTTCGCGGGCTGAGTCATCTCATCCGCGACCGAGGCCAACGCCTCCAATGCGTGCAGCGAAGTCATGCCCGCATGACTGAATCGGGCTGCCGCCTCATCACCACAGCGACCATGAATCCATACCCCCAACCTCGCCGCATCGGGACCGCTCAAGCCTTGCCCGAGCAACGACGTCACGATGCCGGTCAGCACGTCACCACAGCCCGCCGTGGCCATTCCTGGATTGCCCGTCGTGTTCTGCCAAACCTGTTTGGCTCCGTTCCCACTTTGATACGCGACGTGTGACGGTCCACCTTTCACAACGATGGTCAAACCCAACCGACACGCTAACTCGGCAGCGGCTTCCACTTGAGCGTCGACATCTTTCGCGGGTGCTCCGGTCAAACGCTGCAACTCACCAGGGTGAGGCGTCAACACGCAAGCGGCATCGTCTTCGCCCCTTTCGAACCGACCGTCCGAAAACCAATTGTTTTGAGCGATGATGTTCAACGCGTCCGCATCCAGAACCAATGGCAAATCCTTTTTCGTGAGCAGCCCCTCCACGATCGTTGCACCACCTGATCCCGTGGTCATTCCAGGTCCACAACCAATGGCTGCTTGAGCTGATAGTCGGTCCTCCAACGACTGCCACGCGAAATCGACGAGCTTCTCGCCGTCATCTCCCAGCCCAATTGTCATCAGCGCCGGATGGAAACCGGCGACACAATCCAAAATGCAATCGGGAACCGCTGCCGCCACCAAGCCTGATCCAGTGTGCAACGCCGCGATCGATGACAATGCGATCGATCCCGCCATACCACGAGAGCCACCGATAAACAGAACGCGACCAAAATTGCCTTTGTGAGCCGACGATTCGCGATGCGGAATCCGCAGCGGCGGCGGGCTGGTAGACTGTGTCTCAATGGATGGCATTTCAAGCTCGCAGGTTGATTGATTGTCGCACTGGCAGTGAGCGGGAGGTCGGTTTCCCGACCGTTCCTCACGTCGCGATCAACGTATCAATTAGAACGGTTGAAATGCAAACGGCGTGCAAACGTTGCACCGCTGAAATGGATTCTGATTCTTGAGTCGCATGACTTCCCCGAGCCATGCTTCTCAACGTTTAATTCGTCGCAATCTCCGTTTGTTATGCAGCCCACACCGCTCCGTCGAATTCTGCTCGGCTTGGGCGTGTTTTCGCTGATTTGTGCGATCGCAATTATCGCCTACATCCAAATGGGATGGTCCGTCAGCGACGCGATTTACATGGTCGTGATCACGATCTTTGGTGTCGGCTATGGCGAAGTCAAACCGGTCGACACGCCCGCTCTACGAACACTGACGATTGCGATCATCGTCTTGGGTTACGGAGCCGCGATTTACACCGTCGGTGGATTCATTCAGTTTTTAGTCGATGGCGAACTACAAAGCCTTTTAAGGAATCGAAAAATGAGCCAAGGCATTGCCAGTCTTCGCGCACACACGATCATCTGTGGATTTGGACGCATGGGAGTCCGCGTGGCCGAAGAACTTCAGGAACTTGGCCAACCGTTTGTGGTGATCGATGAAAACACGGCCCGGGTCGAGGAGGCTCAACAAGCGGGAATGCTGGCCATGGTCGGCAACGCCACGGACGAAGACATCCTGATGGCGGCCGGAATCGACCACGCTCGCGGATTGGCAACGTTGCTGCCCGACGATGCCGCCAACGCTTTCATCTGTGTCACGGCGAGAGATCTGGCCGAAAAAGTCGAAATCGTTTCGCGAGCCGAAAACCATTCCGCTCAAAAGAAGCTGATCCGCTGCGGCGCCAACTACGTCGTGATGGCAGCAACCATTGGCGCGATGCGGGTCACTCAGTTGCTTGTTCGCCCCACCGCGTCCGCCGTTTTGGAATCCCATGGACTGTCGCATGGGATCAGCGAAGAGCTTTCCGCGATTGGATTGAACCTGGAAGAACTGCGGCTGACCCGAAGCTCACCACTGGTTGGCAAACCGCTCGCCGAAATCCAAGTTCGCGGCAATCGTGGTTTTCTCATCGTCGGTGTGAAGCGTGGTGAGGATCCAATCCAGATGAATCCCAGCGGCAATTTGATCCTGGAAGCCAACGACATCGTGATTGTGGTCGGTCACCAAAACGACATCGCCGAATTGTGCTTGGCCCATAAAGTCCAACGCGAAGAGATTCTTTATCGGGGCGTCAAAGGCTGATCGCGAACCGCCATCAGGCTTCTTCTGACGAGGCCGCCTCTGTTTTCGCGTTGGCGATTCCGCTGGCGATCAAACCAGCGAAGTAGCCGCCTTTGAATCCCGCATCGATATTGACCACCGCAACATTCGCGGCACACGATGTCAGCATGCCCATCAATGGGGTCAGGCCGGCAAAGTTGGCTCCATATCCGGTGCTGGCGGGAACGGCGATCACAGGTGTGGCCACGTGTCCGGCCAACGCCGCCGGCAGAGCGCCTTCCATTCCTGCGACCACCACAATGGCGGCGGCCGCTCGCAATCGAGGAACCGCGGCCAACAAACGTTGAGGCCCGGCGACTCCGATGTCGTCGATGCGTTCGCAAGCGACCCCCATCCAGGCCAAGGTCTCAGCCGCTTCTTCCGCCACGTGAGCATCGGTGCTGCCCGCAGTGACGACGGCAACATGAGTGGAGTGGCCTTCGATACCGATTGGGTCCAAATTTTCATCCCCGCAGCCAATTCTCAGCGTGCGGGCGGAGGGGTTGTACCGAGTGTTTTCGAAAACTCGCCGCAACTGAGCCGCCGCGGTCGCATCGATTCGCGTGATCAAACACCCTTGGCCGACAGCGACCTGAGTTTGCACGATCTGGGTCATCAGATCGGTCGATTTCCCCTCACCGTAGATCACTTCGCCAAATCCACAGCGGGTAAGACGCCCCAAATCGACCGTTGCACCGGGAATCGTTTGCATGTCCGCACCCGCCCCGATCGAGCTGGCCTGGATGGATTCCGCCGCGGCTTCCACGTCGGTTTGCCCCGAAGCGAGGTCCTGCAGAATCTGCAGCAGGGCAGGGGAGGGGGGTTGATTGGAGGGTTGGTTCATAGCGTTCTGCTTGACTTTCCGGCCAGGATCCTTCTGACCGTCCTTGCGTGTTTCGCACCGGACAACTTAAATGCGAGGCCTTCAAACATAGCCGATTCCCCCGCATTTGGATGCAGATCTGAGATGAAAAGTTGTGTGCTGGCCTATTCCGGTGGTCTCGATACGTCCGTCATTCTGGGCTGGCTCCAGGACCAAGGCTACGAAGTTCACTGCGTCTACGTGGACCTTGGGCAGCCTTGTGAGGATCGCGATGCCATCATGGAGAAGGCTCGTACCTGCGGGGCCAAGTCCTCTCGTTTGGTGGACGTTCGTGAAGAACTCTGCCGCGATTTTGCTTTCCCGGTGTTGGCGTGGCAAGCCAAGTACGAACAAATCTATCTGCTGGGAACCTCGATTGCTCGCCCGTTGATCAGCAAGGTTTGCTTGGAAGTCGCTCGCGAAGTCGGTGCAACCGCCTACGCTCACGGAGCAACCGGCAAGGGCAACGACCAATGCCGTTTCCAATTGGCTGCCGAAGCTCTTGATCCCAACATCGAAATGATCGCTCCTTGGCGAATCAAATCTTTCCGCGACGCCTTCCCAGGCCGAACGGAATTGATCGAGTACTGCGACGTGAAGCGAATTCCAGTCAAAGCCTCGACTGCGAAGCCATACAGCAGCGATGAAAACGTCCTGCACATTTCCTACGAAGCAGGCAAGCTCGAAGAACTCGACGTCAACGGCGTGGAGCTGGTCGAATTCGGAATGGGCGTGTCACCACAAGACGCTCCCGACAAACCAGAAGAAGTCACGATCGGCTTTGAGTCCGGTGTGCCAAAGACGTTGAACGGAAAAGCCGTTAACGCTTTGGAAATGGTCGAACAACTCAACGACATCGCTGGACGCAACGGTGTCGGTCGCATCGACATGGTGGAAAATCGTTTCGTCGGCATGAAGAGCCGTGGTGTCTACGAGTCGCCCGGCATGACCGTGTTGTACGACGCGTTGATGTACATCGAGCAACTCACCATGGACCGCGACCTGATGCACCTTCGCGACCGCATGGCTCCTGAAGTGGCTGAATTGGTTTACTACGGTTTCTGGTACACGCCCAAGATGGACGCACTGATGTCGTTCATCGAAACGGCTCAACGTCCCGTCACCGGCGAAGTCACGTTGCAACTCTACAAGGGCAACATCATGGTGTCTTCGCGAACCAGCCCGAACAGCTTGTACGACGAAGAAATCGCGACCATGGAAGGCGGCGGTTCGTACAACCAAGACGACGCCGAAGGCTTCCTGCGAATCCAAGGCCTGCCTTCGCGAGTCCAAGGCCGCGTGTCACCACGCAAGTTCTGATTCGCATCGACGATTCACAAGGCAACAACTCGAGTCGTTGCCAATTCAACATCACGGCGAGGTTCAAACCTCGCCGTTTTTTTATGGACGCACGTCAGCTCTCAAACGCTCGTCTCAAGGTTGAGTGGACGCCCATTCATCCAGCACATCGTCCGATAGCGGCTCACCTCCCGACGGAGTGATCAACGCTTGGACGGTCAACGGTGGCGTTGTATCCGGCAAAAAGTACCCGCTGCCTTCCACCGTCGCGACACAGACGCCACCATCGGTTGCTCCCCCGAGCCCCTTGCCCGAAGGCGGGTTGATGAGGCCGCCGATCGACCCAACATCCAAGTCATAGGGCTCCATCCACGATTCGGTCATGCTGTTCATCTGGCCCTCGGCCAGCAGGATCGTCTTCGTCGCCCCATCGGTCACCTGCCGAGGCCCCAACGGTCCGGTACTGGGGAACAACGTCCCGGCACCAGTCACCAAGTGATAGACCGTGCCCGTGCCCCAACTGTTGCTCTCCGGATGCCGATAGACCGACGGTGTTTGGCTGTAGAGAAGCATTTGGTTTTCGCCCTCATTCCAAGGAACATCCTTGTCGATCTGGTTGTACAAACCGTCCTCACCCAGATACGGCAGAATGGTCACCCGCCACGAGTGCAGCTTCCGCCCTGCGGCATCCACCGTGTACGGGGCAGGGTAGACGCCATGATCGGCCGCGTACGCATTGAGTGCCGTCGCGATCGTCTCCAGGTTTTTGATGCTGCTTAAACGCTGGCGGCCCGTGCGTATTTTCTTGGCCGTCCGGCTGCCAACCTGGATCGCCGCGATCAAACCGGCTCCGACCAGCAGCAACGCCAATCCGGCCGCG
>NZ_DDGH01000023.1:32833-49692 GCF_002337565.1 Rhodopirellula sp. UBA1907 | reverse complement strand
AGCAACGCCAATCCGGCCGCGACAAACCAAATCGCCGATTTGTTGCGTTTGCCAGGCCGATTTCCCATCCGCCGCGAGCCAGCGAACTCGGGCATCGTGATTTCGCGACCGCATACGACACAGTCGCCCGTGCGACCGCTGTATTCATCTTCCACCTCGGTTTGCGATTGGCAGTGTGGGCAAGTGAACAGAAACGTCATACGATCCTTTCCATCAAATCAGTGATGCACCGCGTGTGCGTCCAGCCACCAATTTAGCCCATCTCGTCACGACCTGGATCACGAACCGGCCCATGAAAATTGTTTTGCAACGCAGCCGACAAGCCAGCGTTTCTGTGGATGGCAAAATTGTTGGTCAGATCGAGCGAGGATTGGTGGCTTTGATTGGCATCGGTCACGAAGACTCGGAAGCAACTGCATCCGCCTTGGCCGACAAGACCGCTGGACTTCGGATCTTCGCGGACGAAAACGGCAAGATGAATCGCAATGTAATCGATGTCGGCGGCGACGTGCTCGCGATCAGCCAGTTCACGTTGTTGGCCGATTGCCGGAAAGGACGCCGTCCCGCGTTCACCGACGCCGCGCCACCGGATCGTGCGAACGAGCTTTACGAGCACTATGTCAGTGAACTTCGCAAAACGGGATTGTCGGTCCCATGCGGAATCTTCGCCGCTGACATGGCGGTGTCGCTGACAAACGATGGTCCGGTCACCATCATCTTGGAACTGTGACGCACGTGTAGAGGTGAGAGGCGATTATCGCTGGGGCAGGGCAGGGGGCCAATTCGGTCGGGCAACTCGCTGGCCCATTCCCGGCTGAACCGCGCCGGGCTGCGTCGCGCCAGGTTGAGCCTGTGACGGCCAACCAAAGTTGGAAGGCGACTCCTGCGGTGATGTCACTCGCGGCTGCCACTGTGGCGGCTCACGAGATTCCCACGGTGCGAACAACGACGGATTGGTGTAGTCCGGATTGATCTCATCCTGACTGGGAACCGCATAGCGATCGCGATCCATTCGCACACGCTGGCGAAGCCGGTCCAAAATTTCGTGATCGCCCCAGGCCAAATACGTGAACAGCCCGAGCTGGCCCCAAACAAATATGTTGGCCAGCGGACTGCTACCAAAGAACTTCAATGCCGTTCCGAATGATTTCTTCACTCGCATCGACCCACGGCTGAAATCCAAGGACCAAATCTCATCCAAGATCAAATGGGTCAAGAAACCGACCAGCACCGCGCAGGATTTGTAGACCCGAACCGCTTCGCTGGCGCATGGCATCGCCATGTATGCGATCAGTCCCGCGACAAGCGCCGCCGGGATGCTGTGCCACATGCCTCGGTGAACCGTGAACTTGCGGAATCCCTCCACGGCAACAAATCGAATCGCGATGTAAACGATCATCGCCGCCAGCGCCATCGCTTCGTGTGACAGCCCCAAGTCTCGCCAACGATCGATCATCAGCATCGGTACGACCGCCGCCAAAAACAGACTCGTTTCGCGAAGCGGCACGCCAGAATCGCTGTCCAAATCCGGCAGCATCCCCGAAACGCTGCACAGCCCACCGGCCAGCAGCGCACTCTCCATCGACATGCCTTGGTCGAACACGCCCCAATATCCATAGGCGCATCCGACAACGGTGCTCGTCGAGATATGGGTTTTGAAGCCAGCCAATGAAACGCGAACGGAAAGGAGACGACGGGCGGGGAAGGGCGGTCCGACAAAATTTTCCGGGACACAAACCGCCAAGCCACAAGGGCCCCAAAACTATGAGGGCGGAGCAGGGCGGTCGCGCACCGAGAACCATTGGCGTTACCAAATTCAGGCCCCCGCCCGCCACCGGAAATTTTTGATCCGCCAATCGAGCCCCTGCCCCAGACGAGGCCCCATCACCGGATCACCTGCCACCGGCCCACCGGCCCACCGGCTCCCAAAAAAATTGCTGTTCGCCCTGCCCCTTCCACTTTGCTACAAGCGTCAAAACGGTCCGAATCCGTTGCAGCGGTGAAATTGCGCTCATGCAGACTTACGACATTCTGATGACGGTCATCCTGGTCGGCGCAACCTTGTTGGGCGCGATTCGCGGATTTGCATGGCAACTCGCCTCGATCGCTTCCATCGTTGTCAGTTATTGCGTCGCGTACCACTATCGCGAACCATTCAGTCAGAACATTCATGCTGCGCCGCCTTGGAATCAATTCCTGGCAATGTTCATCCTGTTCATCGGCACGTCGTTCGTCATCTGGGTCGCGCTGCGAATGGTCAGCGGGATGATCGACCGAATGCGACTAAAAGAATTCGACCGCCAAATCGGAGCTCTGTTTGGACTCGCCAAAGGAGCACTCTTGTGCACGATCATCACGCTCTTCGCGGTCACGCTTTTTGGTGAACGAACTCAGCGAGCGATCGTCGCCAGCGAGAGCGGCCGCCTGATCGCTCGAGTCCTCGCCGAGTCCAATTCGATCATGCCACCAGAACTGGACACCGTCGTTCGCCCGTATCTGGATCAGTTCAGCGACGAAGAACTGGGCGAGCCATCGGGCTCGGAAGGATCCTGGCTCTCGCAATCTCAGGTCGCACCGAACGTCGATCCAAATTGGTCGCGTTCGAACGTTCAACCGGCGAACAATTTCGCGCCGCAAAACGGCTTTCAACAAGCCCAAAATGCCGCGCGATCACAGCCGCCATTTGGTGGCTTTGGCGGAAGCCCAACACCGACGTCCAACCCAGATTTCAACTCCGCCGCGGGCTCACAACAGCAGGCTCCGACATGGCGTCAATCCGCGACGCCGCAGTGGCAAACGCCGCGTCGCTGACCGCCCGCTGATCTTCCGCTTGGCGACGACCGAGCGTCAGTGAAACGATCGCGATCTCGGATTCGCGAAGACGGCGAACGATCGGGGCGGGGCATCCTTCAGATCACCAGCACCCAGCGATCCCGAGCGTCACGAAACCAAAGCCCAGAGCAGAAAACGCCTGAAACACGTGTTTTACGCACCTCGAATACAACATAAGGGGCATTATCGGACGTTGCGGGGCGGTCGAAATCCGCCCTGATTCGCCGTGCGGATCCCATTTGCCAGCCCTCCGTACGGCGAGACCGGGCGGCTCGCGCCGCTCCGCTGAGAGACGCGACGACTCTTCAGCGTCGGCCTCAGCTCTCTTCCAAGAAGACGCCGAGCCGGCGGAATTTTTCGTAGCGTTGCTCGAGCATCTGATCGACCGGCATCTCTTCCAATTCAGACAGCTGCCGCGACAGATAAGTCTTCATCCGAGTCGCCATTTGATGGTGGTCACGATGAGCGCCACCGAGCGGTTCTTCGAGCACATCATCGACGACGCCGAGACGCAACAAATGGTCGCTCGTGAACCGAAGCGCGGCGGCCGCTTTGGGCGCGTGTTCGTGACTCTTCCACAGAATGCCGGCACAGCCTTCCGGGCTGATGACGCTGTAGTAAGCGTGCTGCAAAACCGCGACTCGATCGCCAACTCCGATCCCAAGAGCACCACCGGATCCGCCTTCGCCAATCACGACGCAGATGACCGGCGTTTTCAGATCACTCATCATGAACATGCTTTCGGCGATCACTTGCGCCTGGCCACGTTCCTCGGCACCGATCCCTGGATACGCTCCCGGCGTGTCAATGAAACAAATGACCGGCAAGCGATATTTCTCGGCCATTTTCATTTTCACCATGGCCTTGCGATAACCTTCCGGATGAGCGCAACCAAAGTGACAAGCCGCACGTTCCTTGTAGGTCCTACCTTTTTGGTGACCGATCACCATGACCTTGAATCGATCCAGTTTCGCGAAGCCCGACAGCATCGCGCGGTCGTCGCCAAAGTGCTTGTCACCGTGCAATTCGACAAATTCGTCAAACGCTAAGTTGAGGTAATCACGCGTGTAAGGACGGTTTTTATGACGAGCCACTTGGACCGTTTGCCAAGGGTCCAACGATGAGTACGTCTCTTTCAATTTGGCAACACGCGCCAAACGCAACGATCGAATCGCTGAGTCAATTTCTTCACTGCGATCAGTGTTCCGTTCCAGCGAAGCGATTTGCTCCTCCAGATCCGCGATCTCATTTTCGAATTCTAATCCGGGTCCGGCCATCGCTTAATTTTCCTCTTCTTCGTCGCTGGTAGGTTCGGGGCGTTTGATCATGTCCTCAGGCGACTTCATGGAGGTGTCATCATCAAAGATGGTCACTTCAGGCCGACGAGGACGTTTCCGCCAAACTTCGATGTTGCGGAAGACTTTCAAGAACTCCCAAACCGATGGCGGCCGGGCGTCGGGCGACTTCGCCATCATGCTTTTGACCAAGTCCGCAAAATCCTTGGTCACGTTGTCGTTGTGGACGATCGGACTTGGGATCGATGCCGACAAGTGTTTCGACAGCAGATCATTGGGAGTCTGTCCGGTGTACGGTGGCTTGCCTGTGCAGGCTTCGAACAGCACGCAACCGAACGAATAAATGTCACTGCGTTCGTCGCAAAGCTTCCCGCGAATTTGCTCGGGAGCCATGTAGCTGCGTGTGCCCTGGATGTTCTTTGCCTTGTAGAACATCTTGCTCAAACCGGTTCGCTTCGGTTCGGTGATTGTGAAGTCAATCAGCTTGGTCTCGCCGGTATGAGAAACCAGATAATTGTCTGGTTTGATATCGCGGTGGATCCAATTCTTCGTGTGCATGTAATAGAGGCCCTCGGCGGCTTGCTCGACGATTTTGTCGAGCATGTAGGCCAGCGATTCCGGGCCCTTGCGAAGCGCCTGCTTCATGTTCATTTCGCTGAACAGTTCCAACACCAAAAACGGGCGGCCGTTTTCGACGCGGTGATCGATCATCTTGATAATCCGAGGACTGTTTAGCCCCTTGCCAACGTTGTACTCGTGTTTCAGCGATGCCAGCTCAGCTTTGTCGTTCGACATCGACTGCCGCAGAATCTTTAGCGCGTATCGCTTTTGATCCCCTTCATCAATCGCTTCCCAAACTTCGGCGGTCGATCCAATACGGATCAGACGAGCGAGTCGGTAAGGACCTAGAAAGTCGCGTGATTTAGACATCGAGCGGCTGGGGCTTTGTCGGAAACGGGACGATCGAGTTGAACGATCAAAACGATTTTGTGGCCTCGCATGATAGTCCAACCGCCCCCACAGCCGAAAGACGTGTGCCCGGCACCGCAAATCGCTTGGCGGGAGGCGGGATACCGCCATGGAAATCGGCGTTTCAACTCGCCACCACCCTGCCCTCCCCTCGGTTCACCAACCCAGCGTCGAATGCGGGACCGCTCGAGGCAAAGCCCCACTCAGTGGGCAGAGATCAGATCTGCATACAGCTCGCGGATCCGTCGAGTCATCGTTTCGTGACGGAACAGGTCGGTGAATCGAGATTGCCCTTCCCGGCCCATTCGCTGGCGAAGCTCTTGATCGCCAACCAAACGGATCATTCGGTCCGCCAAATCAGCGACCTGCCCTGCCCCAACCAAATACCCCGTTTGGTCATCGATTACGACTTCTCGAGCTCCATCGATGTCATAGCTGATCGCCGGCCGCCCAGCGATCAATGCCTGAGGCAACGCTCGAGCCAATCCTTCTCGGTAGGACGCGTGAACCAGGATGTCCATCGCACCAATCATGGCGGGAACCTCTGTCGGAGGAACCAAACCGGTGAAGATGAAGTGTTCCTTCAATCCCAGCGATTCGATTTGCTGTTCCAGCTCCGCTCTCAGGATTCCGTCTCCGACCAACAGAAACCGAACGTTGGGATGTCGATCCGCAACCAACTTGGCTGCAGGAACCAAGTCAGCGTGACCTTTCAAATGAAACAGTCGAGCAATCTTGCCCACCACAACATGCTCGTCTCGCAGACCGTACTTTTGTCGAACGGCCTCGCGGTGATCCACCGCATGAACGAATGGGTCGACATTCATTCCGCTGTGAATCGTCACGAACTTTTCGCGAGGTGCGACGCCCGCATCCACCATCAGATCCGTCATCGCGTCGGCAACGGAAATCAGCTTGTGGCAACGCGAAGCGGCCCATCGTTCGCAACGGACAAAGAAGTCATGAGCCATTTTGGATTGGTACTCATGAAACGGCGCACCGTGAACCGTGTGGACGACAACGGGACGTTTGCCAGTGGAGGTTCGCTTCAGCCCCCATCCCACATGCCGGCCTAGCAGCCCACCTTTTGCGCTGTGGGTGTGAACGACATCCGGATCAAAGTCCAGCAGAGTCCGCCGCAGATCACGGGAGGCATTCCAGTCATGAACCGGATGGATTGCCCGGCGCAGCGAATCAATCAACTCGATTGGCAGTCCGTCCAGATCGAACCGCCCTGCCCTGCCCTTCGCTTCGTTCGCCGAATCATCAACGACATTTTCGTTGGTGCGAACACGTTTGGAGAGCAAGTCTCCTTCCGGTCCAACAGCGGGCCCGGTAACGAGCAAGACCTCGTCCCCATGAAGGTGAACGAGGTCCTGGCAGTTGTGCAGCGTGTTTTCTTGCGCACCGCCAATGATCATTCGAGTGATCACATGGGCGATACGCATGAAAGGTCTTAAGCCCCGAACTCGAGGCGACGAACGCCGAGTTGCTGTTGCAAACGATTGACGATAGCGGTGTGCATTTGGCTGACGCGAGATTCTGACAGGTCCAACGTGGCCCCGATCTCTTTCATCGTCAGTTCTTCGTAGTAGTACAGAATGATGATCAGACGCTCGTTGCGGTTCAACCCTTTGGTGACCAAACGCATCAGATCGTTTTTCTGGACGCGACGAGTGGGGTCTTCACCCTTCTTGTCTTCCAGGATATCGATCTCACGGACGTCTTTGTAGCTGTCCGTTTCGTACCACTTCTTGTTTAGCGAGACGACGCCGACGGCGTTGGCTTCGCTCTGCATCTTTTCCACTTCTTTGATGTCGATCTCCATGTGAGCCGACAATTCTTGGACGGTTGGTGCACGACCAAAGCGGGCTTCCAAGGTCTTCGTCGCGGTGGCCAGCTTGCTGGCTTTGCTTCGAACCAGACGTGGCACCCAGTCCATTTTGCGAAGCTCATCGAGCATTGCCCCACGAATACGTGGCACGCAGAACGTTTCGAACTTCACGCCGCGTTCAGTGTCGTAGGCGTCGATGGCGTCCATCAGGCCGAACATGCCGGCACTGATCAAGTCATCCAGCTCCACTCCGTCGGGCAGACGTTGCCAAATGCGTTCGCCGTTGTAGCGAACCAATTGCATGTAACGTTCGACCAACTGATTCCGCAGCGGCTCGTAATCAGGCGCATCTTTCGTGGTGGATTTGAAAGAAGTCCATACCTTCAAGATCGGGTCGTCAGCAGTTGCGGTAGCCGGCATAGAATCCTCCGTGATGATCACTGATTGCTAACTTCATGTCCGCATCGGAAATCCGCTGCGTGTCCGTCACTAGCAATGAAATAAGTCTTGGTGTGTTTGAACGTGCGAGTCAATCAGCATCCGTGCCGTCAACAGTCCGCCGTCACTTGGTTTGGTTTTCGGTTTCTTCTGATGCCGTTTCGGCGACACCTTCCTGAAACCACTTCACTCGTTTGCGATACAAGTCTTCCACTCCGTCTCGGATCAACTGATCCGCAATGGCACCTGCCAAACCTCCGATGCCCATGAAAACGATCAGAGTCCCGATCGCTTCCGAAGCAACCTCTCCGGCCATCTCTCCATGCCAGATTCCGCGAAGGACAACCAGTCCCATGGCGAATGATCCAAGCGATAGAGCCAATGATCGGGTCACGTCACCGTCCAAACAGTGGAGGCAGGCCAGAAAATAAAAACGGGCCGAATTCTTCTATCCCAAACTCGTTAAACGGACACTTCAAAAAAAGTCTCAAGTGACTTTCGTCGATCACGTGCCGTCGCAGTTCAGAGTATCGGTCAGCTTCCCGTTGATACTTCAGTCAAACTTTTCGAAATTAGGCCGCCTCGCCGTAGTGCAAAGATTCGTACCCGTCCATTGTTTCAAATCCCATCTCCCCCAATCCAGCCGTAGGCATGTGCGGCAACAATTGTGCCACCAAACCCGAAGCGTCAGCCACGGCGATGTCATCGGGGACTTGCTGACCATTGGTCAGATAGCTCAGCGGCGGCGCGACGATGCGATCACGCCCCGTCAACGCAGCCAACACAGATGCCATACAAGGTGTCTCATCAAGCTTGGTCAGCGTGACCGCGTTGGCTCGCACCGGGGCGAAACCTTCTAACGTCGTTCGAATGTTTTCACCCGAACTGGTCGCACTGAGAACCAAGTGTGTTTCGTCTGGATGCGCCGCTCGCAGAAATTCAGAGAGCTGCTCGATGCGGGCATCACTTCGCGGGCTGCGGCCGGCGGTGTCGATCAAAACCAGATCGACATCCCCCAGTGCACTCAGCGCCGTTTCCATCTGTTCGGGTTTTTCAACGACTTGCATGGGCAAGTCCATGATCTCGGCGTAAGCCTTCAACTGCTGGACCGCCGCGATTCGGTAAGTGTCAATCGTTAGCAAACCAACCCGCCGACGAGCTTCGATGCGGAAACCTGCCGCTAGCTTGGCTACCGTGGTGGTCTTGCCAACGCCTGTCGGTCCAACCAACGCGACCACATGACGGTCGCCAGGCTGAGTTCGAATCGGTCCACACAGGTTCAGCTCTCGTGCGACTGCTCGTTGCAGATGTTCCATCCAACGTTGGTCCGACTGCACCGCAGATTCAGAATTCGCGATTCCCGCTGCGAAGCTGGACGCCGAAGCCATCCATCTGCGAGCGGTGGCTTCTTCCACTCCGGCTTGAAGCAACCGCAACGAAAGCGAATCCGCAGGACTCAGCTCACCAGATACGTAACCCGCACTATAGAAACCGCCCTGCCCCGCCCCATGGCTTGCGTTTGCCGAACCAGGATTCCCGGTGCCTGACGATAGTTGGTGTGACGGGTCATAGTTGTGATACGCCGCGTCAACAGGATTCTGCCCCGAGGAAACGGGTACTCCGCCGGGATTGATTGTGCCTGCGTTGAGATTAGGTATCCCCGTCGGCGACGTGCCATAACCGGAGGATGCCGCCACGGAATTGACCGATCGGACATCAGCGGGCTGTAGCGGTTCGTCCGCGTAGTTTGCTGGAACGCGACTGCTGGAAGCATCGTGCGAAGTTCCATCCGCAGGACCACTGTGCAATCCCGCAGTGACTTCCACATGAGTCCGGCCAAGCCAGCCCATCCAGCCATTGCGGACCTGCCGCGTATGAAGCACGGAAGCTTCCGGGCCCATTTGATCTCGGATGTCTGCAAGGGCTGCTTGCAGATTCGCTGCTCGAAAAGTTCGGATATGCATCAATCACTCACCACGCCGTGTGACTGGATTTTTGTGTCTTGTGTGATCTCGTTGTACGACAACACACGAACGCGGGGCATCGATCCTGCGATGATCTGGCGAAGGCCCGGACGAATCCGAGGACTGACCAAAATGATCGGGGTATGTCCCAACGTGATTAGTTTCTTAACGGCTTGGGAGATTTTGTCGCAAGTCGAGTCCACTGCTTGAGGACTCATCCGAACAAAAAGTCCTCGCTCGGTATGTTCGATTCCTGCCGCAATGCGGTCTTCCATCGCGGGATCGAGCGCCACGACGTGCAATTGGCCCAATTCGTCGCGGTAGCGTGTGCTGATCGTTCTCGCCAAACGGTGACGAACATATTCGCTGAGCCAAATCGGATCCTTCGTCCGCCCCGCATGATCGCCCAGAGTCTCCAAGATGATGGCCAATTGTCGGATCGGCACATCCTCGCGAAGCAACGTCTGCAGGACTTGTTGGACATCGCTGATCTTCAGCATGCCTGGAATCAATTCCTCCACGACCGCAGGGGCTGCATCTTTCAATTCGTCGATCAAATGCTTCGTTGCATCGCGGGTCAACAACTCGTCCGCATGACGGCGAGCCAACTCTTGCAAGTGAGTTGCCAAGACCGCACCGGGCTCGACCGTTGTGTAACCATAAATCGCAGCTTGTTCACGGCGGATCGGATCGATCCAAACCGCTGGTTCGCCAAAGGTTGGATCTTTCGTCGGTTCGCCATCGATCACACCCGTCGTGTGTCCGCTGTCGATTGCCAACAAGCGATCCGGCAGGACACGTTGTTTGGTCAGTGGGTTTCCGGCAATCCGGATTTCGTATTCGTAATCGTGCAGATTCATGTCGTCGCGAATCCGCACCTTGGGCAGCACCACACCGATGTCGCCCGCGATTGAATGCCGGACACCCGTGATCCGCTGCATCAGATCGCCGCCACGGTTCGGGTCAGCCAACGACAACAATCCCAGACCGATGGCCAATTCCATCGGGTCCACGTTCAAGTAATCCTCGACCCGCTTTTCGGCCGGTGCGGACGCGGCTGCCTGTTCGGCCTCTTCGGCGTCCAACTCGTCCTGTTCGTCTTGTTTGTTTTGCCGGTTCATGACCACAGCCAAACCGATGCAACTGGCTCCCAATGTCGCCATCGGCAGTGCCGGCAAGCTGGTCAAAATCAACAACGACAGAAAGCCACCGGCAACAGCGAGTGCTTTTGGATTGCTGAACAACTGCTGCAAGAACTGCTCAGGCAAACTGGCTTTGCGAGCACTTCGGGTGACCAACAAACCCGCGGCCAACGAGATCAACAGCGCGGGCACCTGACTGACCAAACCGTCGCCGATGGTCAGTTTGGTAAACAGTTCCGCGGCTTCGGAAACGGTCATTCCGTACCGCATGACACCGATGTACAGACCACCGGCCACGTTGACCAACGTGATCACGATGCCAGCAATGGCATCCCCGCGAACAAACTTACTGGCACCATCCATCGCCCCGTAAAAGTCAGCTTGGTTGGCGATCTCTTCGCGGCGACGTTGTGCTTCCTTTTCGTCAATCAACCCTGCGTTCATATCGGCATCGATCGCCATTTGGCGACCTGGCATCCCGTCCAACGCGAATCGTGCGGCAACTTCACTGATCCGCGTCGCACCCTTGGTGATCACGATGAACTGAATCAACACGATGATCACAAAGATAATGATCCCGATTTCGATCCTGTCCCCGGCGACAAACTCACCGAAACCTTGGATCACACCGCCAGCGGCACCGCCACTGCCGGACTCGGTACTGGTCAAAATCAATCGCGTCGTGGCGACGTTCAGCACCAAACGGGCGAGCGTCGTGGCCAACAACAACGAAGGAAAAATGCTGAAATCAAGCGGAGTGGAGACGTACACCGTCGTCAGCAACACGATCACACCCACGGTGATGTTGGTTGCCAACAACAAGTCCATCAGGAACGGCGGCAGCGGCACGAGAATCACCACCAAACACATGATGATGCCAATCGGCAACACCAAATCTCGGTAGCGCATCAATAACTGCATCGCCGGTCGTTCCTTCGGGCTCGAGCGTACTCATCTCATGGCAGCACCTTCCCAGTGCTCCCCAAACCCGACGGTATCAAAACTTTTTTTTCGTCGAAAGTGAAGAATCCGACTCAAGTTAGGAGGATGATCGACCGAAAAGACGGCGACATCTCCACCTCACGGGCTTTCACACGAGAAGGCCGAACCAGACCGGATTCAGGCGTTCACCTGCAAACCAGAAAACGCCTTTTGCAGTCCGAGTTTGCCAATTTCGGCTTGGATCGCTTTTGCGTCAGCGTTTTCGAGCGTCAACGAGATCTCATCGGCCAACAACTGAGCAAACAAAGACCGAGCGATCGGCAACTGCCGCTTCACCTCGGAGGCGGACACGCTGCGTTCGGCCAACTCAGCGACCCGACCGGCAATCACCTCGGACGATTCACCGGAATGGTCCGCAACCATTCGCATCACGTCGTGAACCAAGTCGTTGACTGGCTCGATAGCGACCACACCAGCATCTTCCGCATCGACGTCACCTGATTCAATTCGGTGAGCCCGCGTTCTTTCACGATGCTGCTCACGCTCGAGAGCCCGCCAAGTCCTCTGCAACAATCCTTCTCGCCAATAACTGAGCCACTTGCGTGATTCTGTTTTCGCGGAATCTAGATCCAATTCACGCGGAGTGACCGACTCGCCTGCCTTTTTCGCCTTGGCCTCGATCTCGGTTACCCGAGCTTTCGCGGCCGAGCGGAGCCCGAGAATCAAAAAGTCCCGCAATCGTCCCTTCGCGTGCCCGGAATACCCAGCTTTGACCAAATGCGAAATCAGAATTGCCAACGCCCGATCCGCATCCGATTCACTGCCCAATACATCCGTCAGCAACCGACGCATTGGCGGCAAGTAACGCAGCACAAACCCAGCGGCACTGCCCGCTCCGGTCCATGTCTGTCGAGATCGGCTGAGCCGCACCTCCGATGAGCCGGTCAGAGATGATGCTGCCAGATCGCCCGCATTCGCTGACTTCGATTGCTCTTCGCGAGCCGAAGCATCAGCATCGGTCGAAGTGTTGGGATGGGAAACGGCCGGAGGATTCATCCCCGTATTCTAACTCAGTCCTGTCGTCAGGTAGACGTGTAGCTTCCCGAAACCCCGCATCTTGTTGCTAAATTCGGCTATCAAAGACATTCCCACTTTTGGATAACGGCTTCCGCTCAATCCGTTTTCCAACGAACCGCCAAACCGGGGGCCAATTCAGGCGAACGGTCTCGGGAGTTGAATCGAGTGGGATCCCCCAACCATCCTTCCTGCGACAACACCAGCGTGACGACACCGGGAGATGATCGCAGAAAATCATCCAATGCTCTGGAAACAAAGCGGATTTCATCGGGCTGATCCTTCAGACCTTCCCCCGAATTATCGAACTTCAATTCCCCGAGCGGGACCAAATCGCCCACACCATTCGCGACGGGGCTGGCCTCAAACGAGAGAGCCCCGTCTCCGGTTTCGCTCCAATCCAGTGGGCCGATGCCACCGGAAGTCGCCAAATTCGATGGCCAACCGTGGACCAAAATCCGGCCCGCACCGGGGTGCGAATTCGGAGCCAGGCTCAGCAACAAAGCGGAACGATCGATTCGCTGCAGAACGGAGCTCGCCAGATCATCCCCGGTCCCAGACGGCGGAGCCAACTGCGTCAGATCAAACCTCAGAAAAGCGATCGCCAACACATCTTTGCCGTTCGCTCCATCTCGATGAGCAACGACGGCGGGCTGCTTTCCAAAGTCTTCCTTGCTTCCTTTGCGAACATGGGTGTCCGCACCTTTTCCGGCACGCGTTCGAATGGTTTCAAAACCCAACAAATCGCCGGACTGCAAATTTTCGGTGACTTCGAATTGAGATGTCATCGAGTCAACGTGTGCCCCCGCCGGCGATTGCAGTTCGAAGATCACATCAAAGCGTTCCTGGGCCAAGTTGCTGGTCAAGAACTGAACCTCAATCGATTGGGTCTCACCCGGAGCCGGCAACTGCCTTGGCGAAAAGGATCGGGGAAACGCGGGAGCCTTGCGTTTGAGCTGCCCCTCTTGTTGCAGATAGGTCGTGATGCGAGCAACTTGCCCCGCTCGCGAATAGCGAATTCGCGGATCGTTTTCACGCGAGTCGGCTTGGTTGGTCAACTGCAACCGAAACCTGGCCATTTCGCCAACGGGAATCTCGGGATCAGCGATGACCTTCCCAGTTAACTGCAACGCTCCCAGTTCAGCAGCCAGTACCGAGGGTGCAGCGTCAGCCGTCGAAGCCGACTTCACTGATTCCATCGGCGTGCTCTTCGAAGTTTCGTCGCGTAGCACCCACCACGCTCCACCGGCAATCAGGGCGGCAACAGCCAACCCAGCGACGACAAACAATGCTTTGTTTCTTCCATCGCTGGTCGTCTTCGTCGTCGCAGTCGGTTGAGAGCCCACTGCCGCCGACGAACCGTTGCCCGAAGTCGGATCGACTTCGATCGTCAACCCAGCTTGTTTGGATTGTTGAAGCTGCTCCGACACTGCCATCAGTGCTTTGCGAAAGTGCCCCGCCGTTTCGTATCGTTGGCCGGGTTCCTTGGACAACAACCTCATGATCAATCGTTCGAGCGGTTCGGGCACATCGACTGGTTCACCGTTTTGCTTTCGCTGGGACAGAGTCAACGGTTCACGGCAGAGAATGTTGACGAGTTGTGAGGGTGTACTTGAAGCCAGCAACGGAACCTTCCCCGCACACATCTCATACATCACGACACCGAGCGAATAGAGATCGGTGCGTTCATCGACCGTCTCGTTGCGAGCTTGTTCGGGCGACAAATAACCCGGTGTGCCGACGACGCTGTCACCGCGAGCCAAACCTTGCACCGCTGATCCAGCGACCGCCAAACCAAAGTCCAAAATCTTGACTCGTTCGGTCGGTGATTGAATCCACAAGTTCGCCGGTTTGATGTCTCGGTGAATGATCCCTCGATCGTGGGCGGCTTCTAAACCCAAGGCGACTTGATCTGCGATCGCGATCACTTCCTCCGAGCTGAATTGGCGACCGGATTGCAGCAGCTCCTCCAACGTTCCTCCCTGCAACAACTCCATCGCCAAGAAAGGTGTGCCATTGCGTTGACCAACCTCGAACAGAGTCGCGACGTTGTCATGATGAACCGCGGCCATCGAGCGAGCTTCCTCGACAATCCGCTTGCGACTGTTCGGCGATTTCGCGAATCGCTCGTTCATCACCTTGAGAGCCACGGTGCGTTGCAACCGAGTGTCTTGCGCTCGGTAGACATGCCCCATGCCGCCCTGGCCCAGCAATTCGATCACGCGATACGGCCCCAGTCGGCCCAATTCGCCAGCTGATTCTGGGGGATCCAGAAACTCAGGGGGTGAATCAGGTGCGGGCGGTGAATCGGTCATGAGATGCCGGGTTGCGATGGGAATCCAATGCATTCCACCTGTCGTCGATGCGTTTGACCGGCTGGCAGGCCGCCCCGCCCGACTCGTTCGGCGAAATCCAACCCTGCAGGGTAAACACTGGCCCATCGCCCAACAACTCTTCCACCACGGAAATCTGTCCCCATGGAATCCATTCCGGGTCTTGATACGATTGGCCGCTGGATTGGGCGAAGACCACCGCCCTGCCCTGAACATCTGCCCGCTCTGAACATCTAATCGCCTTCTACCCGCGACGAGCCCGTGTCACGAACCGCTATCCATGATCTCGCCGACGGAATGACGTTGGCCCAGCCGTTCCAAGCTGCTGACAAACAGCTGCGAGTCAATCGTCAGGGTGGCAAGTACATCCTGCTGAAGTTATCCGACCGATCCGGCACGATCGTCGGAATGATGTGGAACGCGGACGAAACCACCTTCGACACGTTCGACCGCGGGGACTACATCCACTGCACCGGCCGCACCCAAATCCACAACGGATCGCTGCAAGTCATTCTGACCGAGATCCAACGCATGGATCCCGCGGAAGTGGACCAAAGTGATTTTGACCGGTTCGACGCCACCCAAGCCGACAATAACTTCACGCGTCTGAGAGAATTGTTGGCCACGATCTCCCAGCCCGCCCTGCATGCGTTGGCTCAGTCTTACCTGAACGACGAATCATTCGTTCAATCGTTTCGACAAGCCGCCGCAGCGGTCTCCAACCATCACGCTTATCCAGGCGGACTGCTCGAACACACCGTCAACATGATGGAACTGGTCCGACTGATCTCACCGCGATATGCCAAGGTCGACACGGACCTGTTGTTGATGGGAGCCTTCCTGCACGACCTGGGGAAGATCGACGAACTGCGTGCCAGCGGCGAGATCAGCTACACCGATCGGGGGCAACTCGTTGGACACATCGTCATCGGCGTCCAACGCTTGGGCGAAAAGATCGCGGAAACCGAAGCCACCACCGGCCAAAAGTTTTCCACCGGACTGCGGCATCAATTGGAACACTTGATCGTCAGTCACCACGGCGTGCTGGAATACGGCAGTCCCAAGATTCCGGTCACGCTCGAAGCGGTTGCACTGCATCACATCGACAACCTCGATGCCAAGCTTGCCTCGTACTCTTCGATCATTGATTCCGACATCGCCGCGGATGGCAACTGGACCAACTACACCCCATCGATCGGACGCAAACTCTGGAAGGGCGACTCGTGAATTCGACCTCACAACCTCAATCCAATTCCACCTCGCAAGACGCTGGCAAAGCGGTTGTGTTGCTGTCCGGTGGACTGGACAGCGCCACCTGCGTCGCCATCGCCCGCGACAAAGGATTCGAAGTCCACGCGATCAGTTTTCGGTACGGGCAACGTCATGACGGCGAACTGGACCGTGCGGCGAAGCAAGCCAGTTTGATGGGTGTGGTGTCACACCGCGTGATCGACATCGACTTGGCTCAGCTTGGCGGATCCGCCCTGGTGGACTCGTCCATCGCCGTCCCCAAATCGGATCACGTTGACAAAATCGCGGGCGACATTCCGGTGACCTACGTCCCAGCACGCAATACAATCTTTCTGTCCTACGCCTTAGCGGTTGCCGAGACGTTGGGCTCACGAGACATCTTCATCGGTGTCAACGCGCTCGACTACAGCGGCTACCCGGATTGCCGTCCAGAGTTCATTGACGCATTTCAAACGATGGCACGCTTGGCCACCAAAGCAGGTGTGGAAGACGCGCACTCGCTCACCATTCACACGCCTCTGTTGCACTGGACGAAAGCCGAGATCATCCAGCGCGGCATCGAGCTCGGAGTGGACTACTCCCAAACGCTGTCCTGTTACGATCCACAAGGCAGCAGCGACGAAATGCGTCCCTGCGGCCAATGCGACGCGTGCCTGCTGAGAGCGAAAGGTTTCGCAGAAAACGAAATCGCTGATCCCGCCACCGGCTGAGACAACGATCCGTTTGACGTGGGCTTGGTTGCGATGAGGCTTGGCAGTTAAAGCCTGCCCGACGGAACAGTTGAG
>NZ_DDGH01000023.1:24301-32557 GCF_002337565.1 Rhodopirellula sp. UBA1907 | reverse complement strand
CGCAATTCACCGACCTCGCCCGGTTGAAGAGGCGGCGAGTAATTGCAAAGTGCAAATTGATCAATGCAAATTGCAAAGTGTTTCCGGCTCAGCAACTCACGTGACAACGCAGACCTGCAATTGCCAATTTGCAATGTCCATTTTGCAATTTGCAATCGCCCCGCCTCGCATCACGACCACGCCACACCGGAAGGGGCCGTCGTGGTCATTCCCGCGTTATCCAGCAGTGTAAAGCCAGCGGTTGATGTGAGCTTGGTTGCGACGAGGCTTGGCCGTTGAAGCCTGCCCCACGGAACAGTTGAGGACAACAGTTCTACTCTCGCCCCCCAAAGGGTTTGCTCACTTCAGCAGGAACCCGTTGAGGTTCCAACCGGTTTCGGTGGTTTCGACAAATCCGAACGCGTTGCGGAAGTACTTCTCGACCTCGCTGAACGCTGGCCATTTGCTGACGTTCAAACGCTCGATGGGTTCGTCCGTTTTGGGCTCGTCGCCTTCGAACATTCGCCGGACTAAAGAAGCAAGAACGGAATCACTGTTCTTCAACTCACCTTGGCGTTGAAGTTCGTACTTCGCTCGCAACGACTGACGCAGACGCACCACGCGTTGAAAAGCCACTTCATCGGCTCCCATCTCTCTGGTCATTTTCAAAAGGTCTTTGACTTCATCCAGGTCTACGAGCTTGTCGCCCTCGCCGGTTTGCATCCGCTTCGCCACATCGACCAACCAGTCCACGTGGCTGCTAAACACCAGGTGTGGCTTCTTGGAGCCCTTGCCCGCAGGCACCATCGCAATGGCCCATGTGTTCAACAGCGGAGTCTGTTGTTCATCGATCTCTTCCTCGAAGCCGAGATCATCGAAGAACTCATCATCCAGTTCATCGTCGCCGCTGCCGTGTTTGACTTGCCAAATTTCAATCCCTGGAACCGAGTCGACTTTGAAAACATCCGGTTCGACTTCCATCGCTTTGCGAACCGCCGTTCCAATTGCATCCGCATTGCGAACTTCGATCGCGACCAAGACGCGTTCCGAATCCACCGTCGCGGGCAACGTGTTGTCAGTCAGCAACAACAGGTGTTCGGAAAGGTTTGGCAGGACATTGTTCTCGATATCAATTTGCGGCCCTTCCTCGTCGTCGCGGATGCCTTCAATGCTGGGCCGAAAAATTTCATTGTCGAAGGCTTCGTCGACCAATGTCTCCACCGCCCAAAACGCTTCTTCGATCTTCCAGTTCACTCGCGTGAGGCTGGCCGTGTTGGCAGGAACCCATGCCGGAATCTCATCCAGCGGTGTGTTGGGGAATTGCAGCATCCGAGCCGCCAAACGATAGCGACTGGGTTTGTCGGTCACGGGAGGAGCATGCACGTAACCACGATGCAGCAAGTCGAACTTGCCCTGACCCACGACCGCGATACCACCGGCCGCTTGCAAGGCATCGAACCCTTGGTTTTCCAACAGATTCAAAATGCGAACCTTGTTGCCACGATCCACTTTGGCAACGTCGCGAATGATCCGGCCCATCGTCAAAGGTTTAACGAACCATTCAACCTGCGAACCTTCCGTTTCGATTTCACTACGCGACAGAGCCTGCTTCCAAACGGTTCGCAGCAAAGGTGCCTTGTCCAAGGAATCTTCCCGGCCATCGTTTGCAATCGCGTCCAGGATCTCCAGCACCACCGAGTCGCGATCCGATGCGATCACGCGATCTTTGGTGAGCGAGACAACAACTTGTTCGATCTTCAGTTGCCCGGGTCGCGTCTTTGGTCGGTACACGCGAACGGTCTCGCCCGCGTGAGTGACATCGGTGCGGGTCGCGCCGTCGGCTTTCAGATCTTGATCAACTCGCTTCAAGACAGCTTCCGCTTCCGCGTGCTTGCCGCGAATGTCGGCCACAACACAAACCGAAGAAGGTCGACGGTTGTCGTTTTCAAAGGGCAACCAAACCGCAATCACTTCTCCAGTCGCGATCTCGTACAGTTCCTTTGGACGCAAGCCGACCTTGTCGCCGAGCTTTTCCCACACGGCACCTTGGCTGCCAAAATTGGCATCGATCAATGGCTTCATCGAAGGATCATCCGTGATGCCAGACAGTGTTGTCTTCTTCCACGAATCACACAGCACAGTCAGGTTGGGAATACGCACCACGCCGGCCGCTGTGTCGGGCAACAACTTCAGCGCCGTCATCAAAACGGGTTTGGCACCGCCCTGCTCTGCTCCAGCTTTCTTTGCGGGCCCAGCTTCCTTCGCGGGTGCCGCATCTTGAGCGACCAAATGTGATCCAATCAAACACACGGCCAGAACGGCTGTCATCACATGGAACACCGCGACGCGGCGAGCCTGTGTTCGACCGTCGAAGTTGGAAAAATATATTCGCGTGGGATTGATCACTCGTTTGTCCGCCACTTGCACCCGTTGAAAATTCATTCAAGATCCGTCTGAAATCATCGGAATCCATCCGAGCCCGCGTCTCTGCGCGACTGGCTCAGCCGGCCGATATCGTAAACCCTTCCATTTCGGGCCGAAATGCCGATGTCACCATCCATCGCCTGATTTGTGCCCTTGCAAGAGACCAAAATGACCGAAACGCAGGAAACTCCGTACCAAAACCCCCTGATTGAGCGTTACGCGTCACGAGAAATGGCGTTTCACTGGGGCCCCCAGCGGCGATTTGCATCCTGGCGAAAGGTCTGGATCGCGCTCGCGGAGGCCGAACAAGAACTCGGAATCGCGATCACCGATGCCCAAATCGAACAACTGAAGTCGTTCGAAAACAATTTAAATCTGGATGCGGCGGCCAAATACGAGCGTGAATTGCGCCACGATGTGATGGCTCATGTGCACGCATATGGGGACCAATGCCCGGACGCCCGCGGGATCATCCACCTCGGCGCGACCAGTTGCTTTGTGACCGACAACGCGGACCTGCTGCTGATTCGCGAAGCTCTTGAGCTCACCGCTAAACGCTTGGCGGCCACGATCGACCAAATGGCAAAATTCGCTGCCGAGCACCGCGACCTGCCCTGCCTCGCCTTCACCCACTTTCAACCGGCTCAGCCCACCACGGTCGGAAAGCGAGCCTGCTTGTGGATCTACGACCTGGTTCTTGATCTCGAAGCGATCGAACATCGTCTCGAAACGCTGCGAGCCCGCTCGGCCAAGGGCACCACGGGAACCCAAGCCAGCTTCCTCGAGTTGTTCTCGGGCGACCAAGACAAAGTGCGAACCCTCGAGAAACGAATCGCGGAAAAGCTCTCCTTTGATTCCGTCTACGCGGTCACCGGACAAACTTACCCACGCAAGGTCGACGCTCAATTGCTCGACGCCCTGTCCGGAATCGGGCAAAGCCTGCACAAGATCGCCACCGACATCCGCTTGCTCGCCGGCCGCAAAGAAGTCGAAGAGCCGTTTGAAAAGAAACAAATTGGCAGCTCGGCGATGGCCTACAAACGCAACCCGATGCGGAGCGAGCGAATCTGTGCACTCGGTCGGTTTGTCATGAGCCTGCAAAGCAGCCCCGCGATGACCGCGGCGACTCAGTGGATGGAACGTACACTCGACGACAGTGCCAACCGCCGCTTGGTCATCCCGCAAGCGTTCTTGGCGATCGACGCAGCACTGGTGTTGATGCAAAACGTTGCCGACGGAATGGTCGTCTACCCAGCCACGATCGCGAAAAACTTGGGCGCCGAACTGCCGTTCATGGCGACCGAGAACATCTTGATGCAAGCGGTCGCTGCGGGCGGTGACCGTCAAGATTTGCACGAGCAAATTCGCGTGCACAGCCAAGCCGCGGCACTGGAAGTCAAACAGAACGCTGGCGACAACGATCTGCTGGAACGTCTCAAAGGCGACGAGAACTTCGCCGGCATCGACTTGGAAGCTGCGATTGATCCGCACGCCTACGTGGGGCGAGCTCCCCAACAAGTCGACGAGTTCATGGAAGCGATCATCGCTCCCATCCGCCAGCGATACTCTGGCGGTGACAGTTTGAGCGTCGAAGTCACCGTCTGATTTCAACGGGCAACTGCCTGTCAACGCAAAGATCTCGCCGGTCCGCATGGCACCGGCGAGATCAAGTTTCTCTCTTGGATCGTCCGTTCTTAGAACAAGAAGATCGTGTCGATGCCGAACGTGGTTTGTTCGTCTTCGTCGTTTTCCAAGATACCGGTCACGTCGGCTCCGTCTGCCCAATCCCAACGAATTTCGGGACGGATCAAGACGTTGGCGTGCGGCTTGACGTTGGCGCCCAAGGTCAACGCGTAGACGTCAACGTTGCCGTTGAAGACACCCGCATCGGCGTCATACCACTCGAAGCGGCTGCCCAAGGCCAAACAATCGCTGACCGTGTAGATCAGGTAGTTGTTCAGACCGTAGGTTTCTTTGAAGTTGGCACCGTTGCCGTCTTCCGCGTCGATGTAGTCCGATTGCAAGATGTATTGCAGTTGCTCGGTCAACGTGATGTCGGTGACGATCGAGTGCATGTAGCCTTGCGAAGTGGTTCCGCCGGGCTGATCTGCGAAGCGACCAGCAACGGTTGCGTAAGTGACCGTGACATCGTCGCTCATTGCAAGCGATGCACCACCCAAGAACGAGTCGCCGTTGTCTTCGAATCCGCTGTCCCAGCCCAACGTGTAACCACCGTACAAGGTCAGATCATCGCCGGCGTTGTAAGTCGCCAATGCACCGGTGTGGGTAAAGGGCTCGCTGTTGTACATCGTGTAAGCGTGGCTGTAGAAGAAGTTGTCTGGAGCGGCAACGACTTCGTAACCAATGATCGTGAAGAAGCGGCCAAACTTCACCGACAGGTCTCCGTAGCCCACTTCGCCGTAGACCTGTGGCAACGCACTGCCATACTCGCCGCGATCCCAACCGGTGTCCCAGTGACCATTGTCGATGCCGAACGCTTGCGTGTCTTGGGCATCGATGCCGTAGACGTAGTCAATGCGTCCGCCGAAATCGAACCCGTCCGAGGTGTCGATCGCTTTTTCGGCGTAGAACCAAGCTTGATGCAAGTTGGCTTCGTCGGGGCGGTTGTTGAACAAAGGCAACGCTTTGCTGTGGTAGCCCATTTGAACCCAGCCGCCGACGGTGTAGCCACAGGCTTCGCCGAACAGGGTGAACGGATCGCCGAGATCGCAATCGAACATGCCGCAGCCACCATCGTCGAACAGGCCGCCTCCCATGTCCCCACAACCACCATCGCAGGTCAGTTCGCCGCAACCACATTCCATTTCGGGAAACGTGTCACACGATTCATCACAACTGGCGTTGAAGTGCCCCACGGGGAGGACTTCGGCTTGCGTCGTGGGCATTCCGCCCTGGTAACTTGCGTCAGCCACGAATCGGTCGGCGGCAGAAGCGCCATTGAGGCTTCCCAATCCAACCAAGCCACCGAGGGCCAACCACAAAGCAGCTCGTTTCGATTTCATCTTGCTCGTCCCTGATCGATTTCAAATGGATTCGCCGCGCCCACAGTGACTGCCACCTTCCATGGCAGCAAACCAGTCAACCGTGTCGACCGCCAAGTAGAGGCGAGTCCTTGCTGGGAAGTATCGTCCTCGCGGCGCGATGCAATTGAGACCATTGCCATAGAAACCCCAGCCCGAATCACCGGAAAATCCGGCACAGCGTTAAACTTTGCGGGTTAGGTGGTTGGTCCGGCGAGTCGAAAGCCTTCGGTCGTGCTTGCTGAAATCTTGAACGCAAACGAAAAAAAGCCGGCTCATCGCATTTCTGCGGTGAACCGGCCTCTTGGGTCTCACGAAATCGTCCTTCGGGGCAGCTTAGAACGTGAAGATCGTATCGAAACCGAAGGTGGTTTGATCGTCGTCGTTGTTTTCCAAGATCCCGGTGTAGTCGCCATCGACCCAGTCCCAACGAACTTCGGGACGAATCAAGACGTTGGCGTGAGGACGGTAGTTGATACCGGTCGTCAAAGCGTAGACGTCGCTGTCGACATTGTTTCCGTCGTTGAAGACGCCTTCGCTTTGGTACCACTCGAAGCGGCTGCCCAAGGACAAGCAGTCATTGATGTTGTAGATCAAGTACTGGTTGATGCCGAACGTGTCGCGAACGGTTGCACCAGCAGCATCTTCGCTATCCAGTACGTCCGACTGAATGATGTACTGCAAGTTGTCGCTCACAGCGTAATCAGCAACGATCGAGTGCATGTATCCTCGTTCGGCTCCGCCAGCAACGCCTTGACGCTCGTTGAATCGACCAACGGTCGTGGCGTAGGTCAGGGTCAAGTCATCCGTCAAACCAGCCGAGAAACCACCGAGGTAGCTGTCGCCGTTGTCTTCAAAACCGCTGTCCCAACCCACCGTGTATCCACCGAATACGCTCAGGTCATCCGAAACGTCGTACGTTGCCAAAGCACCGGTGTGGGTGAAGGGCTCGCTGTTGTACATCGTGTAAGCGTGGCTGTAGAAGAAGTTGTCCGGAGCGGCAACGACTTCAAAACCAATGGTCGTGAAAAATTTACCAACCTTGACCGACAGGTCGCCGTAGCCCATTTCTGTGTACAACTGAGGAATCGCGGAGCCGTAGTCCCCACCGTTGTCCCATTGGTTGTCCCAGTGACCGTTGTCGATTCCGAACGCTTGCGTGTCGGGTCCGTCGGTACCGTAGACGTAATCAATACGTCCACCGATGTCGAATCCACACGAAGTGTCGATGGCTTTTTCAGCGTACAACCATGCTTGTTGCAACTGAACGTTGTCGGGACGGCTGTTGAACAAAGGCAATGCCTTTGTGTGGTAGCCGATCGACGCCCATCCGCCGACTTCGATGCCGCAGACGTCGCCGAACAGTGTGTAAGGGTCGTCCAAGCAGCAGTCGCCCATACCGGGCAAGCAGCTTCCGAGGCCACCGCCGCAGAGCGAATCACAACCGCTGTCGCAGCCTGAGTCGCATCCACAATCACCCAAGCAACCAATGGTTTCGCAACCGCAAGTCACTTCGTTCTCGCAACCGGTGTCGCAGCCGCCAACAGGCTCACAACCACACACGGGCTCACCACAATCGCAAAGCGATGAGGTGCAAGAGACCAATCCAATATCATTTGCTGAAGCGCCGGTCAGGTTCGTGGCATTAACGCCGCATGCAACCGCTGCGATCAGAGCTAGTTTACTAAGCTTCATTGCTTTCTCCGTTGATATCCCAATCCAATTGGGTCGTTTCGTGTCACCAAGATTCAAAATGGATGCTGTTCGAACGGGAAGCTGTGCCCCCACAATTAGGGAGGGCCGATCTCTCGCTCTCAACGATGAAACAAACGCAGTCCATCGCTCTTTCAACGCACACGCTGCCTGCCGCCGATGGCACATCGAAACTTTCAGGCAATCGCTTCGGAATTCGAATCAATCACCTCGAGAAATTTCGAGTGAGTTGAAAGCAATCCATCATGTCGTCGGGAGAATTCATCGGTGGGTTAGCGGGATCTGTCCTCAACCGGTGCACAAAACGACTTAGAAACCGCCCGCGAGGTGCGCAACGCGCCTATTGATCCTCATCTGCGGGTCGCTCTCAACGTTCCAGCTGGGCAAACTTTGACGCTTCCCACTCCGAACACGCCCCGCATCTGAAAATCCTGCTTTCAATAAAACGTTCCACCCGCTATCCTGCGGGGCTTCTCCCTGAAACCAGGGATTTTGACCGTCTCAAACCACATTCATGACAATCACCGCGAGCGGTGGCGGAGAATCAGATGGCACGACAGTGCGAAGCGTGCGGCAAAAAAGTCCAAATGGGCAACCGTATCGAAACCCGGGGTAAAGCGAAGTACTTGGGCGGTGTCGGTACCAAGATCACCGGCTGTACCCGCCGTAAATTTGTCCCCAACTTGCAAAAAGTTCACGTGACATTGCCAAACGGCACCAATAAATCGATGCGAGTTTGCACGCAGTGCATCCGCAGCGGTGTCGTTCGCAAAACGGTGAAAACCAAACCATTTGACGTCAGCGGCAGCAAAAAGTCCTGATGTCCAGTTCCGGCAACGGCAGCGGTGGTTCGGTCGACATCCAAAAATTGGCTCGACTGGCTCGACTTCAGCTTACGGAGCAGGAGCAAACCGATTTTGGTCCGCAAATCACGGACATCCTCGGTTTCGTTGAACAATTGTCCGAACTCGACACCTCCGGTGTCGAGCCGATGACGAGTGCGCTGGACGTCGAAAACTGCTTCCGCGACGACGCTCCCGACCAAAGCCTGTCATCCAAAGCGGCGACACGCACGGCTCCCGCCTCTCAAGACGGCACG
>NZ_DDGH01000023.1:20686-24212 GCF_002337565.1 Rhodopirellula sp. UBA1907 | reverse complement strand
CCCGCCTCTCAAGACGGCACGTTTTTGGTACCACCAGTCCTGGGAAACACTTCTTCCAAGAAGTGAAGCGTCACGAGTAGGACTCCCGACAAAGATTCGATCCCAGAACCCTGCGAGTGCCGGGCGGAAACCACCGCTGCCAATCGATACGCAAGCACTTTCATCAGAAAGCCTTGCAAATGAGAGAGACGCGCGGATATCAAAAAATCCGGCTCAGCTACCAACTAAACGGAACGACGCTCGGACGGCCATTGGATACGAACCCAACCGGCTACAGATCGACAACCGTGTCGCTTGCCGAATCGTCTTGATGCTTCCGCAACTGCTCCATCGCTGCCAAAGTCGCATCGCAATACGATGACACGGCTGTCCCCCAGGCCTGTTCCTTTGTGGCCTGGCGGGCTTGTTGCAACAACTGGTCGACATCCTGCCAATCCAACATCCAATTTCGCTCTTCAGAAGTCTGGCGAAGCTGGGTGATCACATCGTCCATGCGAAGCAAGAACGCTTCATGCGAATTGGCCCTGAATCGGCGGTAAGGCCCGGTCCCCAACGCGGTTTCTCCGCTTCCGATATCGAGCGATTCACCCGAATCCCAAGGACCACCGCTCCCCGCCGGATCGCCTGAACCACCCTGCCCTGCCCCAGGCATGCCGGGCATCCCAGGAACAGGTGACGAGCCACCTGCCGAACTCCGGTCTCGAACACGACGCGTTTTCAGTGGCCGCCTGCGTTCATTCGGCTTGAACACACCGCTCGCCCATACCGCGGCTGAGATCGACCCCAGTATGAATGCGACGATTGCCGAGCCCACGAACCGCGGACTGACCAAAGCTGCCGCCAATCCAAAACCGACCGCTCCCGTCCAACAGAACGCGGTGGTCGCAATCAACGCCCGCGAGGAAACCTCATCCGCTCCCAGAGAGCGGGACTTTCGAGGTGCTCCATTGTTCTGAGTTAAATGCTCATCATCAACTTCGACAACGATCAAAGTGATGTTGTCTGGACCGCCCCGCAGATTGGCCAGATCGATCATCACCCGTGCCGCTTTATCGACATCGAGCGAATCCAGCAGAACGGCCAATTCGTCGTCTTCGATTTGCCCAGTCAGCCCATCGCTGCACACCATGAAGCGATCGCCGACCTCCAGATCAAACGGCCCCTCCAAATCAACCAACACCTCAGGAGAGGGCCCCAACGACCGAGTGATCACATTCTTGGGAATCGACTTGCTGAAGACACTGTCGCTGTGAACTTTTCCGCTGGCTTGCATCTCCCAAACCAGCGAGTGATCAAACGTCAACTGCTCCAGCACGCCTCGCCGCAGGCGATAAACTCGCGAATCTCCGACGTGTGCCACATAAGCGGCACCGTTGACCAGAACCAGCGAACTGGCGGTCGTTCCCATGTTCAGGAACTCAGGATTACTTTGTCCGCGTTCGTAAATCGCGGCATTGGCCAGATGCACGGCCTCAGAAATCGCGTGCTCAGGAGCCTCTTCTCGCGATTGGTAGTAGTGCATCGAAATGCGTTCACTGGCAATCTGCGACGCTAACTCGCCGGCCGCGTGGGCTCCCATTCCGTCAGCGACGACGAAGAGGTGGCCGCGTTGGTTCAGACGATCGGCGGACTCAGCGATTAAAACCGCCGATGAATCTTGATTGTTCGCACGTCGCATCCCGACATGGGTCTGCTCAGCGAACTTCACTCCGGGGCGCCATGAACCTGACAAACGATTTGTGACCGAGAACTTGTGACCGAGAACACTTCCAACCGACGAACTTACACGCCTCTTACAGACTACTTGGCAAATTGTAAGTCGCCACGTGCGTTGAACCTAGTGTATTGAACGCTCTGACGCCACGATTTTGACGAGCTTCGCCTTCGAACGGGCGTCACTCGCATCGCCCGACCAACAAAAGCAACCAAGCTCGCTACACCAAACACACTACTCACACAGGAGCGATCAACTCAGCTGCCAATCGACAAGCGTCCAAGAACTCATCCACCATCAAGTACTCATCCACCGTATGGATGGACGCCTGACCACACCCCAATGTGACCGCTTCGATGCCGTGCAGCATCAACCAATTCGCATCCAAACCGCCATTGGCGACTTCACACTGTGGAGAGCGTCCCAATTGCGAGATCAACTCCGTCGCCGCCAGCACAGACGGGTGATCCTCCGCCAAACGAAACGCCTCGTAATCGACTCGGCTGCTGAACTCAAAGCTGCCTGTCCGGCCCTGGACGTCTTTCACCGACTGAACCGCATTTTCGATCGCAGCTCTCATCTGAGACACGATTTCGGCACGAAACTCGGCACCGTGGCTGCGAGCCTCGGCCCGCAACTGAACTTCTGGCGTGATCACATTTGTCGCATCGCCACCCTGAAACACACCGACATTCGCGGTCCCGCGACGCCCGTCCTTTTCAACCAGCCCCAACCAACCGTTGCGATGCAGACTGCTGATCGCTTCAGATGCAATCACAATGGCGCTGACGCCTTTCTCGGGAGCCACGCCGGCATGAGCAGCATGCCCGTGGATGGTCACCTGAATCCGTTCGCCACCGATTGCTCCATGACGAATTTTGTCGAGTGCTCCGCCGTCGAAGTTGAATGCTCGGTCAACACGACCGACTTTGGACACGTCCAAATGACGCGCACCTTCCAAACCAACCTCTTCCTGAATCAAGAACGTGATCGCGGCCGGAGCCAGTCTTAAATTGGGATTCTTTGCCTGACGCGACAATCGCTCGACGATCGCACTGAGAATCACCGCACAACCGCTGCGGTCATCGGCACCCAAGCCCGTTGGCCCATCAGCCACGACAATTCGGCCCAATTCGTCGTCATCGCGAATCTGAGGGTTGGATCCGACACAAATTGGAACAGTGTCCATGTGTGCGGAAAGCAACGTCCGCGGCAACGAATCGTCGCCCGGCAACGTGACGATCAAATTGCCCGCGTTGCCATCCAAACGGGTCTTCGTCCCAGCGTCATCGGACTGAATCCAGTCCGGATCCACTCCCGCGCGAACCAACATTTTCTGAATCGCGGACGAAATGGCGGCTTCATCGCCACTCTTGCCGGGAATTCGCGTCAGCTCGAGAAAACGATCCAAAGCCGCGGACTCATCGATCGCGGCCCATGACGAAGCACCTTTCGCGTCAGCATTCATCGCTTCGGACTGGCTCATCGCGTGCGGCTAACACGACGTGGCGACTGGTCTTCCACGCGAATTGGCTGTGCTGCGGTGCCGGTTTGTGACTGATTCAACCGCCCGATCGCAAACCATCCGGCTGCCAACAGCAATCCGCTGGCGGCAAACGAGGCCAACATCGGAACGACGTGAGCGGGCTCCGCGGCGTAGTGAGTCAAACCTTCCGTGCTGCCATGCCCTGGGTGTGCCGAAGCGGGAACGGCAAAAACCAAAGCGGCAATCGAGCCAATGAGTGAACGCGACAAAATGAACTCACAAGAATCAAGAGAAATGAGAAGAGCCGATTCACCGGCAGATTTCAG
>NZ_DDGH01000023.1:14493-20627 GCF_002337565.1 Rhodopirellula sp. UBA1907 | reverse complement strand
ACCTTCGGCGACCAACCCCGATGCACCTGCCAACCAAACAGCAGAACCGGATCGGCCGACTGATTATACGCCCTGGTCGAGCTGTTGTTGACGCATCCGTCGACGTTTTCGTTGTTCGTCGGTCACTTCCGCGGCACAACGCGAACAAGCCACGCCACGTTCGTAATCGGAATGCTGCTTCATTTCCGGGGTCAATGGCCATCCACATCCGTGGCACAACTCATACTCCCCGGCCTGCAATTGGTGATCGACCGCGACGCGATTGTCGAACACAAAACAATCGCCCTGCCAACGAGATTCCTCTTCGGGCATCTTTTCCAAATAATTCAGAATCCCGCCGCGCAGGTGGTACACCTCTTCGAATCCGCGTTCCTTCAGATATGCGGTCGACTTTTCGCACCGGATCCCCCCGGTACAAAACATCGCGACTTTGGGGTGCTTCTGTGGGTCCAAGCTCTCTTCGACAAACTTGGGGAATTCGCGAAAGGATTCCGTGTGAGGGTTGACGGCACCCTCGAACGTACCGATCTCGATTTCGTAATCGTTTCGCGTATCGATCAGCGTGACATCGGGATCATCGACCAACGCATTCCAATCCTGGGGCTCGATGTAGGTGCCAACCGATCGCAGCGGATCGATGC
Source organism: Rhodopirellula sp. UBA1907 (assembly GCF_002337565.1). Lineage (NCBI taxonomy): Bacteria > Pseudomonadati > Planctomycetota > Planctomycetia > Pirellulales > Pirellulaceae > Rhodopirellula > Rhodopirellula sp. UBA1907. Next base: position 19,986 of record NZ_DDGH01000023.1, on the reverse strand, counting down.
TCGACACGCCCATCGTCACGATCTCGCGTTTAAGCCGAACCTTGGTTTTGCGAAACGGGATCTCTTCGCAGTACGACCATTTGACATCCATTCCTCGAAAAGGAGTGGCATTGTCATCAAGCTCCATCGACCGAAGCCAGTCGATAAACGGCTCCATCAACTCACAAGGTCCCGCGATCGTTCCGTTGATGCCTTCACCGGCCAGCAACAACGAGCCACGAATGCCGTCGTCCGACATTCGCTGACGGAACGGCTCCCGCAGCGATTCAAATTGCGGCAATGGAGTGAAGCAATACAGTGCCGCGACGGCCACCGGTAAATCAGCGGCACCAGCCTCGGCGGGCAATTCGGCTGGAACGGAAGAAGCGTGTGATTCGGTCATGGCCGAAAACTTACCAATTCATTTGACCCATTGCAGCCAAGCATCCACGTAAGCAATCGGAGTCATGTTCATCCCCGCCTGAAACGCTTGCGGGAATGGCTGGCCCGATTGCAGATTTCGCAGCACGGCGTCAAAGCCCCGTCGATTCTGCCGAGACAGCAAGGACTCCGCGATCGCAACCGCCATCCGGTCAGCTCGCTCGGGCGGCAACTTTCCATTGAGGAAATCCTTGCCTGACTTCAAGCTGCCCACCGCGGTGACCAGTTCGGCCTGCCGTCGCATATTCGCATTTCGATCGCGTTTGGACTCGCCACCCGAAATCGCGGTCCCGAGTCCTTGAGCAAACCATCGCGGCACGCCTTCACCGCGGCTGACCACCGCAAGGCTGGCAACCGGAGCCACAACCCGCCCGGCAATTTCTTCTTCGCTCGCTCGTTCCGATGCGACGACCGCGACGTAAGCACGGATGCCGTCGTACTTCCAATGAGACTGCCACTCGGCGGGCACGCTACGGCCCTCGACCATTTTCGCAAACTCGCTGTAGTCATACCGCTTTGGCAAAACATAGATTGAAGCTTTGCCATGGAAGAAATCCTCCGGCGATCCATCGGCTTTGGGCAAAAACTTGCGAGCCTGTTGGAGAGCGGCTTCTGCCGACTCCGCTACCGTTTCGAGCGTCGCTGGCGAGACTTCCCCCCAAACTGCGAAGTGGTCGCTTTGGTGATTTTGCAATCGATTGACATCAGCCCCCGCCAACCGGAATTCATCTTCCGCAATCTCCGCTCGCCGCTGACTGACCTCGGAGGATGCCGCTGCGGACAACCAAGCCTGAGCGGTGACAACCTTCATCGGCGTTTGCACGAGAGCTTCATCCACCTTGGCACCTTCGCTGATCCACGTCGAAATCAGTTGGATGTCGTTGTCAGAAAGAGGCGGACGTCCACCTGCGGGCATTCGATCGCCAGCGCTGCCGCGAAGTTTCTGAACGAGCAGGCTTGCTTCGCCGTCACCAGGTTTCATCACGGATCCGCTGTCGCCGCCTCGAAGCATTTGAGCGAGCGTGTCCATTCGTAAACCGCCGCGAGTCTGCATCGCGTCCAAGTGACACCCGGTACAGTTCTCCACCAACAGCGGTGCCACGTCCTTCGAGAACGAAACGGTTTCATTGCCGGTTGGCTTGCCGACCATCGTCGGCTGATCGGGTTCTGGTGTCGCTGGCGTGTCGGGAGTTGCCTCGCCGCTTTTCAAGCTGGTCAGCATCGCGGTGGGATCAGGGCCATCAAACTTGGCACCTTGCGTGACCCACTGCTTCAACGTGTCCAATTGTTCCTTGCTGACTTTTCCACCGCCACGAGGCATGTCGCCGGTTTCGATCGTTTCAATCAATCGACTGGCAATCACATCACCGGGAAAAACCACGACTCCCTCGGGGGGCCCTTCCATCAACTTGGCAAACGTCGGCATCGCGAATCCACCTTTGCTGCCGCGAATGTGACAACTGCCACATTTATCGACCAAGATCGGTGCGACCTCCGAGACAAAACTGACGCCATCGGTACTGGGCTGGCCCGACGGATCCGACGATGATTCGGCCATTGGCTCGGTCGTCGCCTTGGGTCGTTCCGGAATTCGGAATGGCGGCAGCGTGACTCCTTCCAGTTCCAGCATCGCGCGAGCGTTGACGATTCGGCGCATCATCGGCAGCAATGCATCGTGCAGGTCGGATGACTCGGCATTGCCGGCCACTTCGATCTGCTTGATCGCTTTACGAAGAGCATCACCGGACGTCTCGTAGTCGCCACCGGCATACGCGGCACCGGCTCGCTTCACCTGCCTATCGACCGACTGAACAATCGTTCGCGATCTCGCATCCAGCGGTTTGGCGACCGTTCGCGGATTGGTTTCTTGCCCAACGGCCGGAGCGATTCCACCGGAAAAGGACACCAGTGCCGTCCCAGCTAGCAACGTCACCGCCGCGAAAACGCGGAGGGCTGGGCGGCGAACGTTCCACTTTGAAACGATCGAAATCCCCTTTGAAACGACCTGAATCATCGTCACCAACATCTTTGTTCGAGTATCTGCCAATCACTCCATCATAGACCACAAACGCAGTTCTTCCCGAAAAAGACTCACTCGCCGTGCGGTCGTTGCCTCAACGAACACTCGCAACCGGCATCACGCCGCCCTCGCCATCCGGGCCTCCCCTGCCCTGCTCCGCCGCAATCTTCGCACTCGAACGCGACTGCCGGCTCGCTTGGCCCTTCCCCGTTTCCCCCTTGCTCTTTTACACTGCCGCATTGGCCTTTCCCGCAATATCCGGCAAGAACACGATGACCTCTTCTGCGAACACCACCTCGCCCGCCATCGCTGAAACCACTTGGCTGACCGACCAACGCATCTTGGTCCTCGATTTTGGATCGCAATACGCGCAACTGATCGCCCGCCGCGTTCGCGAACAAAATGTGTATTGCCAAATCGTTCGCCATGACATCTCCGCCGAACGCATCGCCGAACTGGCCCCCAAAGGCATCATCCTCTCGGGCGGCCCCAACAGCGTTTACGAAGAAGGTGCCCCGAAGTGCGACGAAGGATTGTTCGACCTGGGTATCCCCGTCCTCGGTATCTGCTACGGGATGCAGCTCGCCTGCCAAGCCCTCGGCGGCAAAGTCGACAACACACCCAGCCGCGAGTACGGCCGAGCGATGTGCGACTTCGTCGATCGCGATTCAATCTTCCGCGGCATGCAAGAATCCGAACAAGTCTGGATGAGCCACGGTGACCAGGTCTCACAGATCGCCGATCAGTTCACCGCGATGGCCAAGACATCGACTTGCCCCTACGCCGCGATTCGCCACAACGAACGTCCCGTGTTTGGAATGCAATTCCACCCGGAAGTCACGCACACGCCACACGGTGGCCAAATCCTTCGCAACTTTGTCATCGACGTCTGCGGTTGCGATGGCAGTTGGAAACTCGGCGACTTCGCCGATGCAGCAATCGAATCCATTCGAAAACAAGTCGGCGACAAACGCGTCATCTGCGGCCTGTCCGGCGGAGTCGACTCATCGGTCGTCGCCGCGTTGCTCTACAAAGCCATCGGGCCACAACTCTCTTGCATCTTGGTCGACAACGGTCTGCTTCGTAAGAACGAACAACAGATCGTCTTGGAAGAGTTCAGCAACCACTTCAAGACCGACCTGCACGTCGTCGAAGCCGAAGACCGATTCCTGGCCGACTTGGCGGGCATCGATGAACCACAAGAGAAACGTCGCCGCATCGGCCACGCCTTCATCGAATGCTTCAAAGACGAAGCCGCGAGAATCGAAGACGCTCACTTCTTGGCTCAAGGAACGCTGTACCCCGACGTGATCGAAAGCGGTGCCGACAAAGACGGCCCGGCCGCCACGATCAAGCTGCACCACAATGTCGGCGGACTTCCTGAAGAATTGGGGTTTGAATTGATCGAACCTCTGCGAGACTTATTCAAAGACGAAGTGCGTCGCCTTGGTTTGGAACTGGGCCTGCCCGAACAACTCGTTTGGCGTCACCCTTTCCCCGGCCCCGGATTGGCCGTGCGTTGCCTGGGTGAAATCACCCGAGACAAACTGGCGGTGCTTCGAGAAGCCGATGCGATCGTGGTCGAAGAAATCGAAAACGCGGGACTGTACCGAGACACCAGCCAAGCGTTCGCGGTTTTGCTGCCGGTGCAAAGCGTCGGTGTGATGGGCGATGCCCGCACTTACGACAACGCCGTCGCGGTTCGCTGCGTCAACACAGACGACTTCATGACCGCGGACTGGAGTCACCTGCCCTACGAACTGCTGGCTCGCATCAGCACCCGAATCATCAACGAAGTCAAAGGCGTCAACCGAGTCTGCTACGACATCAGCAGCAAACCGCCAGCGACGATCGAATGGGAGTGATGCCCGCCACGGCATCCACTCGCATTTCATTCACTTTGCAATTCAAACAACTGCAACCGTATTCTCCGCCTCCACCTTCAGCCCTCCAAGCGAAAACATGGCCGGTCAATTCATCTACCAAATCATCGACCTGACCAAAAAACACGGTCAACGCAAGATCCTTGAGAACGTCAACCTCGCCTTTTACCCCGGTGCAAAGATCGGTGTGCTCGGCCCCAACGGTGCCGGCAAATCCACCCTGCTGAAAATCATGGCGGGCATGGACACCGAGTTCGAAGGCACCGCCCGATTGGGCAAAGGCTTCACGGTCGGCTACCTCGAACAAGAGCCACCACTCGATCCGACCAAGACCGTTTTTGAAAACGTTCAAGAAGCCGTCGCGGAACGCCAAGCCATCGTGGACCGCTACAACGAGATCAGCGGTTTGCTCGGTGAAGTCACCGACGACGACGAAATGCAAAAACTCTGCGACGAGATGGCGACGTTGCAAGACATCATCGACGCCAACAACCTTTGGGAACTCGATCGCTTCGTCGAAATGTCGATGGCGGTCATGAACTTGCCACCCAAAGATGCTGAGATCACCAACCTGTCTGGTGGCGAAAAACGCCGCGTCGCACTTTGCCAGTTGCTCATTCGCCAACCCGACTTGCTGCTGCTCGACGAACCGACCAACCACCTCGATGCCGAATCCGTTTCGTGGTTGGAACAACACTTGGCCAACTACCAAGGCACCGTTGTGGCCGTCACCCACGATCGTTACTTCCTGGACAACGTGGCCCAGTGGATCCTCGAAGTCGATCGCGGCCGCGGCATCCCGTTCGAAGGCAACTACAGCGCGTGGTTGGAAAACCGCGCCAAACGAATGGCTTTGGAAGAACGCCAACAAAAGGCTCGCGAAAAGAACTTGGCTCGCGAATTGGAATGGATCCGGATGAGCCCCAAGGCTCGCCAAGCCAAATCGAAGGCCCGGATCAAATCCTACGAACAAATGTCGGCCGAACAGTTCGAGGATCGTCCCGACGATTTGGAAATCCAAATCCCATCGGGCAAACACCTCGGCTCGTTGGTCATCGAAGCTCAACACGTCAACAAAGCTTTTGGCGAAAAGACACTGATGACCGACATGAACTTCCGTTTGCCGCCCGGCGGGATCGTCGGCATCATCGGCCCCAACGGTGCGGGCAA
>NZ_DDGH01000023.1:10174-14374 GCF_002337565.1 Rhodopirellula sp. UBA1907 | reverse complement strand
GGCCCCAACGGTGCGGGCAAGACGACTCTGTTCAAGATGCTGACCGGACAAGAACCGGTCGACAGCGGCGAAATCAAAATCGGTGAAACCGTTGACCTCGGTTACGTCGATCAATCTCGCGACAAACTGGATCCCAACAAAACGATCTATCAAGAGATCAGTGGCGGTCACGATTCGTTCGAAATGGGCGGCCGTGTCATGCACGCTCGCACCTACGTTTCGCGATTCAACTTCAAAGGCCCCGACCAAGAAAAGAAAGTCGGTGTGCTCTCCGGTGGTGAACGCAACCGAGTTCACTTGGCGTCGCTGCTTCGCAAAGGCTGCAATGTGTTGCTGCTGGACGAACCAACGAACGACCTCGACGTCGACACATTGCGTGCTCTCGAAGAAGCAATCGCGAACTTTGCGGGCTGCGTTGTTGTGACGTCGCACGACCGCTGGTTCCTCGATCGCCTTGCAACCCATATCCTTGCTTTCGAAGGCGACGGCAAAGTGGTTTGGTGCGAAGGCAACTTTGACACCTACGAACGCAATCGTCGTGAACGCATGGGCGAAGACGCCGACGACGATTCGCCTAAATCCCGATACAAGAGCATTCACGCGGGCTGATCCAGCCTCGCGATCGCTACCTCCGCGACACTTGCGGAGGATCTCAATTCATTCACCCATCTGTTTCCTTTCCACCTTTTCAAATTCATGACGATTCTGCGCACAGGCACCAACGAAAAGTACGCCGAGGGCTTTGAAGCCGCTTTCGGTGGCGGAACTCCCGCCTCGAAAAAGACCGCAAAGAAAACAACCAAGAAGGCAGCTAAAAAGGCCAGCAAGAAAGCCAAGACTCAGCCCGCTCAATCCAAGAAGAAATCCGTTAAGAAGTCGGTGAAGAAAGCGGCCAAGAAGAGCGTTAAAAAGGCTGTCAAAGCCAAAGCAACGACCAAGAAGGCAGTCAAAAAAGCCGCCAAAAAATCGGTCAAGAAGTCTGTCAAAAAGACCGCGAAAAAGTCGGTCAAGAAATCGGCTAAGAAGGCAAAAAAGAAGAGCTGAATGCGTTTTGGGGAGTGGCCGGGAAAGCCAAGCGTTTTCCCGTGCCCCTCGACATAACCGGCACGTCCTCCACAATGACGTCGCCCCCGCCAAGCGTCCCGCCTTCCAACTATCTTCGGTTCCCTTGATGCCTGCCTCACCGTCCCGCGAACCCAACGGCAACCTGCCCGACCATCAATTGGCCGCCGCAGCCTGGTCGCCGCCTTCGCAAGACGTCCGCACGGCACTCCAAGCCCTCATCGGATACCTGAACTTCTCGTCCGGCCCCGCACCGACCGCGGTGTTCTCAGCTTGGAACCAAGTTCATGACGAAGCTTCCGGCGGAGACGTCCTCAATGGGCCGCCTCCATTCTTGATCATGCGAGACTGGTTGGAAGAAGCCGCCCAGTCGCTGCAGAAAAGCTCGCCCGCGTTTGCAAACGTTGATCGCGCCCTCGGTTTGATCAATCTCCTTTGGTCGGGACTCTTGCCGGCCTACTTGGATTTCCATCGCGACCTGCTGTTCCACCAACCTCCGGAACTGCTCTTCAACGGTTTCTTCCTGGGACGTTGTGCCGAAGTCATGGTGCAGCAAATCGGTGAAGACGAATCCATCGGCAGCGTGGACGACGAATCCGCTCGCTTGCGTCAAATCATCGGCACGCTGAACGACTATGTCGGCTACCGCCCAGTCGCAGTCCTCGAAAATCGTGCGTGCCAACCTTACGCTCACGAATTCGTTCGACCGATCCCGCAAATGGTCCAAGGCGCTGGCATCACCGCCGGACCGTATCGCGAATTGATCGAGCGTGCGGTGCGAGCGATCGAAGAAGCTCCCGAGGACATTTTGCGTTCCGCGGCAATGGATCCAAACCAACTGCGTGAGCTTTGCTTGGACCCACGAGCGTATGACTTTGACCATCCGGTCAATCGCCGACCGAACTATCACTTCGGCGGATGGGATGAACATGCGATCGATGCCGATGGACGCTACGATCGGTTCATCCTTCGCAGCGTGACCCTGGATTCGTTGCTCGCACGAGTCAATGAAACGCCAGAACTGCCGCGTGACGAACTGCTTGAAGAAGCCGCTTCGGTCTTGGCCGGCACGATGCTGATGGCATCGGGCATCTCCGGTTGGGGCCCCGGTTGTTACAGCAGCGATGTGACGCTTCGATCGCTGATGGTTCCAATCGCCAACTTCCGCGATGAGTTTTACAACTGGCGAATTTCGCAGATTGGTGGCGAGCACGGCCAACGTTTGCTCGACGAAGTGAAAACGCGACATCAAGCCTTCGGGGCTGCTCGCCAGAACTTGAATGCGGCGCTCGCACGCCGCCGCGCCATCCAACTGCAACACGTCCAACTGGCGCGCATCTACGCTCGCTTGGGTTACCCCGATTCGGCGACCAAGCAAGCCGATGTGGTTCCGGCCACTTCCGCTCGATTGATGTGCCGCATTGATTGTGGGATGACGCTGGGACTGCGAGCCCTCCGCACGGATCGCTTCCCCGATGCGGTCGAAGTCCCCGAACAAACATTCGATCTGATCCGCCGCGCCATCGAATGCGGTGCCTTGATGGATCCTTGGGACATCCTCGGATTCACTGGCAACTTCAGCCTGTATCCCGGAATCGAAAACTCGATCCACGACAGCCGACTCGATGAATTGCTGTACATCATCGAGAACCTCTTCGGCTACATCGCTCGCGTGTGGAGCGAAGCGGCCGCTCGCGATGACGAAGCCGCCTACGAACGAATGGATCGCCAATACCGCGAAGTCGCCCAGTGGTGGCGAACGTTTGCGGCACACACGGTCGAATCCGTCGAAGCAACAGATCCTTGGGAATCATACGAGTCCGCTCGTTTGGTCGCACAAGCCTTGCGGTTGTGGCATCGTGGCGGTGCCCAACGAGGCGACATCGCGTTCTGGGCACCTCACGCGGATTTGTTCGATTCACCACGAGCTTACATGCTGGTGATCTCGGCACTGCTGGAACGCAAAGACTTCATTCCCGCTCAAGCTCTGTTGATCCACTGGTTGTGCCAAGCCGATCGAGTTGGACTTCGCAGCGGAGCGAACTCGTTGCCTCGTCTGACCGAACGCTGGTTGCTGCAACTTCGCGATCACATGCGAGAGGACTCGCACGAGCTCTGGCCACGCGTCAACAAATTCTTTGACTACCTCGAAGCCAACGCGGAATCGTTTTGGTCCGCACCACGCTTCGAAGTTGGCGACGATGAACCCCGTGATCGACATCGCGACAACTGGGAACAAGAGTTGGCCGAAGCCAACGAAGATCCGTTCGGTTCACCAGAAGAAGATGAAGAGGCGGGACTTTTTGATGCGGCGTATGAAAACGTCAGCTATCGCGACACGACCGATGACGGAAACGAAGGTTCGATCTTTGACACCAGCAGCGACAGCAGCAGTGTCGATGAACTCGAAGCCGAAGTGAAACGACTGGCCAGCCGTCTCGACTTCCTGCAGTCGTTGGCTCGCATGTGGGCGGTTGGTGCCGACGTCGCACTCACCGAAATTCACGCCGCGACGGAGTCGACCGATCCAGCCAACTCGCCCGCCCCCCAGCGCCGACAACAACAGATCGAAGCGTTGTCCGCATGGGCTCGCCGAGCGGTTGCCAACCGAATCGGATTGCTCGAATTGCTTGGCGATGTCCGAGCCTACAAAATCAAACCGGCTGGCACCGACAAAGATTCCATGCGAATCTACGATCGCCGCCGAGTTCTTCGCGACAGCCTGATGGAACGAGTCATCACCACCGCGGTGGAAATGGCTGACGCGAGACGATTGATCGCCAGTGCTCTCGGAGCTCTGCAAGGCAAACTGCCTGAGGACGTGGGCGAAGAATTTGCCGAAGATGACGCTGGCGCGATTGAGTTGTTCTCCGCTCTCATCGCTGGCGACTCCGAACGAGCCCGTGAGCGGTTCCCCACCTTCATCGAAGCGATCCTCAATCGCAGCTTGCTTTACATCCCGCTTTCTCGTGGCGGTGACCCGGTCAAGATTTATGTAACCCGGTTGCGAGAACGAGTGCTCCGACACCTGCTGCACTGGTTGCCACGTCGCGGCTTGTTCGCAGAAACCTGCCGACTGATTGAAACCGCTCGCCAAATGGAACAACGGCATCCAATCGGTGCCGGCGCTGTCACTGA
>NZ_DDGH01000023.1:0-10066 GCF_002337565.1 Rhodopirellula sp. UBA1907 | reverse complement strand
CGGTGCCGGCGCTGTCACTGAGTTTGATGGCTTGTATCGTGCGGGGTATCGATCGCTGGTTGGCTCGATCGCCGAAGCCGTTTTGCATGCCACGGCCGGCGAACCGCCCTCCCCTGCTCCGGCCGAACCTCAATCCGCCACACGAGAACTCAGCGTCACGGACCAAGACGCGATTGCCGATCGGTTGATTCCGTTGTTGGAACGACTGACCGAAACGATGCTTGGCAGCTGGCTCGCGCACAGCCAAACGCTTCGCCTGTCACCGCTCGAAGCCGTCAGTGATCCCGCGAAGTGGGAACGTTTGGTGGAGTTCATCAAGCTTTACGGCGACCCAATCTTCACCCAAGGTTTCTTGCAACTGAGCAACGTTCGCGCGGTTCTGCACCAAGATGTCTCGTCATGGCTGGAACGAGCCATGACCGATGGTGATGACCTGCTGGAAGACACCCAGCTTTTTCGCGATCTCGAAATTGGCAAGATCAAGATCAACGAAGCCTCGCGTTGGATCACGCTGGTCTTCGAATCGTTGCTTGATCACCACGCGGAATACCAAGACTACAACAGCACAACGACACAGAGCGATCGCGGCGAACTGATCTACACGTTCCTCGATTTCTTGCGTCTGCGGACTCGATACGAACGCGTCGCTTGGAATTTGAAACCGATCATGTGGACCCACGAAGTCCTCGTGCGAATGGGCCTCGATCAAACGTCTTTGGGTTGGCGTGAAAGCCTCAACGAACGCATTGCAGCTGAAGCCGAACTCTACGTCCAAAAGCTTCGCGAATTGCAACGCCGGCATTCCATGCGAATGCCAACCATCGCCGATCGTATCGAAGAACGATTCGTCCAACCGATGACGATCGACCGAATGCGATCGCTTGTCGAACCCGCCATGAGCGATGCGGAAGCGGATCGCTTTAGCGCCGCGTTCGAACAACTCGAAGCAGAAGCCAACGAACTTTCGCGAACTCCCGTTGGCGTTGGACTCGATCTGCCTCCTTGGTTGAGCGCGTTGGAAGACGAGGTCGAAAAGATCGGCAAACGAAATCTCATCAGCGAGATTGATCCTCAGGAACTGATGACGATTCCGGTCAGTCCGCTGACGCTCGACGAACTCAAAACGCAACTCGCAACAGCCCAAACGCAAGGCCGCCGGTTGCCCCACATGCGTCGTCGCAAATCCTAAGTCGTACGTCTCTTCTCGTCCGCGGGCGGATTTGCGCACGCCCGCTGCACACGTGGACGAATCATCGAACATCTTTGCCTCCGAGCTGCGCGTCTCGATTTCGAAAGTGACGAGCAAATCGGGTGCTGATTTTTAAGCGGAATCTCGAAAAGTCAAAAAAACTTTGACTCAAGTCTGACTGAAAATCTCGTTGCGAGATGTGGTTTCCGCTGTCAACGCGAAAGACATTGCAGGAACTCAGGGGAATGATCCGCTCCTCTAGAACCCCAGAGCCAACCTATCCCTCCTATCTTAACGAGGTAAGAGCATCCAACAGCGTGATTCAAGTGAAGCGCACAGGGTGCCGATCTAGATTGGCTCTCCCTTATCGCACCGATATACTCCCGGCTTCTAGTCTCGTCCTTGAAACGTTGAAAATCGATGTCCAACACGCTTTCCGCTCCGCCGAATGCTTCTCCGACCGACACCTCGTTTCCACACCTTGATTTGTCATCGGAACTAGCTCGTCACCTGACGATCACGCTAGGACACGACTTTACCGGCGACTCGACTGACAAACAAAACAGCGAATACCTTTACCAGGCCTTGGCGATCACAGTTCGCGATCGCTTGGTGCCGATCTGGCTGGAAACTTGGAAGAAGACCTGCCTGAGCGAAGACCGCAAGGTTTACTACCTGTCGCTTGAATTCTTGATCGGCCGTTCACTCACCAACGCGGTCGAAAACCTCGACTTGGACGAAGACGTCCGCAAGGCTCTGCGAGCCTACAGCGTTGGAATGGAAGAAGTCGCTGACAAGGAACTTGATGCCGGATTGGGCAACGGTGGCCTCGGTCGTTTGGCCGCATGTTTCCTGGACAGCTGTGCGAACCTGCAGCTTCCAGTGGTTGGCTACGGCATCCGTTACGAATACGGAATGTTCCACCAGCACATCGAAGATGGACGCCAAGTCGAGGATCCCGACCGTTGGTTGCGTGATGGCAACCCTTGGGAAATCAAACGCCCCGAAGACACGCGTCGCGTTCGCTTCTACGGTCGCACCGAGAACTACTACGACGAGCACGGAACCCTGCGTCCTCGATTGGTTGACTCGCACGATGTTCTTGCCGTTCCATTCGACATGCCCGTCCCTGGTTATCGCAACGACACGGTCAACACGCTGCGTCTGTGGAAAGCGTCGACGACCGACGTCTTTAACCTCAGCGAATTCAACGCGGGCTCGTACCCCGAAGCCGTCGCCGCAAAGAACGACGCCGAACAGATCTCGATGGTGTTGTACCCCAACGACGCCAGCGAAAACGGCAAGGAACTGCGTCTGAAACAACAGTACTTCCTCGTTTCGTCTTCCTTGCAAGACGTGATCGCTCGTTGGGTGGAACAGCACGGCGAAGACTTCAGCGACTTTGGACGCAAGAACTGCTTCCAACTCAATGACACGCACCCCGCCTGTGCCGTTCCTGAACTCATGCGATTGTTGATGGATGAGCATGGACTGGAATGGGACGACGCCTGGGACGTGGTCACACGCTGCATGGCATACACCAACCACACCTTGCTTCCGGAAGCCTTGGAACGATGGTCGGTCGGTTTGTTCAGCCGCCTGCTGCCACGTCTGCTCGATATCATTTACGAGATCAACGCTCGGTTCTTGAAACTGGTCGACCAGCAGTGGCCTGGTGACGTTGCAATGCGTCGCGAAATGTCACTGATCGAAGAGGGTGACAACCCACACATTCGAATGGCGTACTTGGCCATCGTCGGAAGTTTCTCGGTCAACGGTGTTGCTGGTTTGCACACGCAGTTGTTGGAATCAGGTCTGTTCAAACACTTCAACACGCTGTGGCCTCGCAAGTTCAATAACAAAACAAACGGCGTGACCCAACGTCGTTGGTTGTCGCACTGCAACCCAGGCCTGCGTGACCTTCTCAACGAAACCATTGGCGAAGGCTGGCAGAAAGACCTGACCAAGGTCAAAGAGTTGGCTCCGCATGCAGCCGACGCCGACTTCCGCAAAAAGTGGATCGAAGTCAAGCAACAAAACAAAGCTCGCTTGTCTGATTTGGTCGTCGCCGAAACCGGCGTTCGTTTCGACACGTCGTTCATGTTTGACGTTCAAGTCAAACGAATTCACGAGTACAAACGCCAACTGTTGAACGTGCTACATATCGTGCACCTGTACGATCGCATTCTGCGTGGCGAAACCGCGGGCATGGTCCCACGCTGTGTCTTGATCGGTGGGAAAGCAGCCCCCGGCTACCATGTCGCCAAATTGATCGTGAAGCTAATCAACGATGTTGCGAAAAAGGTCAACAATCACCCCGCGGCTAACGACCTGTTGAAAGTCGTGTTCTTCCCGAACTACCGCGTTTCGTCGATGGAAGTGATCTGCCCGGCAACCGAGTTGTCGGAGCAAATTTCAACCGCCGGCAAAGAAGCTTCCGGCACGGGCAACATGAAGTTCATGATGAACGGTGCGTTGACGATCGGCACGCTCGATGGAGCCAACATCGAAATCCGTGAAAATGCGGGTGCCGAGAACTTCTTCTTGTTCGGCTTGGACGCATCCGAAGTCGCCGAATTGAAGAAGGACTATCGTCCCAACGATATTATTGCTGCTGATGAGGACATCGTTCGCATCATGAACCTGTTGGAAAGCGGACACTTCAACCCTGACAATCCAGGCTTGTTTGATTTGTTGACCAGCGGATTGCGTAACCCTCAGGATCCTTGGGTCACCATCGCCGACCTTCGTGCGTACATCGACGCTCAAGGCGAAGTAGGCAAGGCCTACCAAGACGTTGATCACTGGAATCAGATGAGCATCCTGAATACCGCAGGCAGCGGGTGGTTCAGCAGCGACCGAACGATCCAGCAATACGCGGACGACATTTGGGACGTGCGACCACTGTCGTAATGCCAATCTGATCATTCCAAACAAAAAGGGCTCGATGAGAAATCACCGAGCCCTTTTTTTGTTTAATGAGCGTGAGTTGCCGGGCCCAACCTATGCTGGCCCGAGCCCCATCGCACGTCGCCATGCGCTGAACTGTCCGATATGAAGCATCATGTGACCGCTTAGATAGAAACCATGCAGTGATCCAACGGTGCTGAACTTCTCACGAAGATGCTCGGTTGGGTTCGGCGACGAAAAAACCGCATCGTCAGCATTCAGCAATGCCTCGATCGCAGCTTCGTGCGACGCAAAGAACTTCTCCACAACTTCTTCCATTGGCGGATACAGCGTGCCGTTCGGATCGTCCAAACACTTTGCATTCTTCGAGAACAATGCATCGTATTTATCAGAGGGCTTCACCGCCGAGGCGTCGGCACCGACTTGCTCAACCACTTGCCACGGATACTGCGACAAATGCCCAAGGATAAACGCTGGATGGTTGGACTCGATGACAGTGTCGCCAATCACGGCGAAACGAGCGAACTGCTCCTGAGTCACTCCGGTCATCAGTCGTTTGGTGTATCCCATACAAAGCCGACCCGAGTCAGCGATCATTTGTCCGATCATGTTGTTTCTCTACGAGGTGCAATTCAATCCTGCTGTTTTAGCTACCTTCCAAACCGAAAGTAAGCCAGGCCCAAACGTCCGACATCGCCTTGATGGACAAACTGAAGTTCTCGACAGTTTACGCAGCCCGTCGGGAGCTTTTTAGAGAAGATTGCTCCTCAAGACTTGCTTCCGAGATCCAGTCGTCGCACCCCATCGCAGAACCATCCAGTGTGCCCGGATGAAACCATGGCTCCGGGTAATAAACCCGTCGCGTTGGATGAAGTTGCCCCAGGTAAGCCCCCCACCAACTGAATGTGCTGTTGGCAATCACAACGTGCCGACACTGTGCAATCAAATGCAAATCTTCGTGAGCAGTCGCCCCATCAGTGTGTTGCACCGGTGTAAACGGAATACCAACATCAAGATTGGATTCACACCACGGAACATCATTTGAGAACAAGTAGAGCTTCAAATCCGTTTCATGGGCCGCTAAGTCCAACAAGCAGCGACGGTAGTAGTCCGCGTCCAACGTTCGATAAATTTGCTTCGCCTTGGCGGAGGTCACATAGTCACCGCGACGGACGTGAATCGCGACACTGTTCTCACTCTTCATCTGGGCGGACAATCGCCGTGTCGTCTCAGATGGTTGTTCACGTAGTTGAAACTCTTCTCGCAGACTGCCACGCAATCCAGGAAAGAACTTCTCACTCTGCCAGTAGCCATCCAAATAGAGGTCTGATTCCCGAGCCAGCAATGATTCTCGAAATCCAAACGGTTTTTCGCGGCGAACCGGAAGCACTCCTTGGTACCCGGGAACAAACCGGCTTACCTTGTCCAACGCTCGCCCAACTGGGGTTCGCAAGAACTTCCCCGGAACTCGCGAACGATCGGCGTCCGACAACCGCGATGCGGAGATGGTGAAGTGATCAATCGCCAATGGGTGCAATCGATAATCAATAAATGCTGAATCGTCGATCAACAACGTTTGGTAGGTGCTGCGAGCCAAAGAATGCCCAAATGCATACTGAAACAATTGGTTCCCGAGTCCACCAATCAATCGTGTCACAATCATCGATCAAGCCACCTTACGAACTTGGGTTGGTCTTACGACGGCTGCATAGGCTTCATCGAGCGTGCGAATCAACCGTTCAATTTTGAGGTCGTCCATCATCGGACTGAGGCCTAAATAGAAGCCTTGTTCGTGGACCCATTCAGCTCCGGGATAATCTGATGGATCAACAGGTCCCAGCAGACTGGCTGCTGGTTGTCGTGCGAAGTTTCCTGTCACTACCGGACGAGTTTCAACGCCTGCCTCTTCCAAATGAGCTAGCAACTCGGTTCTGAATCCGACCGCATCCCCTTTCAATAACAGAGGCAACGCGAACGGACTGGCCTCACCGGCGACTGGCGTCTCAAAGCTGCCAAACCATGACTGACTTTCCGCGTAACTTTCGAATCGGGCTGCCAGCTCTCGGCGACGGTCGTTCATGCCGTCCAATTTCTTGAGTTGCTCCAACCCAAAAGCTGCCTGCAATTCAGTCGGCCGTAGATTGAATCCCCAATTGATAAACCGATAGCGATCATCCACCACTGATGGATTAGCAGAACCTGATTGAGACCCAGTGGTAGGCGTCTGCACGCCTCGCGACCAACCATGAGCTCGCAATACTCGCAATGCGTCAGCGTCTTCTTCGTTGTGACACGTCACCATGCCACCTTCCATTGTTGTCATGTGATGGGAGAAGAAAAAGCTGAAGCTTCCCCCCAATCCGAAGTTACCGACATGGTTTCCATCGTACTTTGAACCGAGTGACTCGCAGCAATCTTCAATTAACAGCAATCCGTGCTCTTCACAAAATTGCTCCATCAACTTCATATCGATGGGATTTCCCATCAAATGCACAGCGAAAACGCATTTGGTTTTTGGTGTCAGACGACGGCGCATATCGTCGAAGTCGACGTTCAGTGTCTCTGGATCAACATCGACAAGTGTGACTTTCAATCCCGCCATCAAAGGCGACCAAATTTGGGTAGGCCAAGTCACGGCGGGGACCAAGACTTCGTCGCCGGCCTCCAATCGAGGGTTCAACGGATTGATTAGATTGTAAGCCAACAACAAATCAGCTGACGAACCACTGTTGACCATCACGGCATCGTGACAACCGATGTACCGAGCAAACTGTGTCTCAAATTCGCGAGTCAACGCACCCATGGATGTCCGATAGTTGACCAAGCAATCCATTGCAGCGGCAATTTCATCTCGACCGAACGTGGGCACCGTCAATGGATACCAGTAGCGGCCGAACTCGCTGGCTGCGGGTTCCAAATGGTCATCCATCCATGCTTCAAAGGCTTTTTGGGAATCCGGGTTCATGCCGCGTTCGCCGAGTATGAGTGGTTGCTATGTAATTGCCGGTATTCCAGGATCGTTCGGGCGATCCCTTCGCTCAGCAAGATGCGGGGCTCAAACCCCAGTTGTTTCAATCGCGTGTTATCCGTGCACTTGCGAGGCATCCCATCGGGACGGGTTGTGTCCCAACAAATCTGACCTTGAAAACCGGTTTGCTCTGCGATCATGCCCGCCAATTCGGCGATACTGACGTCTGTTCCCGGACCTAGATTGATGATTTGGCCTTCGGTGTTCGCATCGAACAAATGCAGCATGCCCCGAACAACGTCATCGACATGAATGAACTCACGTTTGGCCGATCCGGTTCCCCAAAGCGTGACCGATTCAGCATTCTGATCGACCGCGTCGCAGAACCGTTTGACCAGAGCGCTAAGGACGTGACACCGGGACAAATCAAAGTGGTCGCCGGTGCCATAGATATTGCAAGGCATCGGCAAAACACACTGCATCCCCATTTGTTTCTGGTAGCTCTGAGCCAACCGAAGTCCAGCTATCTTCGCCAACGCGTAGCCTTCATTGGTCGGTTCTAACGGACCGGTCAACAAAGAGTCTTCGATCATGGGCTGAGCACACTCACGCGGGTAAATGCAGGTGCTACCAAGCAACAGAATCTTTTTAACGCCCGATTTGGAACATGCCCCGAGTTGATTGACTACTAAGCGAAGATTCTCATCCAAAAAACCTACTGGATCGTTCATGTTCGCGACGATCCCACCAACTTTGGCAGCCAATAGGAATGCGTATTTTGGACGGAATTCTTCAACATAGTCCTGCACCGCATCGGCTGAGCAAAGGTCCAGTTCACTCCGCGTGGGCGTCAGCAGATTGGTGTAGCCCCCGGACCGCAGATACCGCGTCAACGCTGCGCCGACCATACCGGCTGCACCGGTGATCCATATCGGTTCGTCTTGCCGCATTGAAAATCCTTTTCCTTTGGGCAGGTTTCTTTCTGAGTCGCAAGGTCGTCGAACCGTTAACGATCGAACGACTGAACATTCTTGTAGGAAACGACTTGTAACAAATTCAATGTCAATTCTGTACAAAGCATTATCGGAACGGACGAGTCAGACACCAATTCGACACTGCTTCCATTGCATCGACTCGGTAAAAGACACCCGACTTGCATTTCTCTACCGTTTCTAAGCTGCATCCTTGCGAGAACGCGACGCAATTTGAAAACGATAGATCGGACGCAAAATTTCCCGTTTGACTCGATCGGTCATCGCCTGTCGCTTGCCGCCTCCGCCGATTGTGCTCCCCCCTAGATTCGCCGAGACTTCATGAACGCAGGATGGGTTCATCACGACCACACGCACGCCTGTGACCCATCGCATTTGAATGAACGCATCGACGGGACGATCCAATCGGCTCGATGCAGCTAACAACCTCTCAGCGGCCAACTTCGTCACCAGCTGTGCTGACGTTCGCAGTGGAATCACGTCTGGACACAACAAAGCCCATTTAGATTGCTGCGATAAAACCCGGTGCGGTGACGTGAACGGTCGAACTTGAAATTGGACGTAGTCGCCACTTCGAGCATGCTCACTGGCGAAGGCGAGCGATTCTGCAAATCCAAGTTCGAATTCGATGTCGTCTTCGACGATCAACGTTTGCTCCCAACCCTCGTCGACGATACGTTGCCAGATGCCGCGATGGCTGAGAAAACAACCGACTTCGCCGACATTCAGCGGAAACGGATACGAAGGTAAATGCAACCGAGGCTCAATCCATCGTTGTAATTCATCGTCTGGCAACAATTTGCCGTCTACCGCATCGTGAATCTGACATGGTACCGGACACGTTTGCAGAATCCGCTGAACCTGTGGCTGTCGCGCGGTGGCTCGCCGCAATGTGACAACGAGTGCTTGAGACACGTTCATGTTTTCGACCTCGTGGGGAATCCATTCGAGTGCGTGGTCGTGATGATTAAAGATCGTTGCCGGATGAAGTCGGCGTTCACCGTCTTGAGGCGGCGTTTCAGGCTGCCATCATTGAGGGAACGCATGCTTCTAACTCAGTTTCCTATTCGGTCCAGCTTGAATCGTACCGCAGCCAGTAGTCCCGGACCCAATCCACGGGACCATGCCCGAATTTCCGTCGCGTGCCCCAGCGGTAGTCGCCCTCTGGGACCACGTCAATTGGCCGCGGGTCGCCATGAAACACGACCACCTTGGCTTTTGCCGGCCGCTTCACTTTGGGGAAAATCTGATTGATCGGGTAGTACTTCAGGCAGTGCCACTTGAAACTGGAGGTCCATGCAAACGGCCAGTAGTTCACGTCCGTCGCACTATCGGTCAAAAAATCTTGGTCGAGTTGAAACCGATCAAAACACTCCTGCTGGTGCTCGTTAAATTGCCGAAACAATTCGGCTTGCTCACCCGGATAAAATCCCAAAATGGATCCCTGAACACCCCGGTCAGGACGCATCGCAAGTGGGACCAAACTCCAGAGCGTTGGATTCCATTCTCGCAGTGCATGAAAACCTCGTTTGGCCTCCAAACGATCAAAGAACCCATCCAGGTTCTGGTTAATCATGACGTCGAGATCCAAGTACAGCGTTGGTTCATCAGCGGGCAAAACGCCTGGTGCCAGAATCGACAGTTTGGGCCAGCATCCCTTTTCCTGATGCTCAAAGGGGATGCCTAAATCAGGCATCTGAATTCCTTCGACCCCATCAGTTAATCCAGCCACATTGTCGGTGACGCAAACAAACCGATGTGAACGGTTCAAGTTGGCTGCCACAGCGTTTCGCAAAACGGTGACATACGATGCAGGGAATGCGTCTAACCAACGTGTACAGACAACCGTCGCCATGGTCTCGCCTTCCTTGGTGAGAAATGGGCATAGGAATTCCCGTCCAACGACGAGAAATATGTGTTTCCCGCGGAGGTTAGCGAAGTTGGTGGGTCGTTACCAGTCCGATTGTGTGTGATCGCTTAAACGGAGCGCACCTCGCGGTTTGCGAT